>JAOZOH010000103.1 GCA_029933365.1 Desulfuromusa sp. | reverse complement strand
GCGAAGGTGGCCGAACTGTCGGTGCCGGTGTGGTCAGCGAAGTTATCGAGTAATACGAGGTAAAATAGATGTCTACCCAGAAAATAAGAATTCGCCTGAAGGCCTATGATCACAGCTTGCTCGATCTGGCAGTTGCGGAAATTGTTGATACGACTAAGAGGACTGGTTCTCGCTTGGTTGGCCCGATTCCACTGCCTACGATTATTAATAAATATTGCGTATTGCGTGGACCGCATGTCGATAAAAAGAGCCGTGAGCAGTTTGAGATTCGTACACATAAGCGTCTTCTTGACATTATGGAACCAACACAGCAGACAGTTGATGCTTTGATGAAACTTGATTTGTCGGCTGGGGTTGACGTAGAGATAAAGCTTTAAGCGTTAGACTTACAGCGATTTAAGGGCACAACAATGACCAACGGATTATTAGGAAAAAAAATAGGCATGAGCCAAATTTTTGCTGCTGACGGACAACGCATTCCAGTAACAGTTCTGGAAGTTGGACCATGTACTGTGCTGCAGAAAAAAACTTCAGTTTCTGATGGTTACGAAGCTGTTCAGATTGGCTTTCAGGCAAAGGATTCACAACGAGTCAATAAACCGGAAATGGGGCATTTTAAAAAAACCGGTAAGGGGGCTTTTACCTATGTGCGTGAATTTAAACTTTTAGGTGAATGTGCCGTAGGCGATCAGCTTGTTTGTGGCATGTTTAATCCCGGAGATCGGATTGATATTACTGGGGTCAGTAAGGGTAAGGGATTCCAAGGTGTTATTAAGCGCTGGGGATTCTCCGGTGGCCGCGCAACTCATGGCTCTATGTTTAAGCGCAGGCCAGGAGCTATTGGTCAATCCGCATGGCCTGCAAAGGTTGTTAAGGGTAAAAAAATGCCTGGTCAGTTGGGTAACGTTCGTGTGACAACCCAGAATCTTATTGTTGTAGATGTTCGTCCAGAACAGAATCTAATCTTTGTGCGTGGTGCTGTCCCCGGGCCGAAGAATGGTTTGATTGAAATCCGCAAAGGGATCAAAGCTTAGGCTCTACGGATTAGGAGTAGATAAATGGCAACTGTACAAATTTATGATCAGGATAAAAAGCAGGTTGGTGAGCGTGAGCTTGCTGATGGCATTTTTAATACTGAGGTTAAAGAATATCTTTTGCATGACATGGTTCGTTACCAATTAGCTTCTCGTCGTCAAGGAACTGCCGCAACAAAAAATCGTAGTGCAGTTGCTGGCGGAAGTAAAAAACCATATCGGCAGAAGGGGACTGGTAATGCCCGACAGGGAACCATCCGTGCCCCCCATTTCGTTGGTGGTGGTGCTGCTTTTGGTCCATCTCCCCGCTCATATACTTTTAAGCTGAACCGTAAAGTCAAAAAGGCAGCTCTTTGTAGTGCTTTGTCGGCGCGATTCCAAGCTGAAAAGCTTATAGTTGTAAAAGATCTTGTGATGGATAAGATCAGCAGCAAATCTTTTGATCAGCTAATTAAGCGCTTTGATTTGGAAGGTGTTTTAGTTGTCATTGATCAGGCGGACGCCAAGGTTGAACTCTCAGCACGTAATTTGAAAAATGTAAAAGTTTTACGCGCCGAAGGGGTGAATGTCTACGATATTCTCAAGTACCCTAATCTGGTTTTGACCGACGCTGCGGCAAGTGAGATTGAAGGAGCTTTGGAAAAATGAAACCTCTGTATGAAATTATACGCAAGCCTCTGATCTCTGAAAAGGCAAATTTGCTTAAGGAAAGTTCGCAGATTGTTACTTTTGAGGTCGACCGTGGTGCCAACAAAATTGAAATTAAACAGGCCGTTGAAAAGGCGTTTAATGTAAAGGTTAAGGCGGTTAATACGATTCAGTTTCGCGGCAAAATGAAGCGGGTTGGTAGTAACTTGGGCCAACGTAATAACTGGAAAAAGGCATATGTGACTCTGGAAGAGGGTCAAAATATAGATTTTTATGGCGTGTAGGGCGGTGCGCTTAGCAGGTACGGAGTAGTTATTATGGGTATCAAAAAATTCAAACCAACATCGGATGGCCGTCGGCATATGACCTCTTCTACTTTTGAAGAGATCACTAAAAGCAAGCCAGAAAAATCACTGTTGGCACCACTAAACCGTTCCGGTGGACGGAACAATTCAGGGCGTATAACCAAGCGACATACTGGTGGTGGACACAAGCGTCAGTACCGGATTGTTGATTTTCGTCGCGATAAATTAGAAGTACCTGCTCGGGTTGCTGCGATCGAGTATGATCCAAATCGTAGTGCCCGGATTGCATTATTGTTTTATGCCGATGGTGAAAAACGCTATATTCTTGCGCCAAATGGTTTAAACGTGGGCGATAATGTTGTCGCAAGTGATTCGGCGGATATCCGTCCTGGCAATACCATGACGATTCGTTCTATCCCGCTGGGAACTTGGGTGCATAATGTTGAACTCAAGGTGGGCAAAGGTGGTCAGTTGGCAAGAAGTGCCGGTGCTTATGCCATGATTGCTGCAAAAGAGGGACGTTACGCTCAGTTGCGCTTGCCTTCCGGTGAAGTCCGTTTGATAATTCAGGATTGCCGTGCAACTATTGGTCAGGTCGGTAACCTTGATTTTGAGAAAATAAAGATTGGTAAGGCTGGCCGGAACCGCTGGTTAGGTAAGCGACCTCAATCTCGTGGCGTTGCAATGAACCCTGTTGATCACCCTCATGGTGGCGGTGAAGGGAAGAGCTCCGGTGGTCGCCACCCTGTGACTCCTTGGGGCGTACCTACAAAAGGGTATAAAACCAGAACGAACAGTCGCACGGATAAATTTATCGTACGTCGTAGAAATAAAAAGTAATTTAAGCTTCTAGGAGTAGATCGTGGCAAGATCAATTAAAAAAGGGCCTTATGTTCAAGAGAGCCTGTTACGGAATGTAGATCTTGAAGGAGATGCAAGCCGGAATAAGGTTATTAAAACGTGGTCACGTCGTTCGACCATTATCCCTGAATTTGTTGGCTTGACTTTTGCCGTACATAATGGCAAAAAGTTCATCCCGGTTTTTGTCAGCGAAAATATGGTTGGGCATAAGTTGGGCGAATTTGCGCCGACCCGTACCTACTATGGGCACGGAAGTGACAGGAAAAGTAAGGTCAGATAGAGTTCCACGTTTTCTGACAGGAGTTCGCAAAGATGGAAGCACAAGCAAAATTAAGGAACGTTCGGCTCTCTCCGCGTAAGGCGAGACTCGTTGTTGATATGGTGCGTGGCAAAGGGATTCAGGAGGCTATGAATATTCTTCAGGTTTCTCCCCAGAAAACTGCGCCCATTTTGTCAAAATTGTTGAAATCTGCTGTTGCAAATGCTGAGCAAGGCGGTGTTTCTGATGTAGACTTGCTGTTTGTAAAAACAGTTATGGTTGATCAGGGTCCAGCGCTCAAACGTTTTATGCCCCGTGCTCAGGGTCGTGCCAGTCGAATTCGTAAGCCTACCAGCCACATCACTGTGGTTCTGGATGTGAAGTAAGTCGAGGAGGTATCCCTTTGGGTCAGAAAGTTCATCCTATAGGATTTCGTCTGGGAATTAACCGGACTTGGGAATCCCGCTGGTATGCAGATTCCGATTATGCTGTAAAGTTACATGCAGATTTAAAATTGCGTAACTTTCTCAAAAAACGGCTGTATCACGCAGGTATTTCAAAGATTGAGCTGGAGCGTGCCGCGAACAAGGTTAAAATTAACATTTTTGCTGCTCGCCCTGGGATTATCATTGGTAAAAAAGGTTCTGAAGTGGAAGTGTTGAAAAAGGATCTTGCCAAGATTACTGATGATGAATGTTTTATTAATATTCAGGAGGTGCGTAAGCCTGAAGTTGACGCGCAGCTTGTTGCTGAAAATATCGTTTTACAGCTGGAGCGGCGGGTTGCTTTTCGTCGTGCCATGAAGCGTAGCGTCAGCATGGCTCTTAAATTTGGCGCAAAAGGGATCAAAATTAACTGCGCTGGCCGTCTTGGAGGCGCTGAGATGAGTCGTACCGAATGGTATCGTGAGGGTCGCGTTCCTCTGCATACCTTGCGAGCTGATATTGATTATGGATTTGCCGAAGCTATGACAACTTATGGCATTATCGGCGTAAAGGTTCTCATCTTTAAAGGTGAGGTGCTAGGTAAAGAGAAAGAACAGCCTGCCGGCTGATCAGGAGTAGCTTGTCATGTTAATGCCGAAAAAAGTTAAACGAAGAAAACAGTTTACTGGGCGGATGACCGGTCAGGCGTCGCGCGGTACTGAGGTGAGCTTTGGCGATTATGGTTTACAGGCCTTGGAGTGTAGCTGGCTTTCTTCTCGTCAAATTGAAGCTGCACGTCGTGCGATGACGCGTCATATTAAGCGGGGCGGTAAAATCTGGATTCGTATTTTTCCGCATAAGCCCTTAACCAGTAAGCCTGCAGAAACTCGGATGGGTAAAGGTAAGGGGTCTCCGGAAAAGTGGGTTGCCGTTGTTAAACCTGGTCATATGCTCTATGAGATGCAGGGCGTTACGGAAGAAGTGGCGCGAGAAGCTTTTCGTCTGGGAGCTCATAAGCTGCCGATGAGGACAAAGTTTGTCAGAAGAGAGGTTGGCGATGAAAGTTAGTGAAATCAAAGATCTCAGTGTTGAGGAATTACAAACTAAAACACAAGAATTGCAGCAGGAATTATTTAACTTAAAGTTTCAGTTGCATACCGGTCATCTGGAGAATACAGCCCGGGTTGCGCAAGTGCGTAAAGACGTTGCACGGGTGAAAACTGTTCTTTCCAGCAAGCTGAATGCTTAGTGTGTGTGAGGAAAAATGAGCGAAGAACGAGGTAACAGAAGCACTCGAGTCGGTGTCGTTGTCAGCGATAAAATGGACAAAACTGTAGTTGTCCGGGTCGATAATCTGGTCAAGCACAGCGTATATAAAAAATTCATCAAACGTAAAGTCAGCTGTAAGGCTCACGACGAGTCTAATAGTTGTGGTATTGGTGATAAGGTTCTCATTGTCGAAACGAGACCACTGTCAAAGGGCAAACGCTGGCGTGTGCGTCAGATTTTAGAAAAAGCCGTTACCGCGTAGGAGAACTAGCCATGATTCAGATGCAAACAATGCTTAGCGTAGCAGATAACTCGGGAGCCAAGAAACTTTGTTGTATCAAAGTTCCTGGAGGCTCAAAACGTAAGTATGCCGGTGTCGGCGATATTATTATTTGTAGCGTAAAAGAGGCCTTGCCCAATTCGAAGGTCAAGAAAGGCGATGTTGTTCGCGCTGTTATTGTTCGTACAGCTAAGGAAATACCTCGCCAGGACGGTTCTTTCATTCGCTTTGATGGTAATTCTGCAGTGGTAGTCAGTACGGGAAATGAGCCTCTTGGTACCCGTATTTTTGGCCCTGTTGCTCGTGAGTTGCGTGCACGCCACTTTATGAAAATTGTCTCGCTGGCCCCTGAAGTATTATAAATTTAGACAGTTGGAGAGTTAAAGCGATGTCTGTTGCAAAATTACATGTTAAAAAAAATGATGTAGTAAAAATTATTGCTGGAAAGGAACAAGGTAAAACTGGCAAGGTTTTGCGTGTTTATCCTGCAAAAGGTCGTGTTGTTGTCGAAAGCCTCAACGTTATCAAGCGCCACACCCGCCCGAATCAGCTTAATCCAGAGGGTGGAATTATTGAAAAAGAAGCGCCATTGAGCCTTTCTAATGTCATGCTTGTCTGTGGATCGTGTAATCAGGCAACGCGTACCGGGGTTCGATTGCTAGAGGACGGCAGTAAGACTCGTTTCTGTAAGAAATGTAACGAGAGTGTTGATAAATAAACGGAGAGTTCGATGGCCAGGTTAAAACAGACATACCTTCAAGAGCAGGTACCCGCTCTGATGAAGGAGTTTCAGTACAAAACTGTTATGCAGGTTCCCCGATTGGAAAAAATAGTTCTGAATGTAGGCCTAGGTGAGGCAATCCAGAATCCCAAGCTGTTGGAATCTGCAGTGGATGAGTTGGCGAGAATCAGTGGCCAGAAGGCTGTTATAACCAAGTCTAAAAAATCGATCGCTGGGTTCAAACTGCGTGAAGATATGCCTATTGGTGCGTGTGTGACTTTACGTCAAGACCGTGCCTGGGAATTTCTAGATCGTTTAGTTAACGTTGCACTGCCGCGGGTACGTGATTTTAAAGGGATCTCCGCTAAGGCTTTTGATGGCCGAGGAAACTATACCTTGGGGATTCGTGAGCAGTTGATATTCCCAGAAATTGACCTGGACAAGATAGCTCAGGTGTCTGGTTTGAATATCACCATTGTAACAACGGCTCGTACCGATGAGGAAGGTCGTGCACTATTGACCGGTCTCGGTATGCCATTTAGAAAATAAAGCTGAAAAGCGGAGGAATATTGTGGCGAAAAAATCAATGATTGCCAAAGCAAAGCGACCTAAAAAGTTTGCGGTTCGTGAGTATAATCGCTGCCCGATATGTGGTCGTCCGCGTGCTTATTATCGCAAATTTGATATGTGCAGAATTTGTCTGCGGAAACTGGCATCCGAAGGTAAGCTTCCTGGAGTTGTCAAGTCCAGCTGGTAACAGCAAGAAGGAGATCCATTCATGTCTATGACTGATCCGATGGCTGATATGTTAACCCGTATTAGAAATGCTGGGATGGCAGGTCACGCTAAACTTGATATGCCATCGAGTAATGTCAAGGTTGCAGTAGCAGGTGTACTGAAAAACCTTGGATACATCAAGAATACCAAAGTTATTAGTGATAATAAGCAAGGCATACTGCGTATATATCTGAAGTATGATAATAACCAGGAGCCAATCATCCACGAGATAAAACGAATTTCTACCCCAGGTCGTCGTGTTTATGTTGGTAAGGATGAGATTCCACGAGTAAAGAATGGCCTTGGTATTTCGATTCTGTCGACATCCAAGGGAGTTCTTGATGATGCTTCTGCCCGCCAGTCTCAAGTTGGTGGCGAAGTTATCTGTACCGTCTGGTAATACAGAACAAGGAGCTTCAATAATGTCACGTATCGGTAAATTACCAGTTCCTATCCCTTCAGGAGTTAAAATTTCTCTTGATGGGAATGCTATGACTGTTGCCGGGCCAAAAGGATCGCTTTCGCAAAAACTGCATGAAAGAATGACAATTGCAGTTGAAACGGATCAGGTTGTAGTTACCTCGCCCTCAGAGAACAAGCAAGACGGTGCTTTGCATGGTCTTACTAGGGCTTTGATCAACAACATGGTTGTGGGCGTTACCACAGGTTTTCAAAAGGATTTGGAAATCAATGGTGTCGGCTATCGTGCCGAGATAAGCGGTAATGTTTTGACTTTGGCTCTGGGTTATTCTCATCCAGTTGTCTATCATCTTCCTGATGGAATAGGTGTAGAGATTGAAAAACAGACCAAACTCTCCGTGAAGGGGACAGATAAGCAGCTTGTTGGTTCTGCCGCTGCGAAGATTCGTTCGTTCCGCAAACCTGAGCCCTATAAAGGCAAAGGGATTAAGTATGCGGATGAGCATATCATGCGTAAAGCTGGTAAAGCTGGTAAGTAAATAGTTCTTCAGTAAGGAGCAGAACAGTGGATGTTTCCCAAAAGAGACGTGAGTCACGACTTAAACGTCAAGCAAGGGTTAGAAAAAAAATACGAGGAACCAGTGAGTGCCCGCGCCTTTCTGTTTTTCGTAGTGCAAAGCATATTTATGCCCAGATTATTGAGGATGCAACCGGCAAAACTTTAGTTGCGGCCTCTACTCTTGGCAATGATGTGGATATGACCAATAAAGGTAATGTAGAGGCGGCTAAGGCTGTTGGTAGTATGATCGCCAAAAAGGCACTTGACCAGAATATCAACAATGTCGTTTTTGACCGTAACGGTTTTCTGTACCAGGGGCGTATTCAGGCGCTTGCTGATGCTGCTCGGGAAGCCGGCTTAAAGCTGTAGAGGAGAAGGTTAGTGCTGCATATTGATCCCAGTGAATTAGAATTGACCGATCGGGTCATTCATATCAACCGTAACTCTAAAGTTGTCAAAGGTGGACGGCGGTTTAGTTTTTCTGCCCTTGTCGTTGTTGGTGATGGAAATGGCCACGTAGGTTATGGACTCGGTAAAGCAAAAGAGGTACCAGAGGCTATCCGTAAAGGCGTTGAACAGGCTAAGAAAAGCTTGATAAAGGTTCCAATTCAGGAGGGAAGGACAATCCCTTATGATGTCATCGGCAAGTTTGGTGCAGGGAGAGTGCTTTTGAAGCCGGCGTCCGATGGTACGGGTGTTATTGCAGGTGGTGCTGTTCGTCCGATTCTTGAAGCAGTCGGGATTGGTAATATACTGACTAAATGTCTGGGTTCGAATAATCCACACAACGTAGTCAAGGCAACAATGAGTGCACTGAAAATGCTCAAGAGCCCTGAAGAGATCAATGCCCGTCGTGGTATTGTCACGGATTAGAGTTCCAGGATCTAGGAGAACGAAACAATGGCGGCGGAAGTAAAAGTCACCCTGAAAAAAAGTCCGATCGGTCGTAAAGCCTATTTTGCCAAAGTGCTTAAGGGGCTCGGATTGAATCGTTTGCATCAGACAGTTGCTTTGCAGGATACCCCGGAAATTCGTGGGATGATCCGAAAAGTTGAACATATGGTTGCGGTTGAAGACTGATAACACGCAGAGGATAGTAAGATGGATTTAAGCAATCTTAAGCCGGTTCCCGGTTCAACAAAGAATAGAAAACGTATTGGTCGAGGCATTGGTTCTGGAACCGGAAAAACTTCTGGCAAAGGACACAAAGGGCAGAATGCTCGCAGTGGTGGTGGCGTTAAGCCCGGTTTTGAGGGTGGTCAAATGCCTCTGCAGCGGAGAATCCCAAAGCGTGGTTTTGTCTCCAGAAATAAGAAGGTCTATAATTTGGTAAACTTGCGTGATCTTGAGGTTTTTGATTCTGGTTCAGTGGTTGACTTGGAGTTGTACGGAACAGCTGGTTTGGTCAGCGGTATTAAGGACGGAATCAAGATCTTAGCAGATGGTGATTTAACTAAAGCACTAACTGTTAAAGCACACAAGTTTAGTAAGTCTGCTGCAGCAAAAATAGAAGCAGCTGGTGGTAAGGTTGAGGTCCTCTAAATTATGTCAACGCTGCAGAATATACTAGCTATTCCCGAGCTGCGGCGGAGGATTCTCTTCACTCTGTCTATGCTGGCTGTGTACAGGGTGGGTTGTCATGTCCCGACTCCCGGTATCGATGCCCAGGTTCTCGCCAAGTTTTTTGAGGGAACAGAGGGAACGTTACTCGGTCTGGTCAGTGCATTCACTGGGGGTGCTCTGCAGCAAATGGCTGTTTTCGCTCTCGGGATTATGCCGTACATCAGTGCATCGATCATTCTGCAACTGTTAACTGTTGTTTTTGAACCGATTGAAAAGCTTTCTAAGGAAGGTGAGGCTGGGCGCAAAAAAATCACAGAATACACACGTTACGGTACGATTGTCCTGGCAATAATCCAAGGGACTGGTATCGCAACTGGTTTACAGTCGATGGTAGGTCCTGCTGGTGAGCCTGTCGTTCCTGATCCCGGCGTTGGGTTTATTTTAATGACGGTTATTACCCTGACAGCTGGTACCGCCTTTATCATGTGGCTGGGTGAGCAAATTACGGAACGGGGTATTGGTAATGGTATCTCTTTGATTATTTTTGCTGGTATCGTGGCCGGAATGCCTTCCGCTATCGTTAACTCGATTCGTTTGGTGCAAACCGGCGCCATGTCGCCGACTATTGTCGTCTTTATTCTTGCTTTAATGTTTGTAACTGTTGGTGCAATTGTGTACATGGAACGTGCCCAGCGGCGGGTGCCTATTCACTATGCTAAGCGTGTTGTGGGCATGCGCAATATGGGTGGACAAGCGAGTCATCTGCCACTGAAAATTAATATGAGTGGTGTCATTCCGCCAATCTTTGCAAGTTCTATTATGATGTTCCCTGCAACTATAGCAAACTTTATTGATGCGCCCTGGGTGAAGACAATGTCCGCTTATCTGTCGCCATCACACTGGGTGTACAATATTTTTTATATTGCCTTTATTGTCTTCTTTTGCTACTTCTACACGGCTATAAC
>JAOZOH010000029.1 GCA_029933365.1 Desulfuromusa sp. | reverse complement strand
GCTACACTCTATATTCGTCCAGAACACTCAAAACCGGGGAATGTCCCTATTTTTCCCAAGACGAATGTCCCTGGAAATCATCAGGGGCATGCGTTTTTAAAACTTAGAGAATTTGATCGATAACATACAGAGGAACAGTGCGGCACCCACTTAATCAGCATCCACGGTCTAAAAATGCAGCAGGAAAAATAATTGTGTTGAGAAAAATTGGACAAAAAAATGGGGAACCCTGCTGGTTCCCCAAGATAAACTAAGGAGGTATTGTTCAATAACTTATTTAGTGTTCACTTGGCGCTGAGCAGTACGTCAGGTGAACTGAGATGAACGAAGGAGGTAACGTCAAAGACTCTAATAAATAAGTTATGCTGAGTTTAACTGCAGGCAGTATGCCAAGAGCCGATGCTGTAAAAACAAGGGGTTACGAGGGAGAGGGGTGGGGCAATATGACCCTATGGGGCATTATGTCCCATTATTTTGTATTCACGTGTTATTATAGCTATTCAGCAATTCTCGACAAGAAGAGACGAAAATGGGACAGATTTATTTTTATAGTAGGCTGATCGATATCAGAAGTATGCTATATTTCGGGACGCAAACTTGCACACAAACGCAGCCTGGAAAAACTAAGGCCCTAAAATCATAAGATCTTAGAGCCTTTAAAATTTGGTGCGAAGGCGAGCCTCAAACTAACACCCCAATACATTGAAATTATAGCATTTTTAAAATTATTCTATTCAATCTACCCCTAAAACTACCCCTAAAACATAATTGACGCTTGTTGTAACGGTTTTTTCCTGCTGACAGAAAACCAGTTAATAAGGTTGTCTTTCGTTCCTTGGTTGACGCGATGCTGCAGGAGCGCGTCGATCTGATCGAAGCACAATTAAGTTTACGGTACCATGGGTTGTGCTACAAACGCACGCAATTTCGTGATATGCGGTTTCCACCGATGCAGCGCTAGGACGACTATCTAAATCAATTGGAAATGACACAATAATCCTGTTGTCCTACATCTTTTTTGACCTGTAAAAAACTTTTTTAGTTTTTTTCATCTGTCAATATTTTACATTTTATAAATCGTATCATATTGTTTATACATGTGTTTTTTGTTCTGTATGGTGTCCATGTCGGTCAGGGAACATCAACTGAGTCCATTATTTTTCAATTTTCTTCAAAAATGCATTCCCCTTCACCCCATTTAATAGATAGGACTGGAATTTCTCCCGTCCATCCCTTAAGTCTCGAAGGAGAAAAATCATGTCAAACAATCCCATTCCCGAAACCGGATACCTACGACTCAATCAGATTATCGGTGATCCCAAAGCAAACCCGCCAATTCCGCCGATTATTCCTGTCTCTCGCAGTTGTTGGCTTGCCGGCTGCAAGACGGGTCGATTTCCGGCTCCCTATCGATTTGGTCCTAAGGTCGTTGTCTGGAAAGTCGAAGAGGTTCTGACTTTACGTGCCGAAACCTATTAAGCACCCTTGAAAACGGAATCATCGGTCGTGGGGAAGACTCTCAGTTTCCCGCTAGAACGTGCTTTTTAGCTGTTTAAGAATGCGCAAGCAATTGGTTTTCTGTCGGTTTCACTCTGCCAGAAAGCAGACGCGCCCAAGCGCGACGACCCTCCCGGTGGAAGGGTAGGCGAAGCCGTCAGCCATCCATGGGGAGCGAGGGTCTGCGAAGTTTCACTAGAAGCTCTGATGATACCGTTTGGAGGATTCCCTGTCTGTACTACACACGAAGGAGTCAAAAACATATGAAATCTCTTTCAGCGCATGAGCAGGATGATGCTGGTCCTTGCTCTGCGCAAGCAGTAGGAGAGGGCGCGGTGTCATGTAGAAATGACCCCCGCCCACTTCCCGCTGAATTGCCTCCGGTGAGGTCATTTGATGAGAGTCTGTTGCCGGCAGCACTAACGCCATGGGTCATGGATACTTGGGAGCGTATGCAGTGTCCACCTGACTACCCTGCGGTGGCGGCGATTGTGGCGCTTGCCGGAGTGGTCGGGCGACAAATAGCCATCGGTCCCCAGGAACAAACAGATTGGGTTGTAGTGCCAAATCTCTGGGGGCTTCTGGTTGGACGTCCAGGATTAATGAAATCACCCGCCATGGAGTCGATGCTTTCACCTATCAAGCGCCTGGTTCACGAGTCAGCAGAAGAGTTTCAAAGTGCACTGGTTAAACATGAAGTTGCGTTGCTGGCGCACAAGCTGAAACGTGAAGCTGCAGAAAAATCTGTGCGGCGCAAATTGACCAAAGATCCGAAGGCCGATATCGGTAGCGATTTATTGTCTGCTCCGCCTGATCCCCCTGTCCAGAAGCGTTACCTGAGCAGTGACAGTAGTGTCGAGGCTCTGGGTGAACTGCTTCGCCAGAACCCTGATGGCATTCTGGTGCACCGTGATGAAATCATGTCGCTTCTGAAATGGCTCGACCGTGAAGATAATGCCGCCGCACGTGGTTTTTACCTGACCGCCTGGAACGGTGACAGTGGTTACACCTTCGACCGTATTGGTCGTGGTCTAAATCTGCATATCCCGGCACTCTGTCTGTCTCTGCTTGGTTCAACACAGCCTGGTCGACTTGCTGGCTATGTACGTACTGCACTTCATGGTGGTGCGGCGGATGATGGTTTGTTGCAGCGTTTCGGGTTGCTGGTCTGGCCTGATATGAATGGCCAATGGCGAGAAGTCGATCGGCCACCACATGATCTGGCCAGAACACGATCCCGGCAGATATTTCGCCGCCTGGCCAACCTGGATGCGTTGGAAATTGGTGCAGAGGCTAACGAGGATGGACCACCAATTCTGCGCTTTGATCCTGATGCTCTGGTCCTGTTTCGACAGTGGCGGGGCAATCTTGAACAGCGCCTGCGCTCAGATGAACTGCATCCGGCTATGGAGAGCCATCTGGCCAAGTATCGCAAGCTGGTTCCTGCTCTGGCGTTGCTTTGTCATCTGGTCGATACCGGACAAGGTCAGGTAGACGTCCAAGCGACTCAACGTGCCTTGGGTTGGGCCGACTATTTGGAAAGTCATGCGCAGCGGGTCTATGCCGCCGTGACTCTACCCGAAGTGGCAGCGGCCAAAGCGATTCTCAGGCGTATTCGCAAGGGCGATCTGATCTCCCCCTTCAGCGGCTGGCAGGTCTGGCGTCCTGGCTGGTCGGGACTCGACAACCGGCCGACAGTACAGGATGCCTTGGATCTGCTGATCGAATACGACTGGTTGAGCGCTGAGCGTCAAAGCAGCAAAGCAACAGGTGGTCGGCCATCGACCAAGTATCATGCACATCTGCAGGTGATGGGCAGAGTCGAATAAATAGCAGGAACTTTTAACGAAGGAAGAAAAAGCCCTTGTTGTCACAACTGCAAAAACTGCAACAACTCCTGAAAGTGTCTGTGGGACAAGCTGTAAAAACAGCAATAACTAATTTTGCACTTTTTGCAGGAACCAGCAGAGGCTCTTTTTCTAGTTGTGATAACACAATATGACAATTATACAAGGAGAATAACGATGAACAATGGCCTCGACTTTGAAACAGCAGCAATGCTTACCGATCTCCCTATGAAACTGCTCCGGAAAATGCAGCGCGAATATATCATTGAAGAACCGGTTAGTGATATGGAACTTCGGGGACTGGCAATGATTCGTGATGTCTGGCACAGGGAATGGTTTCTGCGTATGGCACTGAGTTACTTTTCTCATGCCCGGCGCCTGGAGCTGATTCAAAAACCGGAACTGACCCGGGTTGAACGCTACATTCTCAAGTTCTATCTCAACGCTAGGGAGGGTGAGCGAATTGGGATCATTGATGTCATCAGCCTGGTGGATCATTTTTTCAAAACAAAGGTGACCCCGAAGCAGGTGCGGCGCATTCGCTCGATGGCCTATGAGATCCGGCGTGGTCGGAGTTCAGAGCCCCCAGAGTGAGGCTTATCTCTGGAAAACCGGAGGAACTTTTCTGGAAATAACGAATCGATTTGTCTGGAATACCGGCAATCAATAAAAGTTGTTCTGCTCTTTGGGAAAATTCAAGTCGAGTTCTGATTGATTTGTCTATGAATGTGTCATTCGGGAATACTCATTTAATTTGCATATCACATAGCAAATGTTATATTTTATCGACTTGAATCTACTTAGATCCGATTGAAAATTCGATTGCTTGTAACTCTATGCGAAAGAGGTTGAGCCGATGATTCGACAACCCGAAAATTTCCCCGAGCAGGTCAAGGATGTTCGGCAGCAACTGAAACTTTCTCAGGAAGAGCTGGCCCATGCTTTGGGGGTAAGTTTCGCAACAGTGAATCGTTGGGAAAATGGCAAGTCAGCGCCGTCAAAATTGGCACAGCGACAGTTTGATCTGTTCTGCAATGAACAAATCAAAAAAGGTAAGTTGGCAAGAGGGAAGGGCCAATCATGACTTGGAATAGTTTTCAATGAATAAAACGGAAAATTCTATTAGCAACTTTGGGTTCATAAGAAAGAAAGGTGGTGCTCACACAGCGCGAACCATGATGCTGGACGAGCTGACGGCTCTCCTCGATTATGTCAATGTCGAGAATGCCTCAAAAGCAACATATATAGCTGCGATAGAAGAAGAAAATTGTCTGGCAAAACCTTCTGGTAAATCTCGTATTCTGACGGGTAGCCATCTCACAGCTCTCTACAGCTTAGATCCGAAAGTCACTTTATTCCGAGCTCTGCTTTACTTCTGGGTGCGGGATAATAATAGTCACCCTTTACTAGCCCTGCTTTGTTCATATACTCGTGATGAAGTACTGCGGGATAGTGCTTCGCTGATACTTGGTGCAGTGGAAGATGAGCAGATTTCACGCAAACAGATGGTAGCACTATTCGAAAAAAAATATCCTAGTCGCTTCAGTCCAGCGACGCTAAAATCAGTCGCTCAGAACGTAAATGGGAGTTGGACTCGTTCAGGACATCTGAGAGGGAGAGCAAAAAAATATCGGGCTAACCCCCAAGTAAGTGCTGGTGCGGTTTCTTATGCTCTCTTTATTGCTTATCTTTGTGGATTTCGAGGACTGAACCTCTTTTCCAGTGAGTACATCAAACTGCTTGATTGTGGCAGAGAACGCGCGCAGGAACTCGCAGAAGAGGCTTCCAGGCGCGGTTGGATAATTTTTAAATCGATTGGTGATGTTGTTGAGGTGCAATTTCCGCAGCTATTGACGGCGGAAGAAAAGGAGCTCGTGAGTGAACAAGCTTGATCGATTGCTCAAATCCTATACTCGGCACATTGAAATCCCTTGGCGGTCAGACGTCGCTGCCGCTCAGAGGGTGGTCTTCTGTGTTTACGATGAGGCGGATGAACTGCATTTCCGCGCCAAGATCGATGAATTTGAATTGGTTACCCGGCAAAAAGGGCATGATTGGGCCTGTTTTGATCTGACAGAGACTTTTTCAACCTGGATGTCTAAAGAAGATTACGCCGAATCCTTTTTTGCTGAACCGGAGCTACTGCAAGACCTTTTGCCTGATGAACTCCTCGATTTTATAGAGCGTTGCTTCGATGAATGGGCCGCGCAAGTTCCATTGAGTAAGGGGACGGTTGTTGCCCTGAAAGGGGTCGGCGCACTTTTTGGGTTTGTGAAAATTAAAGATTGCGTTGATCGGCTGGCCTCGCGCATCCAGGGGCGTCTGGTGGTATTTTTCCCGGGCAGCTACGAAAACAATAATTATCGTCTGCTCGATGGCTACGATGGCTGGAACTATCTTGCCGTACCGATTACGGCAGATTGCTCCGTTTAGGAGGGAGAAAGATGAAGAATCAAGAGATATATCAGCGAGACCCTGCGTCGCGTAAGCTCCTCAACGAGGGGGTTGCCAACGTCAATGATCAAAATGAAGAGGTGCTGCGTTTCGAACTGGAGACCTTTGTCTGTGATGGTCAATATCAAAAAGGGTTGGAGAATATCCTGAATACCTTTCTGGATAACGCCCGTCGCGGCGCACCGCAACAACCGGGAGTCTGGGTCAGCGGCTTTTATGGCTCCGGCAAGTCGCATCTGGTTAAAATGCTGCAGACGTTGTGGTGCAACGTTGAGTTTAAAGACGGCGCGACGCCTTTGGGCGTGTCGACACTCCCGCAGTCGATTCAAGATCTGTTCAAGGAACTCAGTATTGAAGCTAAACGACATGGCGGTTTGCATGCGGCTTCCGGCACCCTGAAAGCCAATGATGACAGCAACAGCGTACGCAGTGCCTTGCTCGCCATCATCTTTAAATCGGTCGGGCTGCCTGCCAAGTATCATTTAGCCTCTTTTGTCATGTGGCTTGCCGAAGAGGGACTGCTCGATCTTTTGCGTGAGCAGGTCGAAAAGGCGGGGCGAACATGGGAGAAAGAGGTTCAGCGTCTGCACGTTTCAGAGGTGATTCGGCAGGGCTTGGTCAAATTGCGTCCGCAGCTCTTCTTTGATGAGAAAACCTGCGCCGATACCCTGCGTAGTCAGTTCCCTTCCGGTAAAGATGTCAGCAACGATGAAATGGTTCAAGCAATTCGCCAAGCTTTGACCAAAGAAGAAAAGTTCCCACTGACGCTGATTATTCTTGACGAGGTTCAACAATATATTGGCACCAGCGTCGAGCGTTCCATCGATGTTCAGGAGGCGGTTGAAGCTTGCAGCAAAATGATCGGTGGTAAATTGATGTTTATTGGGACCGGCCAGACGGCAGTCACCGGTACCTCAAATCTAAAAAAACTCGAAGGACGTTTCACCCAGCGGATTGAGCTCTCCGATACTGATGTCGAAGCGGTTATCCGTAAAGTGATCTTGGCCAAGAAACCTGAAGCGATCAAGCCGGTCGCAGAGATTATGGAACAGAATCTTGGTGAGATTTCGCGCCATTTGGCCGGATCGGCCCTTGCCCATCGCCAGGATGATATTGCCCACTTCCCGCAGGATTACCCAATTTTGCCGGTCCGGCGCAGATTCTGGGACAACACCCTGCGCGTCCTCGATCAAACCGGTACCGACAGCCAATTGCGTAATCAGTTGACCATGATCCATAAAGCGATTCAGAGCAATCTCGATCAACCTGTGGGGCATGTTGTTGCCGGTGATTATCTCTATTTCGACAGTGCGGTGAAATTGCAACAGGCCTGCATCCTGCCCCGTAAAGTCTATGAAGAGACCATGAGCGGCTATGCTTCCGCTGATGCTGAACAAAAACTGTTAGCCCGGGCCTGCGGCTTGGTATTTCTGATCAACAAGCTGATCGGCAGCAACACTGAGGTCGGGTTAAAGGCGGATGTCGATACCATCGCGGATCTGCTGGTTGAAGATCTGACTGCAGGAAGCAGCTCCTTAAGAAGTAAACTCCCCAAACTGCTCGATGACAGCAGTCTGCTGATAAAAGTTGGCGATGAATATCGGATTCAAACCGAAGAGAGTGCACTCTGGAATAACGAATTTTTAAGTCAGCAGGGGCGGTTGACCAGCGAAGATCATCGGATTCATGCTGAGCGCGATGATCGAGTCAAACAGAGATTCAATTCCCAGGTCAAACAACGGAATTTGACCCACGGAGCAGCCAAGGTTTCGCGGGACATCAGTCCGGTTTTTGATGCCGAACTGCCCAAAGACCATAACAAGAAAATATACGTCTGGGTCCGCGATGGCTGGAGTGTGGATGAAAACTCCGTTCGCGCCGAAGCCTTACAGGCCGGCAGCAAATCGCCGACCGTATTTGTTTTTATCCCCAAACGTTCAGCGGATGACTTGCGTAACGCCCTCATTGATTTGAAAGCTGCGGAGACCACCCTGCAGATCCGGGGCGTGCCGAACTCACCGGAAGGTAATGAAGCCTGCGCAGCCATGAAAACTATCCAGCAGGCGGCGCAAGGAAGAGTCGAGCAGCTGCTAAAAGAGGCGTTGGCCGGAGCCAAAGTGTACCAGGGAGGAGGAACCGAAATTGTCGGCAACTCTCTCCAGGAGATGGTCCTTGAGGCGGCGGAAAACTCCCTGCAGCGACTCTATCCAAAATTCTCCAGCGCTGACCATCCGAGCTGGGATAAAGTTTACGCTAAGGCAAAACAGGGGGCACCCGATGCTTTAGTTGTGGTTGGTGATAGCGGTGAAGCGGCCAACAATCCGGTTTGTAAAGAGGTTCTCGGCTATATTGCTGCGGGTAAAACTGGTGCTGAAATCCGCACAAACTTTTTGGAGTCACCCTACGGTTGGGCGCAGGATGCTGTCGATGGTGCCCTGCAAACCCTGTTGAATGCAGGGCTGATTCGAGCACTGGATGAACAAAGTCGGCCTGTTGACCCGCAGAAACTGGAGCGTAAGGCTATCGGTCGTACGCAATTCCGGGTCGAAGCAACCACTATCAGTACCAAACAGCGCATCGCTATCCGCAAGGTGTTTCAGACCGTGGGGATCTCGGCAACCTCAAACCAGGAGCATCTAGCGGTTACGCCATTTATCGACAAACTCAAAATTCAGATCGAAAAATCGGGCGGCGATGCGCCCAAACCTGAAAGACCAGATGCCACCCTCATTGAGCAAATTCGACTGGCCGTCGGCAATGAACAGTTACTACAAATTTACAACCGCAGAGATGATCTCATCCAGTTTATTGCGGACTGGGAGAAAACCGCCAAGCTGATCGACAAACGCTGGCCTGCCTGGCTACAATTGCAGGAACTTGCCCGGCAGTCAAACGGTCTGCAAAACGCTGAAACCTACCGGATTCAAGTTCAGAACATTGAAGATCAACGGATGTTGCTTGATGATCCCGATCCAATCGCGCCCTTGGTCAAGGAACTATCGCAGCAGTTGCGCGATGAACTGAATCGTCTCGATGACCAATACAAAGAACTGCATGCCGCAGGGATGTCACACCTGCAGGCTGATGAGAACTGGCAGCAGTTGGAGCCGGAAGAGAAGAATAAACTGCTTGCCAAGCAGAAATTAAGCGTTGTTTTTCAGCCGAAAGTAGAGGTGCAGACAACGCAGCAAATTTTGGCGACCCTGCGAACCTTGCCATTGGGACAATTTACCGATCAGCTTGCCGCCCTGTCCGGTCGTTTCAATCTGGTGCAGGAGCAGGCGGCTGAATTGTGTGAACCGGAACTGAAATTTATCTGTTTGCCGAAACGCAGCTTGAAAACAGAAGATGACTTGAAGGTCTATTTGGCGGAAGTGGAAAAAACTGTTAAGCAGGCCTTGAAAGATGGGCCTGTAATGGTTCGTTAAGCAAAGAGGGAATAACTAGATGCAACCACTCGATAAATCACTCCGCAACCAACTTGAACGCACCGTCAAGCAGGCCCGTGAAATTGCCGAAGCTGCTGCTACAGCAGCCCTGGGACAACTGGGGGTCGGTGAAACGACAGCTTTTGAACATTTAAGTGACGATGAAAAAACTCTGCGGCGCAAGCTGCGGGTGCATGGTCGCCAGTTGGGGGATGCTCTTAATGGTGGCAAGGTTCAGAGTATCGATCGGCTGGTTGAAGAGGTTGCTTACGAGCATTGGCACCGGATGTTGTTTGCTCGGTTTTTGGCCGAAAACGATCTACTGATGTACGACGGTGTTGCCGTTACGTTGGAAGAGTGTGACGAACTGGCCGCTGAAGAGGGGGTGAGTAACGGTTGGGAGCTGGCTGCAAATTTGGCCGCAAAAATGCTGCCGCAGATCTTTCGCCCCGATTCTCCCTCTTTTCAATTACATTTTGCTGCTAATCATCAGCTGCCGTTGGAGAGGTTGTTGGTAGAACTTCCCGGAGAGGTGTTCACTGCGTCCGACTCCCTCGGTTGGGTGTATCAGTTTTGGCAAGCAAACAATAAAGAGAAGATCAATAAGTCCGAGGTGAAGATTGGTGCCCGGGAACTGCCAGCGGTTACTCAGCTTTTCACTGAGCCGTATATGGTCAGTTTTCTGTTGGATAACTCTCTGGGTGCCTGGTGGGCCGCCCACAGGTTGTCCCAAGCCGATTTACAGAGCGCCACCAACGAGGAAGAACTGCGTGAAAAAGTGGAGATCCCCGGCGTGCCATTAGAGTACCTCCGTTTTGTGCAGGATGAAAATGGTCTTTGGACCCCCGCAGCTGGCACCTTTGCTGCTTGGCCTGAAGATCTCTGCAAATTGAAAACTCTCGACCCTTGTTGTGGTTCCGGCCATTTTTTAGTCTCCGCGTTTTTGATGCTGATTCCCATGCGGATGGAGTTGGAGAGTTTGTCGGCCCAGGAAGCGGTCAACGCTGTATTACGCGATAATATCCACGGGTTGGAGCTGGATCAGCGCTGTGTTGAACTGGCCGCTTTTGCTCTGGCGCTGACCGCCTGGAATTATCCCGATACCGGTGGTTACCGTCCTTTACCCGAACTGAACATCGCCTGCTGCGGGCTTTCCGTTGCGGCCGCCAAAGAGGAGTGGAAGCAACTGGGTTTGGGGCGCAAGAACCTAGCTCTGGCTCTCGATTGGATGCACACCACATTTAAGGATGCCCCGGTTCTTGGCAGCCTGCTCAACCCCGCCAAAACTGATGCCGCCAAGCTGGTGCAGTGGCAGGAGCTCTCTGTGGCGTTGGAACAAGCGTTACGGCAGGAACAGAGTGCCGATTCCGATAGCGCCCAGCAGGAAGCTGCCGTGGTCGCCCAGGGGCTGGCCAAGGCCGCGTCACTGTTGGCTGGGCAGTACCAGTGGGTGATCACCAATGTCCCCTACCTGGCGCGGGGCAAGCAGAGCGACACCCTGCGCAAGTTCTGTGAACAACATTACCCGGCGGCAAAAAATGATCTAGCCACGGTATTTCTGGAGCGGTGTCTGGAACTCTGCGTCGACGGGGGGACATCAAGTATTGTTCTGCCGCAGAATTGGTTGTTTTTGACCAGCTACAAGAAGTTTCGCGAGAAGTTGCTGAAGAGGGATGTCTGGCATCTGCTGGCGCGTTTGGGACCGCAGGCATTTCAAACGCCGATGTGGGATTTCAACGTTCAATTGATTAACCTGAGCCGAGGCAAGATGACAGGCAGTCATGACGGTCTGTTTGCCGAGGATGGGCCTGGCGGAATGCTGCGGGGTGTGGATGTTTCCGAACCGCGCACTGCGGCGGAGAAAGCTGCCGGGCTGCTGACTGCTGAAATCAAGAGTGTGAAGCAGGCGAAGCAGTTGGAGAATCCGGATTACGCAGTTGTCCTAGATGAGCAAGACTTCTCTTCGGTATTGTCAGATCTCGCGGCTTCTTTTCAAGGTTTAAAATCAGGCGATGACTCAAGTATGCGGAGGAAATATTGGGAATCAGACAACTTCGGTGGGCAGTGGAAACTGCTACAAAGTACAGTTTCAGAATATAGATTTTATGGTGGGTTGGAAAGTGTCATTGACTGGTCGGAAAGTGGTTATTTGCTCGCAAGGCGTCAAGGCTTAGGTGCCTGGGGTAAAAAAGGACTTGCCATCTCTCAAATGAATAGCCTCCCATGCTCCTTATATATTGGTGATGCATTCGATAGCAACGTATGTCCGGTAGTCCCACAACAGGTAGATTTTCTCCCTGCACTTTGGACATTCGCAGAAGCAGGAGATTATAAAGCAGAGATTCGGAAAATCGATCAAAAAGTTGCCGTCGCTAATGCCACAATGGTAAAAGTCCCTTTCGATTTAGACCATTGGACTAAAGCCGCCGCAGAAAAATACCCAAACGGCTTGCCCAGACCATATTCCGACGATCCCACCCAATGGATCTTCCACGGTCATCCCTGCGTCTCGGTGGTGTGGAATGAAGAAACCAAATGGACCGCCCACGGCCCGTTGCGCACCGATGACAGCGTGCTGCAAGTCGCTGTTGCCCGCCTGCTCGGTTACCGCTGGCCTGCCGAACTGGATGCCAACATGGAACTGGCCGACGAACAGCGCGAGTGGGTAAAGCGGTGTGACAAACTGCTCACTTACATTGATGACGACGGGATTGTCTGCATTCCACCGGTGCGTGGTGAAGCAGCTGCCAGTGATTGTTTACTTAATCTGTTAGCTGCGGCGTATGGCGATGAGTGGTCCAATGATATTTTGGCCGAGTTATTGAAAAATGCCGCTCACGCTGGCAAAACCCTCGAAACCTGGCTGCGTGAAAAATTCTTCACCCAACACTGTAAGATGTTCCAACATCGCCCCTTTATCTGGCACATCTGGGACGGCCTACCCGACGGCTTCGCTGCCCTGGTCAACTACCACAAACTCGACCACAAATTGCTGGAAACCCTCATCTATACCTATTTGGGGGACTGGATCAATCGCCAGAAACAAGATATTGCCAGCGGCGTCGATGGTAGCGAAGAAAAACTCGCCGCTGCTGAAGCCTTAAAACAAAAGCTGGAACTGATTCTTGAAGGTGAAGCCCCCTACGATATCTTTGTCCGCTGGAAACCGCTTGAACAAGAACCTATCGGTTGGAATCCCGATCTCAACGACGGTGTGCGTATGAATATCCGTCCATTCCTGTCGGTCCCCGATGTAAAGAAAAAAAGCGCCGGTGTCCTGCGTGACAAACCGAATATCAAATGGGGCAAAGATCGTGGTAAAGATGTTGAGTCCGCCCCCTGGTATCACCTGTTTACTGGGGATCGGATCAATGATCATCATTTGAGTTTGGATGAGAAACGGGAAGTTCGGGTGAAATTGAAATGAGTGGCAAGAGCAAGAAGCTCTGCAATCCATTTTCTACAGGAGGTGGTGGCGCGCACTTTGAAGCGCATGTGCAGGCATCATTTGTCACTCTTATGCTGACAGGAGGGCATGCTCCCTGTTTACCCTGCTGGCCGATTAAGGAAATCAAGCTTCAGGGGAAAATAGATGGGTTTGATACCGATGATGTGATTGTTTTTGTAGAGAACGAGGGCAGTAAAGAGCGTCGGAAGCTTCTTGGACAGATAAAGCATTCCATTGCTATCACAGAGAGCAGCGCTATTTTTGGCGAAGTGATTCAGGCCACATGGAATGACTACAATAGTACTAAATTTATTAAAGGTAAGGATGCCATTGCGCTGATCACTGGACCATTGAGTGCAACCGACACGACTAGTGTTTTGTGGTTAACGAACCATGCTCGAAGAACTAGCTCGGATGACTTTTTCAGAAATATAGAAACGGCTAATTTTAGCTCCAAAACAAAACGAGAAAAGCTAAAAGTATTTCGACACCATTTAAAATCAGCAAATGGCGACGTTGATGTAGACAATTCCGTCGTCCATGATTTTCTAAAGAATTTTTATTACCTCGGCTACGATTTGGGTGAAGAAGAGGGTGTTGTCCTATCTCTGATTAATTCACATATAACTCAATTTAATCCGAAAGAACCAAAGAACATTTGGGGGCGGATCGTTGAATTCGTACAGACAACCAATCAACATGGAGGCAGTCTTACTCTCTCTGATTTTCCAGATGATTTGATAGCAGTCTTCAAACAACCCGTAATCACTTCAATTCCAAAAGAACTAACGATTGTGCGTCAAGATCCTGAAGAAACGGACTGGAGCAGGCATCCTCATGCAACGGATCTTGTTCTTGCCAGTTTAGTTGGCTCTTGGAATGAGAAATATGAGACTGATACTGCCGTTGTGGCAGAGCTTCTATCATCGGATTATGCCGCCTGGGCAAAGAATGCTCGAGAGATATTGCATAGCCCGGACAGTCCTCTTTCGCAGAAAAATGGGCACTGGAAATTTCCTGATCGGGTAGACTTGTGGTCTCCCCTTGGCTCGCGCATTTTTGATCAACACCTAGAGTCATTTAAAGAAATCGCAGTCAAAGTATTATCAGAGCGTGATCCATCATTTGACCTCCCCGTAGATGAGCGCTATGCCGCAAGTATTCATGGTAAGGAGCTGTCCCATTCTCTAGATTTAAGAAAAGGGCTAGCTGAAGGATTGGCTACCCTCGGTAACAATCCACAACTCTTCAGTAATTGCTCTCCAGGCAAAGCTGACGCCACGACCGTTTTGGCGATTCGTGAATTTTTTGAGGAGGCTGACTGGGTCGTCTGGGGCAGCCTGAACGATCTATTGCCTGCGTTGGCAGAAGCGGCCCCTGGTGAGTTCTTAAGTGCCGTCGAAGCTGCCTTGAAGTTGGAGCCTTGCCCATTCGACCAGCTATTTGCGCAAGAAGGTAATGGTGTTACGGGGAGAAATTATCTGACCGGTCTACTGTGGGCTTTAGAGGGCTTGGCTTGGGATGAAAATTACCTTGTTCGAGTATGCGTCGTTCTTGGTGAGCTTGCAAGTCATGACCCCGGCGGACAGTGGGCAAACCGGCCAATTAATTCGATAGCTACGACATTGCTTCCCTGGTTCCCGCAAACTTTGGCTCCGATTGGAAAACGAAAGGTTGCGGTAAAGACCCTCAATAGAGAATGGCCAGATATTGGCTGGCAACTACTCATTCAACTGTTACCCAATTCGCACCAAACATCAACCGGCACCTATAAACCAGTTTGGAGAAAAATAGTACCAGAGGGTTGGAAGGAGGACGTCTCTCCAAAAGATTATCAGGAGCAGGTAGCGTTCTATGCTGAGCTTGCAATAGCTTCTGCTGGGTATGATTTAGACAAGCTTGCTGAGTTAGTCGATCATTTCGATAATTTACCTAAGCCTGCATTTGATTTATTGCTGGGGGTTTTATCATCAGATGCTATTTCTGGACTCCCAGAAGATCAACGATTGCCGATTTGGGATCATCTGACGAAATTTACGGTAAAACATAGAAAATTTTCTGAAGCGAAATGGGCTCTTCCTGACGAACTTGTTACTTCAATAGAGACGGTTGCGGATAGACTGGCACCTACTAATCCATTCAACCTTTATCAGCATCTTTTTTCTGATCGTGATCATGATCTTTACGATGAAAATGGAAACTGGGAAGAGCAACGGCAAAAGCTTGAAAAACGACGTGAAACGGCTATCGAGGAAATATTCCAACAGGGTGGAATCGATGCCATAATCCAATTTGCTAAATCTGTTCTGTCGCCTAGCCAGGTGGGATACTCCCTTGCTTGTCTGGCAGATACTTCAATTGAACAAACATTACTTCCGACATTTTTGGACTCTGAAGACTCGAAATATACAATGTTGATCAGCGGTTTTGTTTGGAGGCGATATTACCTCAATGGTTGGGCATGGCCCGACGAAATAGACAAATCGTCTTGGAGTACTAAGCAGATAGCTTGCTTTCTGAGTTATCTACCGTTCACAAAAGAGAGTTGGGAGCGTGCTAGTCAATGGCTTGGAGAGTCCCAAGGTGAATTTTGGATACGAACCGGGGCAAATGCTTATCAAGCTGATGAGGATCTCGATATTGCCATTGAGAAACTTATTGAATGCGGGAGGCCCCATGCGGCAATGTTATGCTTAGATCGGATGCACCATGCCAAACAACAGATTGATGCGAAACAGTGCGTCCAGGCATTGATGGCTGGATTGTCTTCGGAAGAGTCACCCCAGCACATGGATCAGTATCGAATCGCCGAACTCATAAAACTGCTTCAGGAAGATCCTACAGTATCTCAAGATGACCTGTTTAAAGTTGAATGGGCTTACCTAGCATTGCTTGATCGTCACAGGGGTGCTGCTCCAAAGCTACTAGAGAGCAGGCTGGCAAGCAATCCGGAGTTTTTCTGTGAGGTTCTCAGGCTGATTTATAGATCAACGAAGGAAGATGAACCACTTAAAGAACCAACCGAAAATTCGGAGGCAATCGCAACCAATGCATGGAGTTTACTTAGAGAGTGGAGAACTCCGCCAGGTACGCAAGGGGATGGGGGTTTTAGCGAAGCTGACTTTTCAGATTGGCTCCAAAAAGTAAAAGACCTTTGTTCTGAATCTGGACATTTAGAAGTAGCTCTTATTGCGGTTGGCGAGGTTTTAATTCATTCGCCTTCCGATCCAGGTGGTTTATGGATTCATAAAACAATTGCTGGGGCGTTGAATGATCGAAATGCAGAAGACATGCGTCGTGGCTACAGGACAGGTACTTTCAATGCTCGCGGAGTCTATACGGTCGATCCAACTGGAAAGACTGAAAAAGAACTGGCAGAACATTTCCGGCAAAAAGCTGAGGGTGTAGAGACTGCTGGTTTTTATCGTTTTGCCATTACATTGAAGGAGCTAGCTGATAGCTATGTACGCGAGGCCGAACGTGTCATTTCAGAATATAAACTGGAAGATTCGGAGTGATCATTCAGAACAAGTATTATGGTAATAATGTGAAATCCGCACCAGAGTATCATTTGGTTTAGCATCGATCATATCAATGATTGTTATTTTAGTTTGGCGAAAAAAGGAGGCTCAACTATGAGCACCAGAAATTCTATAGAGCAGTTGACCATCAAGGGCTTTAAGTCCATACAGACCATGGAAAAACTTCCACTGTATCGACTGAATGTTCTGATCGGTGCAAATGGCGTGGGTAAAAGTAACTTTGTCTCTTTCTTCAGGATGCTTGGTGAAATGCTGGATCAACGCCTGCAGGTGTGGACGAAGAAGCAGGGTGGTGCGGACAGAATCTTGAGTTTCGGTGTGAAAGAAACTGAAGAAATTGAATCTTATGTGAAATTTGGACTGAATGGTTACAAATTCGCTCTTGAACCAACTGCTGAGGGTGGCTTCACTTTTTCGGAAGAATCTCTATTTTTTAAAGGCGTATATTATAATAAGTCGTCTTGGGATCGATTAGGTTCGGGACATACCGAAGCCCTGCTTAAAGATAAATTCGTGAAAGGTAAAACAGGTAATGTCTCCGATTACATTTATAGTTCTATCTCCAGTTGGAAGGTCTTCCATTTTCACGATACCAGCGAAACTGCCGGGGTTAAACGTTTGGGGGCACTTCATGACGATGAATATCTACGCTCCGATGCA
This sequence comes from Desulfuromusa sp., assembly GCA_029933365.1. The sequence goes on along the minus strand of JAOZOH010000029.1, from coordinate 14,086 downwards.
TCGAACCTGGCCGCGTATCTTTATCGGTTAAAGGATGATCACCCCGAAGTTTACGAAAAGATCCGGAAAGTTATCAGGCTAGCTGTCCCATTTTTTGATGATTTTGTTCTCAAATCTCGTCGTTTGGCAACAGAAGAAGAGCAGATTCGTTTACTCTGGCGACAAAATGACAGCGATTATTCATTATGGCCCAGTCAATTATCAGATGGATCAATCCGGTTTATCTGCCTGGCCACAGCTTTGCTGCAACCTGAGCCACCCTCGACAATTATCATCGATGAGCCAGAATTGGGTCTTCACCCCTATGCCATCACGTTGCTGGGAGCTCTTTTACGATCCGCCTCCAGCCGGATGCAGGTCATTGTTTCAACCCAGTCGGTTCCGCTGCTGAACGAATTTTCGATTGATGATCTTATCGTTGTTGAACGTGAGGATGGGGCCTCTGTTTTCAAGCGTTGTGACGAGGATGAGTTTGAGAACTGGCTTAAAGATTATTCCATCGGCGAACTGTGGGAAAAGAATATTCTTGGTGGGAGGCCTGGCAAATGAGGCGCATCCATATTGTTTGTGAAGGGCAGACAGAGGAAATGTTCGTTAAGGAGCTGCTTTATCCTCCTTTTCTATCGAAGGGCTTGCATCTGATTCCGGTTTTAATCGGCAAACCTGGGCACAAAGGGGGAAATTTCCGTTTTGAACGGTTGTTGGCTGACGTTAGAAATCAATTAATGGGAGACTCTACAGCATTTTGTACAACATTTTTCGATTTCTACGGGTTGCCGAATGAATTCCCCGGGAAAACTGCTGCCGCAGGTAAAGCCCGTTCACAGGAGAAAGCACAGATTGTCTGTGATGCAATGGTTGAGAGATTAACCAAGCAACTGGGTGATGACGCAATGCACCGTTTCATCCCTTACATTCAGATGTATGAATTTGAGGCTTTACTCTTCAGTGATCCAGACGGTCTTGCGAAGGGCGTCAATTGTCCTGATCTAAATGATGATTTTAACAAGATAAGGAATTCATTCGATTCACCTGAATCAATCAATGACAGCCCTCGAACCGCTCCGAGTAAACGAATTTGTAGCAAAGTTTCAGATTATGAAAAACCGATCTATGGATCTCTGGCGGCGCTTGAAATTGGTCTTCCTGTTATGCGTCAAGAGTGCTCTTTGTTTGATGCCTGGCTGATAAAATTGGAGGGGCTTGGCGATGAAGGTGAAACCGCATGAAAAAACAAGAAATCCTTGCCCTGGTCGCGGCTGGAGAAAATTCCAGAGTTGAATTCAAACTTGATGATTTTGTAAGGGTGACTGTCGGTAAAGCGTCGGTAAAGAAGCCGAAAAGTGTCGGTAAAGCGTCGGATAAGATTATTTCCGCGATTTGGAATAACGCATGAAAATTGTTGACCGCCTTCTTAAAGCTGTTCGTAGCGCTTCAGTCTTCAACCCCGAAGTCCAGGTTGCACCCGCATCTATCCTTTGGCCTGATCATGACCGTCAGTGGGAAGCTGTGATTCCCTTATTACAGGCCGAGCTGCCGGAACTGTTTGTCTTAGGCGATTACGCTCCGGAGAAACGGATCGGTCCTGCTATCTGGCTGCGTTGTGTGATTGCGGGTCAGATCGAGGAGATAAATCTTCCTGCAGACCGCACCCCGATCATTTACCTTCCCGGTGTCAGTCGTCAGGACCTACGCGCTATCGAATCCTGTCCCGACCGGCTGAAACCCTTGGCGGAGTTGCAGTACCGTGGCACGATCTGGTCGCAGATCAATGCCAAGGATTGGACGATTCTGGCTTTTCTGAAATCGGATCAGGGTGGGCTCGGGTTGGATGTTGCCCAAGATAACGCCACTAAAAATGCCATGCAGCTAGCACTCCATCGCCTGTTGGATGAAGAGATTGCCCTTTTGCGTGGCAAGCGTCTGGATAAGAACTTTTTCAACACCTTGCTGACCGGTGGCGATCCAGTGCGTGATCTGCTGCAGTGGTTGGATCAGGGAGATGCGTTTAAAGGTAATCGTGAAGTGAACGAATGGCGAGCTTTTGCGGATGTCTGTAAAACTCAATTTGCCTTTGACCCGGAGAATGATGGTCAATTAGCCGGTGGTGCCAAGCTCGCGGGTCATATGGGTCCTTGGAAGGCGGTATGGGAGCGCTATTGTGAAGCGCCTAAACGCTATCCGCAGATCTCGTCTCTGCTGCGAAAATGTCAGACTCCGGCATTCGATCTTTTTACCAATGCCGAAACTGCCGGTGGTTGGCCGCAGTGGAATGATGAACAGGAAGCGAGTCTGCGCCATGATTTGCTGGCGCTTGGCAAGCTTCCGAGTCATGAAGTTCGAAATAAAATTATTGAGCTGGAAAAGACCCATGCTGCCCGGCGTGAGCTGGTGTGGGCGGAGTTGGGTGAGACACCGCTGGCCAGGGCTCTTGAGTATTTGGCTCTCCTCGCGGAAACGACCAGGCAGAGTTTGGCAGCGGGGACCCTTGCCGATATGGCTACCGGTTATCGTTCGCAGGGCTGGCAAGCGGACGATGCACTGCTGAATGCTCTTGCACAGGTCGAGAATGAACAGGATCTGTCGATGATCTCCACTACCATCCGTTCGCTCTATCTCCCCTGGGCGGAGGAGTCCGCGCATTACCTGCAGAAAATCTGGAAAAACTATCCACCCATGAAAATGCATGGGTTGGACTCTGGCCCGACACCTGGGTGTGTGGTTTTTGTCGATGGACTGAGATTCGATTGTGCCAAGAGACTCATGATTCTCTTAGAGCGGCAGGGTTTGACTGTTGATGCCGTGGAGAGATGGGCCGCGCTGCCAAGTGTAACCGGAACTGGAAAACCTGCGGTTGCCCCCTTGATCCGTAAAAATGTGATTGCTGAAGAGCCTGAGCCCTACAACTTTGCGCCCTTGACTCCGCATCAATTCAAAAAAGCGCTAAATAATAATGGCTGGCATATTCTTGGGAAAAAAGAGGCTGTACCTTCTCCAGATTCTTTAGATCCGGCGCGATTGTGGGTGGAGTGTGGAGATCTCGACCACGAAGGGCATAATCGGGGTTGGAAGCTTGCACGTCAGATGGATCTTCTGCTCGAGGAAATTCTGGAGAGGATTGTTGCTCTCGTTGACGCGGGATGGGCAAAAATCCGAATTGTGACCGATCATGGCTGGTTGTTATTGCCGGGTGGTTTGCCAAAAACGGATTTACCAAGCAGTGTCGCGGAAACGAAATGGGGGCGTTGTGCAGTCATCAAGCCAGGAGCCAGCAGCAGCGGGCTGGAAATTCCCTGGCATTGGAATCCGAATCAGCATTTTGTCTTGGCCGACGGCATAAGCTGTTTCCGTAATGGTGAGGAATATACCCATGGCGGCATCAGTTTGCAGGAATGTCTGACTTTGGAATTGACTGTCACCGGTAGTAAGGAGAGCTGTTCATCTCCCGTTGCTTCTATCACTGATGTTGTCTGGAAGGGACTGCGTTGTACCATCGCAGCTGAAGATCAATTTGCCGGTTTGTCTCTGGATATTCGTATGCAACCAGGCAATCAGGATTCCAGCGTTGTTGTCGGTGTAAAAGTGTTGAAAGAGAATGGAACAGCCTCTGTGGTTGTTGAAGACGAGGAGCTTGAAGGAAGCGCTGCGACCCTGGTCTTGATTGATGAAAATGGGACATTAGTGGCTCAGGTTGCCACGGTGATAGGTGGAGGTGGAGAATGATAGAACTGGATCAAGTCGATAAACAGGCAGCTGCTGTTCTTGAGGGATATCTGGTGCGGAAGGATCTGGTTCGAACCTTCAGCCGCCAGTTTCCTGTACCCACCTATGTGGTGGAATTTCTGCTGGGACGTTACTGCGCTAGTATCGACCAGGAAGAGATCGATGAGGGTCTGGAGATTGTTCAGCGTCAACTGGCTAACCGTACGGTAAAGGCGGGTGAGGAAGAGCTGTTCAAATCACGGGCGCGTGAAAGTGGCGAAGTCAAGATCATCGACCTAATCACTGCGCGTCTGGATGCGAAATCCGACTCTTATCTGGCAACCATCCCTAGTCTGCAATTGAAGGATGCGCGGATTGAAGCTGAGTTGGTTAGTCGCCATGAACGTATGTTAACGGGGGGCTTCTACGCCGAGATCACTCTTGATTATGATGCCGTAATCGCGCAGGAGAAGGGTGGGCGGCCATTCGGTATCCGCTCTCTGCGTGAGATTCAGCTTTCCAAGCGGGACGTTCTCGACACTTTGGCGGTGGCTCGGAGTCAATTCAGTTCTGAGGAGTGGAAGAGTTTTTTGCTGCGTTCGATCGGGATCGAAGCAGGTGACCTTTCTGAGCGACAAAAAAATGCCTTATTGCTGCGCATGGTCCCTTTTGTCGAGCGTAACTACAATTTGGTGGAACTTGGCCCACGCGGTACAGGCAAGAGTCACCTCTTTCAGCAGGTTTCACCCTATGCTCATCTGATCTCTGGTGGCAAGGCGACCGTGGCCCGCATGTTTGTCCATATGGGAACAGGGCAGCGTGGGTTGGTCTGCCAGTACGATGTCGTCTGCTTTGATGAAGTTTCCGGGATCTCCTTCGACCAGAAGGACGGGGTCAACATCATGAAAGGCTACATGGAGTCTGGCGAATTCAGCCGGGGTAAGGAAAGCATCCGCGCCGATGGCAGCATCGTTCTGATCGGAAATTTCGATGTAGATGTTGAACACCAACAGCGGATTGGGCACTTGCTTGGCCCGATGCCTCCAGAAATGCGGGATGATACGGCTTTTATGGATCGGATTCACGCATTCCTGCCGGGGTGGGATGTACCGAAAATCAGCAAGGAGCTGCTGACCGATCATTTCGGACTGGTCAGTGATTTTCTTTCGGAATGCTGGAGTCAGCTGCGGAACCAGAGTCGCATCAGTCAATTGCAGAACCGGGTCTTCTTTGGTGGATCACTCTCTGGTCGAGATACCAATGCAGTTAACAAAACTGTCAGTGGGTTGTTGAAATTACTCTATCCTGGAAATATTGAGGTTCCTGAAGAAGATTTGGAGTGGGCGGTACGGATTGCTCTTGAGGCAAGGCGTCGGGTGAAAGAGCAGCAGAAACGGATCGGGGCCGCTGAATTTCGCAATACGCATTTCAGTTACGTGATGGGCGCCGAAGGTATAGAAAAGTTTGTCTCTACTCCAGAATTACAAAGTGAGAACAGTATTGGTAATGATCCTCTCGAGCCTGGGCAGGTCTGGACAATCAGTCCCGGTGGCGGTGATGAGCATCCGGGACTGTACCGGATTGAAGTCAATGAAGGGCCCGGTACCGGAGTTAAGATCCTTAATAAACCTGTGCCGCCGGCATTTAAAGAAAGTATGGGGTACGCCGAACAGAATCTTTATGCTCGAGCACTGCAGCTGGTCGGTGACAAGGAGCCTCGGCAACATGAATTTACCACACAACTCCGTGCATTTGATGCCTCAAAATCTGGGAGTAAGCTGGGAGTATCAGCACTGGTTGCGTTAAGTACGGCGTTGCTGAAGAAAAGTGTTCGGGGTGGGCTTATTATCGTTGGAGAGATTAACCTTGGGGGCTCGATTGAGCCAGTCCATAATCCGGTACCGATTGCAGAAATTGCCGTTGAAAAAGGGGCGACGGCATTGCTCATGCCGGTGGCTTGTCGGCGACAGCTGTTTGACCTTTCTGATGATATGGCAACTAAGATCGATATTCAGTTTTACTCTGATGCCAAGGATGCGTTGTTGAAAGCGATGGTGGAGTAGGCTCTCTTTATCTGTCAGGACTGATAGTCAAATGGTAGCAAGGTTTAAAATTTGAGGAAATATCGCAAGCATAATGATGACAGATCAATCATTGACCCGAGAGGAACTCTACACCCTCGTCTGGTCTGAACCGATGCTCAAAGTTGCCGAGCGGTTCGATGTTTCATCCAGTTATATGGCCAGATTTTGTACTCTTTTAAATATTCCACGACCTCCGCGCGGTTACTGGGCCAGATTAGAGGCTGGAAGAACCCTGCCGATTCCTTCCCTCCCAGAAGCAGCTCCTGAAGGGGATCGGGAGTACTCTCTAAATCGTCACAAGATCATAGTTAAAAGGCCTTTGCCTCAGGCGCCCTCCAAATCGCGGAAACGCAAACCCAGAGTAAAAGCTGAGCGGCCAAGCCAACATCCTCTGGTTAAAGGAGCGAAGAAGCATTTCGAATCGGGTCATTTGTCCCATGATGCGGACTATCTGAAACCCGAGAAATGGACGCTGATTGATCTGGCGGTTACCAAAACAGGTCTGGACAAAGCCCTGGCTTTTGCCAATGAGTTGTTCACCTATCTGGAAGACCATGGACATCGGGTTGTCCTATCTCCGAAAGGAGCTGGTTTCTATAGTGACGAGATTGATGAACACGAAGTACCAAAAAAATATCGGGGGTACTATCATAACAATCTCTGGCGTCCTCACCGCTGTACAGTTGTCTATATTGGTACTGTCGCAATCGGCCTGACAATTATTGAGATGTCAGAAGAAGTTGAAGTCCGCAGTGTGAATGGCAAGTATGTCCGTGTGGAAGATTACGTTCCGCCTAAGCGGGGCTATGATCATAGCTGGACCACAACCCGGGAAATGGCTACTGGCAGATTATGTTTACAAGCCTATTCGCCCTACTGTAGAGCGACATGGGACAAGCGCTGGCAGGAGAGTAAAAAACGAGAGTTGTTCAGACAAATTAAGACGATCGCCAGAGAGCTTGAGCGCGCGGCGGTTGATATTGCCCGCATGGTGGAAGAGTGGGAGCGTCAAGCCGAACTGGAAAGAAAACAGTGGGAAATTGAATCGGCCCAAAGACGCAAAATAGAGGCTGAACGGAGAGCAGCTGAGGCACAAAAAGAGAGTAGAGATGAAATTTTTCAGATCATTTCTGAGTGGGGAAAGGCAAATCAGATTGAACAGTTTTTCCGTGATGCCGAGCAGCAGGCTGTCAATTTAGGTGATGAAGAGAAGGTCAGATTGTTGGAACGCTTGAAATTAGCACGCGAATTGGTTGGGAGCATCGATGCTCTTGAGCATTTTCTGAAATGGAAATCACCTGAAGAGCGTTAATTTGAATATCTGCGGGAAAACGAGAGTGGCGGAAGTGGCAAATGATAATCGATCTGCAAACTTTCTGAAAAAATTCTGATCGGATTCATTATGAAAATAGCATGGCTGACGGATATTCACCTTGAATGGTTAAATCAAAAATCCAGAAGAACCTTCTTTGAGACAATTGGTGAAGAACGGCCAGAGTGCATCCTGGTCGGTGGTGATATTTGCAATCCCGAGGAACTGGAACCTTGGCTGTTGAAACTACAGAAGAAAGTTCCTGTGCCAATTTATTTCGTATTGGGTAATCACGATTATTATGGAACAAGTATTTACAAAGTGCGGGAATTAGCGAGAAGCATCACGAAAACTCATAATGAAATATGGTGGCTACCTTCAACAGGAGTAGTTCAATTAACAGGCAATATTGGACTGGTTGGCCACGGGTGCTGGGGGGATGGCCGAGCTGGTTCATTTTTCAATTCTTCCTTGTCGCTGAACGATTTTCTATACATCAAAGAACTATCTGGATTGAGTAAACGTGGTCAGTTTGAACAGGTATGTCAGCTTGGGGTGGAGGCTGCTGACTATCTCTTTGAATATGTCGAAGAAGCAGCAACGAAATACAGAAAGGTCATCGTGCTAACCCATGTTCCGCCTTTTCCCGAAGCCTGTTTGTATATGGGAAAACCGTCAGAGGAAGGTCTCCCTTTCTTTTGTTCCAAGACAGCAGGCGATGCCCTGAAGGATATTGCGTCAAACAATCCTGAGACCCAGTTTTTGGTTTTGTCCGGTCATACACATGATGCGGCCGACGTACAAGTAGCTGAAAACCTACGATGTATTGTTGCAAGTGCCGAGTATGGTCGACCGACTTTCAGGATTATTGAGTTGCCGGATATATTCGATATTTGAAAATCTGTATGAAGCGTTTGCAAAAAACTACAAATTTTACCTGTTTTTGTGAATGATCAATACAGTAGAGATGTTTTTTGTTCTTTTAAGGCACATGACCAGGAGTGGCAAATGCTCAATCGAGCTGCAATCATACTGAAGTATAAAGAACCCGCAGTGCAGTGGATCAATGATGCCGATCCCTGCCACGACGATCCGCAGATATCCTGGGATGATGTCAATTGTGAACGTACGGTCTATCTAATCTCCGATCATGATGCGGATGACAACAAGATCTTGGCTTGCTGGATTAAGCTTAATTATGAAGCCTTGTTCGAGGCGGAGTTGGAGGGTTGGTACACCGATGAAACTCTTTGGCCGCAGAAGCGTACCCTTAAACTGTTTCACCAGTGGTTCGAGGTTGAATGTCATACAGTGATAGAAGATACTGTCGGGACGCCCATTGTGGATGAGGATATTTAACCCGGTGTTTTTATATTGTCTAAAGTTTAGAAAAATACATAAAAGTAAACCCAGGGTTTACATTTATGCTGAAAATAAATATTATGTAATTGAAACAGTGTCTGATGTTTTCAAGAAAGTGCAATCATGTCAACCCTGGATTTACATTCAAGCAAAATTCTAAAGAAAGCCCTCTTCAGTCTACCTCAGGGGATGCCGGTCTCGATGAGCCACTTGAAAGGGTTTGGTATCTCCCGCCAACTGACCTATCGCTATGTTCAGTACGGCTGGCTGACACAACTGGGATATGGTTATTATTTGCGACCAGGTGACAGCCTCACCGAAGAGGGTGCTGTGGCGTCACTTCAGACCAACGGAGTCAGAGTTCATATTGGTGGGAAGAGTGCTTTATCTCTGAAGGGATTTACTCACTATCTGAGTATGGGGGGGGAAAAGTTGACCCTTTACGGGCAGGGTGTAAGAAGTCTCCCAAAATGGTTTCAGCAGCTTTTCAAGCAGAGTTTATCAAACAGCTCCTTATTTGATGAGCCAGGAAATCTGGCTGAAAAGTATTGTGTCACTCGTTTAAACCAGAATGCAGATGCTCCCTTTGTTTCTGAGCCGGAGCGGGCCGTCCTGGAAATGTTCGACCTTGTGCCGAAGCGACAGACCCTTGAGGAAGCCAAGCAAATCATGGAGGGTCTTCAATCTCTACGGTCGAAGAAGTTACAGGAGTTGCTGAAGCACTGCAAAAAAATCAAAACCAAAAGGCTCTTCTGGTTAGTCGCGGAAGAATTGCAGTTGCCGGTGTTGAAGAAACTGACACCCTCCGAAATTGATTTTGGGTCAAGATCTGCTTATATCCTTCAAGGCGAAAAGAACCTGGTGCTGAGGAACCCGAATGGATAGACGTTACAAAGACGCGGTCGCACTCTTGCTTGATGCTATGCCGTCTGTATTTGCGCAGAAGTGTTTTGCCATGAAGGGCGGGACAGCGATCAATCTATTCTGTCGTGATATGCCGAGACTTTCGGTTGATATCGACTTGGTATTTATTGATCCTGAGGTTGCTGGCAGGAGCGAAGCGCTTTCTGCAATTGAAAGCAGCTTACGAACAGTGGCCGAGGAGTTGAAGCGCAAATTGAGGGTGAGAGTCCAGAGAACCTCTTCAGGTTCCGAGCAGGAAACGAAACTCTATGTCAGTCGTGGTGATACCCGGATCAAGATTGAAGTGAATCATGTTTTTCGTGGTTCGGTTTATCCGATAGTTGAAGGTAATTTGACTCCAATGGCCGAAGACATGTTTGAGCGGGAAGTGGCCGTACCAATGCTCGATCCCGATGAACTTTACGCCAGCAAGTTGGTTGCCGCTCTTGATCGCCAGCATCCGCGTGATTTGTTTGACGTTATGTTACTCAATGAAAACGGGGGCATTACACCTCGTATGCGGCGGGCATTTGTGGTCTATCTGGCCGGGCATAATCGACCGATGCATGAACTACTGCCACCGCAGGTCCATGACATGAATGACACATATGAGAAAGAGTTTGTCGGGATGACAACCCGGGATGTCGGTGTTGATGAACTTGAGGAAACTCGTGAGCGATTGTTTGCTGAATTGCCACTTTCACTCGATGAAGCAGAACGAAAGTTTCTTCATTCTGTTCACCGGCTTGATCCTGAGTGGGACCTAGTTGGAGTCCAGGGAATCGAGAATCTCTCGGCATTGAGGTGGAAGCTGTTAAATCTTGAAAGACTAAAAGCAAAGAATCAGCAGAAGTTCGACGCAATGCTCGAAGCATTGTGTCAACAGTTGAATCTAGGGTGATTTTCAGGGGGTAGCACAATCTTTTAGGGGTAGAAATAGGGGTAAGTTAACACCCATCTGTTTTAATGCTCAAGCCGCTCGGGGTTCTGATACGCTAAAATCTGAACTTGGAGCGCTAAGCCGAAATTACAATAATGAGAACGATTGGCTGCGAGGGGCACAGGATCATCTTCAACAAATAACCGATGATCCCGAGGCCTATGTGGATTATTGGAATCTTGAGGAAGAGGAGAGGTTCTCTGCAGTCTGTATTCAGAATATTGCTATGGAACTGAACGACCAGTTAAAAAATATTTTGACGACACCCTTGAAAGATCGTGGCAAACAGAAATGGTGATGAAGATGAAATCGATCCGAGAAATGTTGAAGGGCCTCTCCCTTGAAGACCTGCGCGAATGGGCTGGCAGTAAAATTTACAATCGTGGCAAGGAATATGTGTCCTGCGTATCGCAGTTGTCGCGTACCGAGGACGGTACCTTGGTTGCCTGGGTGTCTGGCAGTGATGAGTATGCAACTACGGTCAGACATGAAGGCGCTGGTGATTTCGATTCCGACTGCACCTGCCCCTATGATTATTGGGGACCCTGTAAGCATGCGGTTGCGGTGCTGCTGGCCGCTGCCGAGCAGTTGAAACAGAATCGGGACATTCCACTGTTAGACCCGGACGATGACCTTTATCTGGAAGCTTTTGATGAGGATGATGACTGGTTGGAGGAGGATGAAAATGATGATCAGGATGAAGAGTCTTTAGCCGGGCCGTCGAAGGGACGTTCACCCCAACTTGAAAAGCAGTTGGATGATAAATCCCGTGATGAGCTACAGAGCTTGCTGGTTGAACTGGCCCTCGATTTTCCCGAAGTTTCCAGACGACTGCGTGACCGGGGTCGGCTTGAAACAGGGCAGGTCGATCAACTGGTTCGCTCCCTGCGCAAAGAGATCCGCAATCTGACAGCGGAAGATGCCTGGTACAACCCCTGGAAGCATGAAGGGAACCTGCCTGACTACTCGCATGTTGAAGAACAACTGGAGGCGTTGCTTGACAAGGGTCACGCCGATGCAGTTTTTGAACTCGGCGAAGAACTCTGGGGGCGCGGGGTTGAGCAGGTCGAACAATCGAACGATGAAGGAGATACCGCACTGGCCATCTCCTCCTGCCTTGCCATCATGCTGCGGGCGGTTCCGCAAACTTCGCTTCCGCCATCCGAGCAATTGCTGTGGCTGATTGAACATGTACTTGACGACGAATATGACCTGCTGGACGGGGCAGATAAGGTTCTGAATGATCTGCGTTATACGCCGGAACACTGGCGCGAGGTGGCAGCGGTTTTAGAAGTCTGGCTCAAAAAAATGGAGGAACCGAAATCGGGACGTTTTTCGGCAACCTATCGCCGCGAACGGGTGATGACCTGGTTGCGCAATGCCTATTCGCGCAGTGGAGAACCACAGAAAGTGATCCCGCTGTTGGAGGAAGAAGCGGATCGTTGCCGTAGTTACGATCTATTGGTGAATGCTTTACTTGAAACCGGCGAGCCGGACCGCGCACGAAACTGGTGCATCCGGGGCTACAGGAAGACTATTGCTGATGCACCTGGTATCGCCAGCAATTTGCAGGAACGTCTCAGGGAGTTGGCGAAAGCAGAAGGGAACTTTGAACTTGTCGCCACTTACCGGGCAGAGGATTTTTTTGAACAACCTTCAGAGACTTCTTATATTGAACTACGCGAGGCCGCGGAGAAGGTCAAAGTCTGGCCTGCAGTGCGCAAAGGAGTTCTCGACTTTCTCCAGACCGGTCGACGGCCTGTTGCCGGAGGGAAAAGGAAAAATGCCTGGTCGCTACCGGAACCGGAGGTCCAAAAGCCAGAAGTTGACGGAAAGATCCGACTGGTCAGTTTCCCTAACCGGGAGATGCTGATTGAGATTGCCATCCTTGAACAGCGCTGTGACGATGCGGTGACAATCTACCGCGAGCATGCCAAAACCAGACGTTGGGGCTGGGGTATCGATGAGCAGTTGGCTAAAGCTGTCGTCCGCAGTCATCCGGATGTGGCGCTGTCGATCTGGCAATCAATTGCCGAAGAGTTGATTGCACAGGTTAAACCGAAGGCCTATATCGAGGCGGCCAGATATCTGCGTCAGATGCATAAGGTTTATGAGCAGACAAGTCGGCTTGCCGAATGGAAAACACTGATCATGACATTGCGCGTCAAGCATAAAGCTAAGCGGCGGTTGATGGAGGTGCTTGACGGCCTGGAGGAAGATCGCAAGCTGATTGATTGACAGTGCGATAGCAAGTTGGCACAAGGAGGAATATTTTGCTGTGGTACGGGCAGGACTGGATCGTGACTATCAGCCGATGATTCATTATCCCTCAACCTTGTGCAGAGGAATCACCTTTGCCCCAGCTTTTAACCCATCAAGATAATCGGCCCATGTCTGCATCATTTTGCGGCGCTCTAGTAGGTGTTTTGTCCTATTGTAGGCACGTCCAAGAGGGTCTTTAACCAGATGGGCAAGTTGCTGTTCTGCATACTCAACTCTAATCCCAAGTTGTTCATCCGATAGTGTCCTGAAGGTGGCCCGCCAACCGTGGGAGACTATCTCATCGCCAGTGTAACCCAGACGCCGTAGACCAGCATTAAGAGTGTTGTCGCTGATGGGTTTTGCAGTTGAGCGTATAGAAGGGAAGGCGTACCGGCCAGATCCCGTCACTTTTTGCAGCTTTCTAAGAATGTCAATCGCCTGGCGGGAGAGGGGGACGATATGCGCGTTTTTCATTTTCATTTTATTTGCTGGAATTTCCCATGTAGCTGTATCAAAATCAATTTCTGCCCACTCCATATGTCGCAATTCACCCGGTCTTGTCACAACGTAAGGATGAATCTGCAGGGCTGCCTTTACAGTCGCAGTGCCGTCAAACCCATCTATTGCACGCAACAATGCTCCCACTTGCTCAGGTTCGGTTATTGCGGCTAAGTGCTGTCGCTGGATAGGTGGGAGGGCACCACGCAGGTCGACAGTACTATCCCTGTCAAGTAACCCGCAGGCAATGCCATAGCGAAGCGCCTGAGAAATGATCGTCCTGACCCTGTGTGCAGAGTAGATGACTTCACGCCTCTCCATGGGACGTAAAACTTTCTCAAGTAGCAGTTGGGGGGTAATAAGTGAAACCGGGACATTGCCGATTGCAGGGAGAATATCATGTTTCAGACAGCGTTCTATCCGGTTACGGGTAATATCTGCTAGGTCTATTCGTTTAGAGAGCCATTCTTCTGCGACGGATTGAAAAGTGTTTTTTTGCTGATTGGACCTTTCGTTTTTTTGCATCTTACGGGACAGCGATGGATCTACACCCTTGGCAATCAATTCCCTGGCCTCTGAGCGCTGTTTGCGTGCGTCAGCCAAAGAAACATCCGGGTAGACACCAAAAGATATCAGTTTCTCTTTGTTGTTGATGCGGTATTTGAAGCGCCATCCTGTATTGCCTGATTTATCTACGAGCAGGAATAAACCACCGCCGTCAAAGCTCTTGACAATTTTATTCTCGGTCTTGGCTGTTCTTATTGTTTTTTTGATCGACAGATCATTGAGGGGAAAGGTTCTACGCGCCATAGCATCTCCTTTTAGGGGTAGCTGTTTAGGGGTAGGAGGAATGTACCCCTAAAACTACTCCTAAAATTTATGGCTGTCAATGAACGTACTGGGATGTTGGTGGACAGTAGATAAAGGAAAAGCCCGCTGGTAGGCGGGCTTTGTGAACCTTTATGGATGATACTGAATGTTCTACTGGTGCCGAAGGCGAGACTCGAACTCGCACGAGCAATT
>JAOZOH010000102.1 GCA_029933365.1 Desulfuromusa sp. | reverse complement strand
TAATGCTTATAGCTCATATAAGTGACCTCCATATTGCCGGGTGGGGCAAAAAAGCCTATGGCGTTGCTCCGACGGCTGAGAGTCTTGCTTGCTGTGTTGATCATATCAATCAATTAAAGCCAGCGCCCGACCTTGTCCTGGTGACTGGTGATATTACCTACAGTGCGCTTTTAGAAGAGGTTGAGCGTGCTGCAAGCCTTTTGGCTGAGCTCTGGTGTCCTTTTTATGTGATCCCCGGTAACCATGATGATCGGTCAACTCTCTGGTCAGTTTTTGGCGGACAAGCTTGCCCAGCGATGGATCAGGGCTTTATCAATTATGTGATTGAGGGTTATCCGCTTCGGTTGATTGGAATAGACAGCACAGTACCCGGTGAACCGGGAGGGGAAATATGTCAGACCAGAGCGACCTGGCTTGATAAACGATTATCTGAGGCCAAAGAACAACCAACCGTTATTTTTATCCACCATCCCCCGGTCAAGTTTGGTGTTCTTGAAACAGATGTTGACGGTTTCGTTGGTACAGACAGGTTCGGGGATATTGTCGAGAAATATTCCAATATAAAAAGTATCCTGTGTGGACACATTCATTTGTCAGCTCACATCGGCTGGCGGGGAACGGTTATCAGTACTGCTCCAAGCATGGGAATACCGCTGGTTCTGGATCTGACCATGGAAAAGCCTTCCCAGTTTACATTGGATGCTCCCGGCTATCAGTTGCATTACTGGTCACCGGATAACAATCTAGTTTCCCATACCATTTTTGTTCGTGAAACCGATGGCCCCTATCTGTTTGAAGAACTCAAGTAGGTTGACTTAGCTGACCAATTACAAGTCCCGTCAAAAGATCCTATCATCTTTTCTTACTCCATTTCTGATTCAAGTTGAACTAAAGAATAAATCTGCTATGCTCTGTGATAGTTGGGGGCAGGCTTGTGATTTGATTTTTCAGGAGGAACTATGGCACGGAAACCACGGTTACATTTCCCCGGCGCTGTTTATCATGTGACTCTCCACGGGAACGGCAGACAGCCGGTTTTTCTCGATACGACCGATCGCACCCGTTTTCTTTTGTTGCTTCAGGAAGGGATCGAGAAGTTTGGACATAAAGTCCATGCGTATTGCCTTTTGCCCAGCTCGCTGCAATTGGTTGTTGAGGTTGCGGATGTCCCCCTCTCGCGGATTATGCAACAGTTGGGATTCCGTTACACCCGCTGGTTTAATGACTGGCATCAGGTTGCGGGCCATCTGTTTCAAGGCCGCTACAAGGCGATTCTTGTCGATCCAGAAAAATATCTGTTGCCGCTGGTGCGGGAAGTTCATCTGCTTCCAGTTCGTAACGGGTTGGAATCATCTCCAATGAACTCCTTGTGGAGCAGCCATCTCGCCTATTGTGGTCGACAGAAAGTTCTCTGGTTATCGACCGATCGAACCTATCTGCAGATTGAAGAAACCGGGGTTCGGGCATTGATGAAGTTTCATGCCTACGTCAACGAAGGGTCAGCTGAAGAGGCGAAGATTGATTTCAATCGTGGCGGTGAACGTGACCCCCGGATTCTGGGTGACGAAGAATTTGTGCGCGGGGTGATGAAACTCTCCCGGCAGAAGTATCAGCCTAAAGTCAATCCTGAGAAAGTGCTACAGATAGTGTTGGATCGCTATAAGTTGAGAGAAGAAGAGTTGGCGGCTCCGGGGAAAAATCGACTCCATTCAGAGGCTCGTGCCTATCTTGCCTGGCTCTATCTTGAAACTGGCTGTGCTACCATGACCGCCCTTGGTGAACGGCTCAATCGAGATGTCTCCTCCCTCAGTTCAGCAGTACGGCGGTTGCGGTTAAAAGCCAAAAAAGATGAAAAGGTCGCTGATAAATATCAGAAATTGATGAATCGAGTACGGCGTTGAAAAATATGGATAATCTTAAGTTTGCCCCAATTGGTATCATCAAAACCCCCTATCTGGGTACTGCACCCTACCAGCCGGTTGACACTGATGATCAGGAATTCTACCTGCAACTAAAGACCGAATATGTTGCCGGATTAAAAGATCTCGATTCGTTTACCTACATCTATGTTCTCTACTTTATTGATCGTCTGAATGCTACCCCCCAGATGGAGGTTTCCCCACCGTGGGTTGCTGGGCAACAGGTTGGCCTGTTCGCCAGTCGCTCGCCAGTGCGCCCAAATCCTATCGGCCTGAGTGTTGTCAGGATCAAAAAAATCAGCGGTAACCGGGTTTATACTTCCGGGCTGGATGTCTTTGACGGCACTCCTCTGCTCGATATCAAACCCTATATTAATGATCTTGACAGCAAGTGTGACGCGAATAATGGTTGGGTTCAGGGTATGGATGAGGATGAGCACCTAGCATTGCATATCCAGGGAATTCCGCACGATTATTGAGCTGGTCGGGGTCTGTTACAAGGGGCGCTGTTTGCCGCGCCCTGATTGCAGTCTTCTGTTTAACTCTCCAGTATTTCTGCATGGAAGGAAAAGATGACCAATTCAGATAGTTTTTTTCTTCTGTTTGCTCTACTCTAAACTGTATACAGTATTCACGTTGAAGTGAGAAAAAATGTGATATTTCGCGAAGCGTTCCTTCTTAAAAATAAGTAATATCAGGTAGTTATAGGCCTAATCTGATTTGTTAGTCAAAATCCTCCCAATAAAATTCTTGACAAGAAAGAGACGTTCCGCTAGAAGATATGTGATTTATTTACACTGCTATAGGATGTGTAAATACACATTTGAAAATGTGCGAAGGTGCGCAGCTTTAAAAAAGCACTCCATCGTACAAACTCCCCCTCTGTGGAGGCATCGTTATTATGATCGAAAGCTATATAGTCGAATATATGTATGTGTGGGTGCTTTTGGCCATGGGAATTATTTGTGGCGTGGCTCCGTTGCTCATCTCTGTGTTTTTTGCGCCCCGTCATCTGTATCAAAAAACCAAGGAAACATATGAGTGCGGGATGGATCCCTATGGGACGGCATGGAATATTCGTTTCGATGTTGCTTACTATCTCTATGCACTTATCTTCCTGGCTTTCGATGTTGATGTTTTGTATCTGTTTCCTGTTGCCACTGCCTTTGACAAGGTTTCAGCAGCCCGGGGAATTTCTGAAATAATGATTTTTGTTGGTATTTTATCTCTGGCGATTGTTTATGCCTGGGTTAAGGGAGTATTTACGTGGCCGAACAGAAGAAAAGCCTGCTAAACGCCCACTCCTATACCAAGGAGTGTATAGAGCGCTATGATGGCGCGTCTTCGCAGCGAACCAAAACCTCAGAGGCCGCCCCTCTGATACAGATGAAGTTATCTGATGCAATTTTTGATCTGTGTCGGGCCAATTCCCTTTGGCCTCTCACCTTTGGCCTCTCCTGCTGCGCAATCGAGATGATGTGCTGCGGTATGGCTCGCTTTGATATGGCTCGCTATGGTGCTGAGGTTTTTCGACCCTCTCCGCGCCAGTCTGATCTGATGATTGTCGCTGGTACGGTTAACCGTAAAATGGCTCCTGCTCTTGTTACTCTGTATGAGCAGATGCCCGCACCCCGCTACGTTATCGCTATGGGGAACTGTGCTATTGCTGGAGGCCCTTTCGCGGTTGAGGCAAACTACGATGTTGTCCTCGGTGTTGATAAGCTGATTCCTGTTGATGTTTATGTTCCTGGTTGCCCGCCTCGCCCAGAAGCTTTGATTGAAGGCATCCTGCAATTACAGGAGAAAATTACCGGTAAGCGCTTCCCATTCCCGCAGAACAAAATGCCGGAGGGGGCTTAAAATGGATATCAATAAAGTAAAAGGACAGTGGCAGAAGTTGTCTACGTCTATTGAGGATGTTGATTATTCCGCCAGTGGTTATGACTATAGTGTTTGTCTTGAGCGTGACAAGGTGCGTGACTTTGCGGAACTGATGCTTGCTGAGGGTTTTTATCTGGTTGGTTTGATGGCAGTGCACGTGACCCCGGCCATCGAAGTGGTTTATCAGTTTGCCCATGTCGAAACCCGTTGTCGGGTGATGGCGCGTGCATTTGTTGATGACCAGGTTGAGATGCCAACCATTTCTGATATCTATCAGGGGGCCAACTGGCACGAGCGCGAAACCCGCGATTTCCACGGTGTGGTGTTTGTTGATCACCCTTATCTTGTGCCGCTGATTTTGCCAGAAGAGGATGTGGATCTGAAACCGCTGCTGAAGGAAGAAGCAACGCTCAAAGATGTTGCTGCTGTGAGGCGTCAACCTCCTGAACCAGCACCAGAGCCTAAGGCTAAACCTGAACCTAAGCCAGAAGCCAAACCTGAAGCCGTCAAGAGTCAGGAGCAGAGCTGATGAGCATAGATGTCGAAGTAGTTGAAGATAGCAGGCACCATCGTTACGTACTGAATATGGGACCACAGCACCCAAGTACCCACGGAGTATTGAGGGTTCTTCTGGAGCTTGAGGGTGAGTATGCGATGGAGCTTTTGCCCGTGTTGGGTTACGGGCATCGTTGTCATGAGAAAATTGCCGAATTCAAACCGGCTAAATCATTTATGGCCAACACGGCGCGGATGGATTATCTGGGAGCCTTGATCTACAACCAAGGGTTTGCTCAATTGCTGGAAAAAGCTGCCGGGATTGAAGTTCCGGAACGGGTTGAATACATCCGCGTTATTGCATCAGAACTCAACCGGATTCAGAGCCACCTGCTATGGTACGGGGCTTATTTGCTTGATTTGGGCGCATTTACTCCGATTATGTACGCCTTTGACGATCGGGAACATATTCTGGATATTCTGGAAGATGTCACTGGTTCACGTTTGACCTACTGTTACGCTAGGGTCGGTGGAGTGAGTAAAGACATTGATGATAAGTTCGTTACCAGAACCAGGGCTTTTGTCGATCGATTGCGGAGTCGGTTTCCAATGTACGAAGATCTGGTTAATGGCAATGTCATTCTGCAAAAACGCTTGATTGACGTGGGCGAGCTTACCCCGCAAATTTGTGCACGTTATGGCGTCACTGGGCCGCTGTTACGCGGTACCGGCGTTGCTTATGATGTCCGTCGGGCAGAACCCTATTCAATTTACTCAAGATTTGATTTTGAGATTCCAACCGAAACAAAAGGGGACTGTATGGCATCCTTTTTGGTTCGGTTCTGCGAATTAGAGCAGAGTCTGCGCATTATCGAGCAAGCCTTGGATGGACTGCCAGAAGGGCCAATCATGGCTGCCAAGGTGCCGAAGAAATTAAAGCTTCCAGCTGGTGATTACAACAGTTCGGTTGAAGCACCACGTGGTGAGCTTTCGTACTATCTTGTTTCTGATGGATCAGATGTCCCGTATCGTCTCAAGGTGAGAACGCCGTCATATTCTAACCTCAGTGTTGTTCCTGAAATGTGCCAGGGAATGCTGCTTTCGGATGTGGTATCGGCTATGGGTGCTCTGGATTTGGTTATCCCCGAGATTGACAGGTAGGGCATATGGAAATCTTTTATAGTATTCTTCCGGATCTGATTCGGATGGTTGTTTGTGCCGTGTGTGGAGCCGTCATCGTGTTTGGTAACGCGTTGGTGATGGGGTATGCCGAGCGGAAGTTGGCAGGTCACTTCATGCTACGTCCCGGCCCAATGGAAGTTGGCTTTCACGGTGTTTACCAGTTGGTTGTTGATGGATTGAAGTTGATGGGAAAGCAACTGGTGGTGCCAGCTCGTGCTGACAAGCCGTTGTTTATGCTGGCTCCACTGTTGGCCTTTGCCCCGGTTTTTGTCCCCCTGTTGGTCATTCCGTTCAGTTCTAAACTCCAGGGGTTTGATCACGATATCGGGCTGTTGGTTATCTTGGCGCTGGCCTCGATAAATCTACTGGCAGTTTTGATTGGTGGTTGGTCGTCAAATAATAAATACTCATTGTTTGGTGCTTTCCGGGCCGTTTCTCAGAATGTTGCCTACGAAATTCCGATGCTGCTCTCATTGCTGTCAATTATCTTCATGACGAATACTTTCAGTTTGAAAGGGGTTGTTGCTGCGCAGAGCCCAGTTTGGTTTATTGTCCTTCAGCCGTTAGCATTTTTGATTTATCTGGTTTCAATTGTTGCTGAAACCAACCGGGCGCCTTTTGACTTGCCTGAGGCGGAGAGTGAGTTGACGGCTGGCTTCCATACTGAATATAGCGGTATGAGCTTCAGTCTGTTTGTGTTGGGAGAATATGCCAACATGTTTATTGTCAGCAGCGTTGCCACAGTATTCTTCCTTGGTGGAAGCTCAGGGATTCCATTGCCGTACTTTGAATACACTGGGGTTGTCTGGTTTTTGTTAAAGGTTTACTCCCTGATGTTCTTCCTGGTCTGGATTCGCTGGACTTACCCTCGAACCCGCTTCGATCAGTTGATGAACTTTTGCTGGAAATACCTGATTCCTTTTTCACTGGTTAACCTCCTTATTACTGTCGTGATGGTGAAGCTGCTATGAAATCCTATTTCTCAGAATTATTTACGGGAGCATGGAGCCTTATCCTTGGCTTGAAAGTCACGATCAAGGCGCTGTTCTCTCCGATTGTCACTTGTCAGTATCCACGGGAGAAGCTTGAGGTGACTCCCAACTATCGCGGCCATATTGATCTGATTAATGATCCCGAAACAGGGAAGCATAAGTGTATTACCTGTGGCAGCTGTATGCGCGAGTGTCCATCTGATTGCATTTTCCTTGATGGTGAAAAGCGTGAGGGGGTCAAAGGAAAAGCATTGACAATCTTTACCCTCAATTTTACTAAATGCAGTTTATGCGGTGCTTGTGTTGAGGTTTGCCCGACCAAGGCTCTCGATTATTCTGATGAGTATGAACTAGCAGGGTTTGCACGTGAGGACTTTCACTACGATCTCTTGAAGAGAGTGGAGGAACGGGAATGATAGTTTATAAGTACCTCGCCGAAGTCCTCTTTTATGCTTTGGTGTGTTTAACCTTTGCGGGCGGCATTATGGCGGTCAGATCCAAGATGCTTATGCATGCTGTGCTGGGGTTGGCAGCTACACTATTTGGCATTGCCGGCCTTTATTTTCACCTCGGCAGCCCGTTTCTCGCCATGATGCAAATCCTGATTTACGTCGGTGCCGTTTGTATCATTATTGTTCTTGGGGTCATGCTGGGCAATACTCCAGATCAGTTGGCGACTAAGAACCTGACTGGACGGAACATGCCGTTGGCCTTGCTGGCTTGTGCAACCGGCTTTATTGCACTCTTTGTTGCTACAATCAGCCGAACTGAGTTTACTCCGGCGACAGAAAAGATTGGCAATATGTCGATTGAGTTTGTCGGTGAAAGCCTGCTGTTGCAATATTGTCTGGCCTTTGAATTGATATCGGTCATATTGCTGACGGCTATTATCGGCTCCATTATTCTGGCTCGCGGTGGCCGGGAGGAAAAATCATCATGATGATCAGCAATAACTTAAATACCTACCTGATTATTTCAGTTGTTTTGCTGGTAATCGGTTTGTACGGCATGGTGCAGCACCGTTCATTGATCGGCATGTTGATCTCAAGTGAATTTATCCTTAATGGTGCAGCTTTAAACTTTATGGCCTTTAATCGCTTTGTTGCACCCAACCCTGCCGTTGGACAAATTTATACTTTGTTCATTATGGGAATTGCTGCCGCTGAAGCGGCAATTGTGGTCAGTATTATCATCACCGTGTACCGAAAGTATAACAGTGAAGATCCTGAGGAACTTCAGGATATGAAAATGTGATAGCACTTTCTGACGTTTTTACCATTGGTAACAGCAGTCACGCGGCTCTGCTAGTACGATACACCATTTGAGAAAGAACTTGTAATGAACACAATTATTACCAGTAAAATTATTATAACAATGTTGATCCCGATGATTACGGCTCTGCTGGTTATGGTCGCGGGTAAAAAAGAGAATCTACGCGATGGTATCTCGGTTGTTGGTGCGGTCCTGACCTTCTCTTCAGTTCTGAGCTTTCTCCCGACTATTCTCGCTGGAGATCAGCTGCAATACACCCTGTTTCAACTCTATCCCGGAGTGGCCATAAAGTTAAATTTGGATCCGCTCGGGATTATTTTTGCCATGGTTGCATCTTTTCTGTGGATTTTAGCAGCTCTTTACTGCATCGGCTATATGCGTGGGCTGGACGAGCATGCTCAGACCCGCTTTTATGTTTGTTATGCGGTTTCAGTAGGTGCCGCAATGGGGGCTGCATTTGGTGGCAACCTGTTTACTCTCTACTTGTTCTATGAAGTTGTTTCAGTTTTTACCTATCCTCTGGTTATGCACCATCAGGATGAGGAAGGTTACGCTGGGGCAAAAAAATACATTGTTTATCTGATGTTTACCTCCAAGGCATTTCTCCTGCCGGCAATGATCATCATCTATGTCCTTTGCGGCACTCTTGATTTCAACTCCGCGAGTATTGCCCATGGGATCTTCCCTGCAGATGCCGATCGATTTGTTGTCGGTATTGCGTACCTGCTCTGTTTGTTTGGTTTTGCAAAAGCGGGCATCATGCCTCTGCATAACTGGTTGCCCGACGCAATGGTTGCACCAACTCCCGTCAGTGCATTGCTGCATGCGGTTGTCGTGGTAAAGGTTGGGGTATTCTCAATCTGCCGAGTCATGTTGTCGGTTTTTGGTACCGATATTCTTCACGATACTGGTTTAGGGTTAATGACCGCGTATTTCGTGTCGTTTACCATTTTAACGGCGTCGGTCATCGCGATGACTAAGTCAAATCTCAAAGCGCGGTTGGCGTATTCAACGGTCAGTCAATTGTCTTATATTGTTCTCGGTGTTGCGATGTTGACGACCAATTCGATTACTGGTGGTCTGATCCATATTGCTAACCATGCTTTAGCGAAGATCACCCTGTTCTTTGCCGCAGGCTGTATTTTTGTTGCCAGTGGTAAAAAAGATATTTCTGAAATGGGGGGGCTGGGCAAGCGAATGCCTTGGACCATGGGGGCATTTGGCCTTGCTTCGCTGGGGATGATTGGCGTCCCGCCGGTTGGTGGTTTTGTCACGAAGTGGTATCTAGCTCTGGGGACAATCGACCTGCACAACTGGGTTTTACTCTGTGTTTTGCTGGTCAGTAGTTTGTTGAATGCCTGTTATTTTGTCCCGGTTGTTCTTAAAGCTTTCTTTGGTAAGCCATTGCCTGCCGATGAGGGTTTAACCAGTAGCCTTGAGGGAAAACCTCTTATCATGTTTATGGTTATCCCGCTGGTGATCACTGGGACGTTGTCGGTGTTGATCGGTGTTTATCCGAACCTGTTTCTGGACCTCATTAACCTTATGGTGAAGTCATGATTGTAAATTTCCTAACTTATTTACGGGAAAGACCTGTTTTCCTTAAGTGGTTTCTGGTCTCGATTCTTGCCTTTTCGGTTGTTTATGATCTTTTTGTTGATCGTCATCATGCCGAATTCTGGGGAGACCATCTCGTTGGTTTCTGGGCTGTGTTTGGTTTTGTCGGCTGTCTGGCAATGATTGTGTTTTGTAAAGGGCTGTCGCACGTATGGCTGGAGAGGGATAAGGACCATTATGACAAGTAGTATTTTTATGCATCCAGCCACCATGTTTGTTATCGGTGCGCTGCTCTTGCCCTTGGCTAATAAGCTCAAAATTCAGAAGATCTGGCTGGTTCTGATACCACTGATCGCTTTTATTCAAATTCACTATTTGCCCGAGTCGTTTGGCCGGGTTGAGTGGCTAGGATTTGATCTGCAGTTTGGCCGGGTCGACCAACTGACAACTGTTTTTCTCCATGTCTTCACTTTGATGGCCCTGATCGGAAGTATCTTTGGCCTCCATGTCAAAGAGAGTGGTCAGCATGCAGCAGCATGGTTGTATGTTGCCGGGTCTCTTGGAACAACGCTGGCCGGGGATTATCTGACGATCTTTATTTTTTGGGAATTGATGGCGTTTGCTTCGGTTTTTCTGGTCTGGTACCGAAAACGGAGACGTTCCATCGAAGCCGGGTATCGCTACCTTCTGGTTCACACCTTTGGCGGTCTGGTTCTGCTTGGAGGTATTTTCCTCCACTACCAGAATGGGCACGATTTAAGTTTTGTCGCTATTTCTCCTGATACTGCGACCTTGGCACAATATATCATTATGGTTGGCTTCATGCTGAATGCTGCCGTTCCACCGATTCATGCCTGGTTGCCCGATGCCTATCCTGAAGCAACGGTCATCGGTGCAGTTTTTATGTGTGCCTTTACAACAAAAAC
>JAOZOH010000101.1 GCA_029933365.1 Desulfuromusa sp. | reverse complement strand
GATCAGGAAAAAGAAATTGTTGCGGCACTGCAATATTTGATCGGTCACGTCCAGTTTATCATTATTACTGGCGGGTTGGGATCGACTGGGGACGACAGAACTGCCCGCGCCGCAGCAAGAACTCTGGGGCAGCCATTGGTTGTCAATGATGAAGCCCTGGAAATGGTGCATCAGTGGTTTGCCCGGCGCAACCGCCAGATGGAGCCGAGTAACGAACGACAGGCCCTGCTACCACAATTAGCACAGCCGCTCCCAAATCAGCTCGGCACAGCACCAGGTTTCCGTTTGCAACATCAGGGTTGTCAGCTGTTCTTTCTTCCGGGAGTCCCAACAGAGATGCGGGCAATGTTTAAACAATCAGTTTTACCCGTCTTGCAACAGAGAATTCCAGAAGCAAAGCCACGCAAACAACGCACTTTTAAGATATTCGGTTTAGCGGAACCCAAAGTTGAGCGGATGATCCCTTATCAACAACTGCCGGACGGGGTCGATGTCGCCTTTGCCCTCGACTACCCATTGGTTCTGGTTAAACTAAAAGCAGCCGGGGAAAGCGCGGAGTTCCTCCTTGATCAGGCTGAAGCCCTGCTGTTGCATAAGTTGGGCGATTACCTGATGGCAAAAAATGGGGAGACTCCAGAAGGAAATGTCGGTAAATTGCTGATTGGTGCTGGCTTGACTCTCTCTCTGGCTGAATCATGCACCGGGGGTCTCCTGACGACAATGCTGACCAGCCAACCGGGCGCTTCAGCATTTCTGGAACGCGCTGCAATCACCTATGCTGATACCGCTAAAGCGGATTGGCTGAAAGTACCAACGCTACTCTTACGGCAGCACGGGGCAGTGAGTGAAAATTGCGCGCGTGCCATGGCTAGCGGACTACGGCAGGTCACCGGAACTGACCTCGCTCTAGCAATAACCGGGATTGCCGGCCCGGACGGTGGCACGGCAGAAAAGCCAGTTGGCACTGTATTTATTTCGCTGGCCAGCGCAACTGGAATTCATGTCAAAAGGTATTCCTTTTCCGGAGATCGAAAGCAAATTCAACGCATGAGTGCAACCATGGCATTAGAATGGTTGCGCCGTTTTGCCTTGCAACAAGTTAAAAATGAACCTTAAAAAAAATAAATATTAGCTCGACACCAGCAAAAAAAAGTTTTAATGTTATGCCGGGAAGGGGAAAACAAAGATATCTATCAAGACAAAGCATCCCGCCAAGACCTGATTTTGTGTATATGACTTTTTCTGACACACAAGCATGAGATATTTCGGGAGTACTGAATAATTATCAACGAATTGACCAAGCAGAAATAATGTAACCAACTGGAGGAACATATGTCCGATGATAATCGTAATCGCGCCCTGGATCTGGCCATGGGTCAGATCGAAAAACAATTCGGCAAAGGGAGCATTATGCGCCTTGGCTCTGATTTTCAGATCCCCGCGATTGATACCATCCCAACGGGGGCTCTGAGTCTGGATCTCGCCCTTGGAGTGGGGGGGATTCCCAAGGGGCGTATCATTGAAATCTTCGGCCCGGAATCTTCAGGAAAAACTACCCTTGCCCTGCATATTTTAGCTGAAGTACAAAAACAGGGAGGAGTTGCTGCATTTATTGACGCAGAACATGCCCTCGATATTCAGTATGCACAACACCTGGGGGTAAAACCGGACGACCTGTTAGTCAGCCAGCCAGATACGGGTGAGCAGGCACTGGAAATCACCGAAATGTTGGTTCGCAGTGGTGCTATTGATCTTCTGGTTATCGACTCAGTTGCCGCATTGACACCCCGAGCAGAAATAGAAGGGGAAATGGGCGATTCCCACATGGGACTGCAGGCACGGTTGATGTCTCAGGCTTTGCGTAAATTGACCGGCATTGTCAGTAAATCAAATTGCAGTATTATTTTCATCAATCAGATCCGGATGAAAATCGGAGTGATGTTCGGCAACCCGGAAACCACCACTGGGGGCAATGCTCTAAAATTCTACGCCTCTGTCCGGCTTGATATTCGTCGCATCGCTTCCTTGAAACAAGGGCAAGACGTTATTGGCGGAAGAACCCGGGTTAAGGTTGTAAAAAATAAGGTTGCTCCCCCATTTAAACAAGCAGAATTTGATATCATGTATGGTAACGGAATCTCTCGTGAAGGAGATCTCCTTGATCTGGGAGTTGATAACGATATTGTTGAAAAAAGTGGTTCCTGGTTCTCATATAAAGGGGAACGAGTTGGTCAGGGGAGAGAGAATGCAAAACAATATCTGCAGGAACATCCCGAAATGACCGATGAGATCGAGGCAACCTTGCGTGAACTGTATGGTATTGGAACGGAAAAAACGGCATCTGATACCGACGAAAGCTAATGAAACTTAATTGAGAAGTGAAATAGGATGCGACCATGAATCTAAATGACATTCTCGGTATGGCACTTAAATCCAACACCTCGGACATCCACCTCAAAGCTGGTCTACCGCCAGTCTTTCGGATCGATGGCAACCTTCGCCCGCTACCAAAAGCACCAAGAATGACAACTGAATCGGTGCGCAGCATGTGTGACGCGATCATGAACGATCGGCAGCGGGTAAAGTTTGAAGAAATGAATGAAATTGACCTGGCCTACGGTGTTCCCGGCTTGGGGCGCTTCAGGGCTAATGTTTTTATGCAGCGAAATTCAGTTTCTGCTGTTTTCCGTGCCATCCCCTTCAAAATCGCAACTTTAGAAGACCTGTTGATGCCACCAATACTAAAAAAAATCTCCGAAGAAGCACGCGGACTGGTTCTGGTTACAGGAGCAACTGGATCAGGAAAATCAACCACTTTGGCGGCGATGATTGATCATATCAATGCTAACCGCACCGCCCACGTTGTCACGATTGAAGATCCAATCGAATACCTGCACCGGGATCGCAAGTGTATTATCAACCAGCGTGAAGTTGGTTTTGATACCACCGGATTTGCACCGGCGTTAAAAAGTTCTCTGCGGCAGGATCCAGATGTTATTCTGGTTGGCGAAATGCGTGATCTGGAAACAGCAGAAACTGCCATTGCTGCTGCCGAAACCGGTCACCTGGTGCTCTCAACCCTGCATACGATCGATGCTCCAGAAACCATCTCACGAATTATCTCCATGTTCCCGCCACACCAACAACGCCACGTCCGTATGCAGTTGGCCAATATCCTGAAAGGGGTGGTCTCGCAACGACTGATTCCACGCATTGAGGGGACGGGTCGGGTTGCTGCTGTCGAAGTGATGATTTCGACCGGTCGGGTTCGTGAATTGATTGATGATCAGGAAAAAACGGTTCACCTTAGAGATACGATTGCCAAAGGCTATACCACCTACGGCATGCAAACCTTTGATCAGGCGCTAATGGATCTGGTGAAGAGAAAAGTCATCAGTTATGATGAAGCCCTCCGACAAAGCTCCAATCCTGATGACTTTAAACTCAAGTTTTCGGGAATCGATTCCACCTCTGACAGTTCCTGGGGTGATTTTGAACGCGGCAAAGATCAAGAGATAAAAGCTGCTGAAGCGGAGGAAAAAGAAGGGCTCGATGCCGATGGACAGGTCGAAATCGAACGTTTCTAACGAAACCCAACAATTAACTAAGTCTTTTGCTGCCGCTTTAAGACTCCTGACCCGGCGTGACCGAAGTGAAACCGAACTGCGACAGAAACTGCAGCAGTTCGGTTTTTCTCTATCAGCAATTGATGCTGCCGTTGCCAAGTGTCAAGAATACAACTACCTGGATGACAACCGTTACGCTATTGCGCGAGCTCGGGCTCTGCTGCGTACAGGACGAGGCGTTGGTAGAAAAATTAAGCTCGATTTGCACCGCAGAGGGGTGAGTGAAGCCATTGTCGAGCATGCATTGGAAACAGCAGAAAAGGAATTCCCCACTGACCATATTCTGCGTGAGCAACTGATCCACCGTTTTCCCTCATTCGATTATTTTACAGCAGATAATCGGGAGAAACGCCGTGTCATCGGTTTTTTTCAGCGGCGCGGATTTTCTTTGGAACAGATCTTTTCCATTATTAAAAATCAAGATTGTAATATAGACTGACCACTCTACTGAAATGTAATTACAAATAGCACTATCCTTAGAAAGTGGGGAGCAAAAATGATTCCGTTGCCAACAGATTTAGAAACCCCAAAGCTCCATCTAGCTGACTTTGGAACACTTTGTAAGAGAATATTAGATTATTTGCCTAATATAATTTCCGATTCTGCAACAAAAAATGACTACAGAATTCTGTCATCTGTTATTGCCGGAACTAAGAAGTATGCCAGGCCAATCAACACCTCTTTGTTTGTTTCATCTTCGGCAGAATTTACCAAACAATTTGAAACTTTTATTGAGATTTTGAATAAACTTAAACAGCGAAAAAGCATCGGGAAGGAGGATTTGAGGATTATAGATTCCACAGTTTATACAATCCAGCAGTCTATTGGGGTGGGAATGGATTTCCTTCTCAATCCAAATAGTGCAAGGAAACATGTAGGCAATCGGTTTGAGGAGCTTATTCGATGTATTATATCCACCACTGGAGTCACTAATGATAAAGTAGTATTTAAAATTCCCTATCCCTCTGCAGAGGGTGAAAAAATGTATTCATGTGAAACAGATATTATCCTCTCACCATATGACACAATTCTTTCCAGCACAAAAATGATTGCCGCTGACGAAATCATTATTTCGCTAAAAACATCTTCAAAAGACCGTATGGGTAAAATTTTTCTGGATAAAATGCTTATGCATAAATTCGCCGATAAACCGGTAAAGGTTATCGGTATTTTTTTAAACGATGTTCAGAGAAAGGAAACAGACAACATCAGTTATACTTTCGTCTCTGGCTTATTCATGGTCTACACAAACTTTCTGACAGAGTTGGATGGGGTGTACTTTGTTGACCCTCCCCCGATAACCCTACAAACTCCATATGATAAACACATATCCAGTTTTTCCCAGTTTATAGCAATAGATATCTGGACACTGCTAGCCCCTTAAACGCTTACGCCTTTGCAAAACTTCAGCTTCATCGTCAGAAGCAGAGATTCTATCAAGATGTTCTGTATCGTTCAGTCGATCTACGATAATATCGCAATATTCTACACTTTTTTCGCTTCCCTGCCATTCTCTGCCAAACGCTTCTGCAACAGCAAAAGTTGTACCTGAACCACCAAATGGATCGATGACAAGATCGCCCCGATTAGAGGAAGCGAGAATACATTTTTTCACTAGTTCAATTGGTTTTTGAGTTGGATGATCTTCCCTTTCCCATGAATTGTTAGTCAAAGTCGGAATTTCAAATACATCTTTCGGCTTAGCGCCCCCAGGGTGCGGGCGCCACTCGTATGATTTTCCATTTCCATATTGAGAAGTTTTTGCCTGAGGGTGGTTTGGATATTTCAAAGTATGTGCATTGTAAGGTACACGCACCTCATCGACATTAAAAATAAAGTGACTGCTCTTCCGGAAATGTAAAATACTTTCATGTGAACGACCCCAATCACTTGTCAGGTTCGCTTTATTTCTGTAGTACCAGATAAGCCATTTGCAACCTTTAAATAGATTGCTGGCGGCCCATTTGATATCTGCAAGAATTTCCGAAAAACCACAAATATATAAGCTGCCTTTGGAGTCAAGAATTCGATAAGCCTCCTTGATCCATAACATGCTCCATTCAACATATGCTTTTTGAGATTCAAAAGTATCCCACTCAGCTTTTTTAATATTATATGGAGGATCAGCAAAAATAAGTTGAGCTGAGGAAGTATCTAGACTACCCAGAAATTCCACAGCATCGGCATTATATAATTGACCCTGCTGAGTCTCGAAATAAGGTTGCAGTTTGCTTCTGCTCGCATCAAAAAGATACTTCTGTTCCATTTCTTTGACTAGACACTGAACCTGTTCTTCAGAATAGATACGATAATTGTTTATCGGGTGGCGTTTTGATATAAACTTGCCCGTTTTGTCCCAACGTCTCAGTGTTTCGCTACTCACCCCGACAATATCTGCAACTTGACCAATTTTTAAATGCTTTTTCACGTCACCCTCAACTACCACAAAACCTTATACAACATTATACATAATTTTATACAAAGATAATCAACTAATGTCAACACTGGAATTGTATCAACTCCAACTTCAGATCTGAGCTAGCTCCAGACCACGAAAAAACATCAATTTTTCGATCAAAAATTCTCTTTGGGGTTTTCAAGTCTGTCTTCTTGCACTATTATCCCTTTTTCAACTTGGACATCCAAATCATCAGATTAACATATAGCTTCATTTGAAAGGTTTTGTCATGACCGGAAATGAAATTCGCGCCCGCTTTCTGAAATACTTTGAAGATCGAGGACACACTATTGTTTCTTCCTCTTCTTTGGTTCCCCATAATGATCCCACCTTACTGTTCACTAACGCTGGGATGAACCAATTTAAGGACTGCTTTTTGGGTGATGAAAAGCGCCCCTATGCCCGTGCGACAACCTCACAAAAATGTGTTCGTGCCGGGGGAAAACATAACGATTTGGAAAATGTCGGTCGCACCGCCCGCCACCACACCTTTTTTGAAATGCTCGGCAACTTCTCATTCGGTGATTATTTTAAAAAAGAGGCTATCGCTTACGCCTGGGAATTTCTGACCGTGGAAATGGGGCTGGATAAAGATCGTCTCTACGTTTCGGTGTATACCGATGACGACGAAGCAGCTAATATCTGGCACCATCAGGAAGGAATTCCCCGTGAACGGATTTTCCGCTTTGAAGAGGATAACTTCTGGTCGATGGGCGACACCGGCCCCTGTGGCCCCTGTTCAGAGATATTCTACGATAATGGCCCCGAAATCGGTTGTGGTTCGCCAACCTGTACCGTTGGCTGCGACTGCGATCGCTATATGGAAATCTGGAACAATGTCTTCATGCAGTTTGACCGCCAGCCCGATGGCACCTTGATACCATTACCAAAGCCAGCCGTTGATACCGGCATGGGTCTGGAACGCCTTGCCACCGTGATGCAGGGGGTGCAGTCAAACTACGATACCGACCTGCTGCGTAGCATCATCGCCTATATCGAAAAACTCTCCAGAAAAACCTATGGTGACAATGGGGAAAATGATGTGTCGATGCGGGTTATGGCCGATCACAGTCGCGCCACTGCCTATCTGATTGCTGATGGCGTGCTCCCCTCCAACGAAGGGCGTGGCTATGTATTGCGCCGGATCATGCGCCGAGCCATGCGCCGAGCCAAAATGCTCGGCTTCGAAGATCCAATCCTGTTCAAAACTGCTGTTTTTGTTCTGGAATCGATGGCAGAAGCCTATCCCGAAGAGGCAAAACGGATAGATTTTGTCACCAAAGTTGTCCAGAATGAAGAAGAACGTTTTATTCAGACCTTGGGAAACGGTCTCAGAATTTTGCAAGAAGAAATTGCCCGCCTTAGGGCAGCTCAACAAACGGTGATTCCGGGCGAAACCGTTTTTAAACTCTATGATACCTATGGATTCCCCGTCGATTTAACTGCCGATATTGTTGAAAAAGATGGCTATAGCCTCGATGAAACCGGATTTGAATCCTGTATGGAAGAGCAACGAGCTAAAGCCAGAAAACACTGGAAAGGTTCTGGTGAAGAAGCAATTTCTGGCATCTACAAACAGCTGGTGGAACAGGGAATTCACTCTGAATTCAGTGGTTACTCCAAACAGGAGGATCACGGTGAAGTTTTAGCATTGATCCATCAAGGAGAGCTGGTGGATCAATCAAGCTGCGGTGAAACCGTTGAGGTTATCACTTCGGTGACCCCATGTTATGGTGAATCAGGGGGGCAGGTTGGCGATACAGGAACGATATTGACAGCAGAAGCCACCTTGCGCATCATCGACACTAAAAAACCACTCCCCACCCTTTACGTGCATGTTTGCGAAGTTGTCACCGGGGCAATTACCAGCGGCTCTCAAGCTACAATCAAAGTTGATGCCGAACGGCGTCAGCAGATTATCCTCAACCACACCGCAACCCACTTGCTTCAAGCCGCGTTGCAAAAGTTACTGGGAAATCATATTAAGCAGGCGGGTTCACTGGTGACTCCAGAACGGCTCCGCTTTGACTTTACCCATTTTTCACCCGTTTCAGCCGCAGAGTTGAAGCAGATTGAAATTGAAGTCAATCAGCAAATCCGCAAGAATGCGCAAGTTGAAAGCCGCGAGATGAGTGCTGATGCCGCTCAGGAAGCGGGAGCAATGGCACTTTTCGGGGAAAAGTATGGGGATATTGTTCGCGTCATCAATATCGGCGATTACAGTATGGAGCTGTGCGGTGGCACCCATGCCAAAGCTGCAGGGGATATCGGGCTTTTCCGCATCCTGAGTGAGGGGGGGATTGCCGCAGGGGTGCGGCGCATTGAAGCCGTGACCGGAGCAACAGCACTAGGCCAGGTTCAGCAGCAACAACAGTCTCTGCAACGGTTGGCTGATTTGGTCAAAAGTGACCCACAGAAGCTTGAACAACGGTTGCAAAAAATTCTGGAACAGCAAAAAGAAACAGAAAAGGAGCTGCAACAGTTGCAGGCAAAAGCTAACGTTGAACGCAGCGGAGAACTCATCGATCAGGCACAACAAGTGGAAGGGATCAAACTGCTCGCGGTGAAAATTCCCGACACTGACGGCAAAGGGTTGCGTGACTTTTCTGACCAACTCCGCGACAAACTTGGCTCAGGCGTTCTGGTGCTGGTCTCTGATGCTGATGACAAAGTGGCTCTGTTGGTTGCCGTCACCAAAGATCTCACCAGCCGAGTCAAAGCGGGCAACCTGATTAAACCCCTTGCTGAAATTGTCGGCGGGCGTGGCGGCGGACGTCCCGAGCTGGCACAAGCTGGCGGTTCGGATACTGATAAAATTGAGCAGTTGTTACAGGCAGCGCCGGAACAGCTCAAAAAAATCCTGGGCTAAATCTAGGCTTAGAGTCAATTATTTGTACTTAATAAACCGCCAGAAGCTGGACATCTTTGACTTCTTCGCTATATTTAAATCGGAATAGATAAGCAAACCGATCCAGAATTGGTTATCTGAGATTATTGAAAAATATGTCCATTACCGAATCAAATTATAAACACAGACAAAAGACCATCCTCTGTGCTGATGATGAACCGATAATCCGTAATCTTTGCAGCGAAGTCTTGGCGGATTATCGTGTGCTTCAGGCAAAAGATGGTCTTGAAGCCATCAGAATCCTTGCAACAGAAGATGCCGATCTCATCCTCAGTGACGTTATGATGCCCCATCTCGATGGGCTGGAACTGTTACAAAAAGTAAAGGAACAACATCCTGACCAGGCGGTGATTTTAATGACCGGCTATTCAGACAAAGAGTTGATCTTGAAAGCTCTCAAAACGGGAGCAGATGATTTTATCAACAAACCGATCAATATCCTGCAACTCAGTACCTCAGTTGAAAAAGTTTTGGAGAAACAAAAGATCCGTCAAGAACTGACTGATCTTAAACGTACTGACCAGCTCAAAAACGATTTTCTCGGATTGATCTCCCACAAACTAAAAACCCCCACAACCGCTATTTCCCTTTTTATTCAGAACATTGTTGAGGGAGTTGAAAGTCCGAATGATGCCAATTTCAAACAGATGGTAGCAATGGTTCAGGCTGAAACAGTCCACCTCGAACAACTGATTCAGGATTTGCTCTACTTCAGTGAAGCAACTCTGCAAAAGGAGTCCTTAACCCTTGAACCAATGGATTTAGGGCTGATTGCAGACCAAGTTACATTTGCCCTGCAACCTGCAGCACTTCGCCAGCAAGTCCATCTGGAAAACACCATTGATCCACCGTTGCCGGGAGAACCACTGATGCTGAATCCACAAAGAATCAATTTTGCTATTCGCTCCCTGCTCGATAATGCCATCAAGTTCACCCAAAAAGGTGGCTCGGTCAGCATTGAAGGAAGGATAGATGCCAAACAGGTTAAACTGTTGATTAAAGACACTGGCATCGGTGTCCCACAGCAAGAACTTGCTAAAATATTTAATAAATTCTACCAGGTTGATCCTGAACATACCGGCCAGGTCCGTGGGTTCGGTCTCGGTCTCTATTATGCCCGCGATTTTATTCGCAGTATGGGGGGCCAACTGTATATCGAAAGCCAACCGGGGCAGGGAACCGTGGCAACAATTGAATTTCCCTTACCAAACTGAAAGCCCCCTAAACTCCCGAGTACTTCCTCTGTTATAGTTGC
>JAOZOH010000264.1 GCA_029933365.1 Desulfuromusa sp. | reverse complement strand
ACGTTGTCGGCTGTGTCAGCACTGAAGCACAAGCCATGCAAGGGTGCCGGGTTGAGAAACTCGGAACGATGACCTACCGCCTGCTGGCAACCCCTGATTTTATTGGACATTGGTTCCCTGATGGGCTTTCGCTTAAAAGTGCCGAACAGGCTCCAGCGGTCATTTTTAATCACAAAGATCGCTTGCACTTCCGTTTTTTTAAACAATATCTGGGTAAAACTCCAACATCGTTAGCCGCCCATTTTATCCCTGCTGCTGAGCAATTTTTACAAGTTATTACCGATGGTTACAGTTATGGAATGGTTCCCGACTGGCAAAGTGCTGATTTGGTAGAATCAGGGGAGTTGCTGGAGTTGATACAAGAGGCAACGATTCAGGTTGATCTATATTGGCATTGCTGGAATCTGATCGCCCGCCCGTTGCAAAAGCTTTCCGATCAACTGATCCAAGGAGCCAGAGAACGACTTTCCGGGTGAATAAATATGACCTCCCTATCAACATGAAATAATTTTAAATAAATCTTTATTATTTGAAGATTATCATATAAACTGTGGCTATCTTATTTTCAGACGAATCGGAGTCTGCAAGTGAAGTTACGCCACCTGATATTGATAGGGACTCTCCTGATTTGCTTTCCAGGCTATGCTGCTGCCGAACTAGAACCTGTTTTCGGCACAGTCCAGGATGCGCAAACTGGTGCACTACTCAGCGGTGTTGAACTGCGCACGGTTGACGATTCTACTTTCAGCACTGCAGATGGCAGTTTTCAATTGCAATCCAATGATACTGAAATCGTGGTTCGCCTCCCTGGTTACCTGCCACAAAAAGTTGTCGCCAATTTTCCACTTCATCTGCGCCTGCAACCTTTCACCCCGAAAGCCCTCTACCTCTCCTACTGGGCTGCTGACAGTAACGACCGGCGGGATCATCTGCAACAACTGATTGCCGACACCGGAATGAATGCACTGGTAATTGATCTTAAATCGTCCCGGGGGGATATTGCCTTCCGCAGTCAGTTGCCACTCGCTCAGGCGGTTGGGGCACAAAGGGTGCGGACGCTGAAAGATCTGCCAGAATTTTTAGCTGAATTAAAGCGGCAGGGGATTTATACCATCGGGCGGATTGTCGTGTTTAAAGATGGTGCTCTGGCCAGAAATCGACGCGATCTCGCTGTTCACACTCTGGATGGATACCTCTGGGAAGATCGGGAAAAAATCAGCTGGGTTGATCCATTCAATCCCGAAGTCTGGGATTACAATATCAGTATTGCAAAAGAAGCTGCAGCCTTAGGTTTTGACGAAATTCAATTCGACTATATCCGTTTTCCGGCAAAATCAGATTTAATGTTTTCCCGGGAAAATAACGGTGAGAATCGCGTTGCAGCAATTAACAGTTTTCTGCGGCGCGCCAAACAACAATTAGCCAATTACCCGGTGATGACATCGGCAAATATTTTCGGCTATATCTGTTGGAAACACAAAGATCAAAAAATCGGCCAACGGTTGATTGACCTGGCTGCATATGTCGATTACCTCTCCCCAATGCTTTACCCCTCCGGCTTTCCACATGGGGTTCCCGGTTATAAGAATCCGGTAGAGCACTCATATGAAGTTATTGCCCATTCCTTGCAAAAAGCGGGTGAGTTGACTGGGTTGTCAGCGGTCCGTTTTCGTCCCTGGTTGCAGGCATTCCGGGATTATGCTTTTGACCGGAGAAGTTTTACTGCAGATGAGATTCATGCTCAGATTAATGCGAGCGATGCCAGCGGCAGTCACGGCTGGATGTTGTGGAATGCTGCCAGCCGTTTCAGCCTCACAGGACTGCAGCAGGTGGTTCCACTTGGTGAACTGAATCTGGTTGATGCCAGTCCAAAAGCTGGAGAGTCTACAATCCTGACCAAAGCAGCAGATCATAATTACGACTACTTTCCTATGATGTAACCCACTGATCCAGATTTCAGGCAAAAAACAGATAAGCCAATAGAGTCACCACAGTCCCGAGAAGGGCACCGAGAAAGACTTCTTTGGGGGTGTGGATTTTCATCATCAGACGGCTCTGACTGACCAGTGCAGCGAGCAACAATACCATCATCCCGATCAGGAAACTTTTCCCGAACAAAAATGTTGAAACAGCGATTGAAAATGCAACTGCAGCATGGCCACTCGGTACCCCTCCGTGTAAAGGTGTGCCACGATTGTAGTGAGCCTTAAACAGAACCACCAGAATAATTACGATCAGCAAGGCTCCGACCGGAATTGTCCCCTGTGGTTCTTCGCCAAAAGTCGGCTCGCTGTGAAACAAGGGGAAAATATGCCCGGAAAGGACCAGGTAGCCAAGGATAACCGCACCAATACTGGTGACCAGTACCGCTCCTGCGGCGACATCTTTCGCTCGTTTGGCCAGCTCATGATAGTCATCAGTGACCAGATCGACAACAGCCTCAATGGCGGTATTCATCAGTTCAGCAAATATCACCAGAACGGCAGCCAGAACCAGCAGGAAAAATTCTAGTGCGGAGATTTTAAAAAAGAGGGCCAAAAAGACGACCGCCAGGGCAGCCACAAAATGATAGCGCACGTGGCGTTCACTTTTAGCCGCCCAAAGAATCCCTTCAATGGCACAGTTAAGACTTTCCAGCCAGCTTGTCGGTT
>JAOZOH010000100.1 GCA_029933365.1 Desulfuromusa sp. | reverse complement strand
GTCAGGATCGGGATGACCGAACATGATTCCCCCTTTATTAAAGGAATAGAGGTGGTAATTCTCCCACCCCATCACCAGTTGGATCACCTTGTGGAGTTTGCGCAGGGTGATTGCGGCTGGAACCTGAAAAACCCGCCAGATTTCCGGTTTGTTTTCAGCCAAAGCGATGCGGATTTCATAAACATTATCATCTATCATGTGGCGGTCTCCTTTGTTTCGATTTCGAGATCGGATACGTCGATTGCACCGGAGATCAGTTTTGGCAGGAGCAGATCGCGAGTTTGGCGGAGATTTTGATTTTTATTGCTTAGTGCCTTCAATTGTTTAAATAGTGGCTCGCAGAACTCATCAAAGGATAAAAGAATGTCACTCGCTGGTTTTACAAACGGCAGTGAATATGCCTGATTTCTGTTAAGTCCTGGAACTGCGGCATCGTTATTGATGAAATTTTGATTCTGGAAATTGTAGAAAATATAAAAAAGGGAAAAATCTGTCTCTACATAATAGGCAGTATCGATCGGGAAGAAGTCTATGTCTGACCAGTGGACACTACCAACATTCCCTTTTCTACCTACAATAATTCCGGGAGCTTTAACCAAACAATCAGAATGGCAACCAACAACTCCGCTTGAACCGAACACAGGAAAAGGGCCTTTTTTACGGTCCGAAGCCTTCAAAGCCTTGCCATAACGCAGTTCGACAACATCTTTGATAGTACAAGCCTCCCACCCCTCTGGAATCTTCCCGAGAGGCGAATCGACCATTTTGACTTTCTCATGGCCGGGGAAGCGGAAGTTGACGAACCATTCCCGGTAAGTGGTCTGCGCCAGCTCTTCGAGGATTTTAATGCGCCGGGTGTTGTTTTCGATCAGGTCATCGTAGGTGGAGAGAATTGAGGCGATTTTGCGTTGGGTTTTGAGAGGGGGAACTGCAAAATCAAAAGTCCTCAGCTTTTCCAAACTGAGATTATCTTGTGTTGTCCCCTTTGAGATATTTTGCATACTGAGCTTAATCGTGTCGATATAGTACTTTACGAAACGAACATCAGCTTTTTGAGGGTCTGCGACAAACCCAACGATGCTATCCGGAAAGCATGCTTTTATCTTCAAAATAGCAGTATCAGCGATATTTGCGGCAATAGTGATACAGAGCGTACCCGGCTCCCAAAGTTTGCTTTGAGCTAGACCTTTTTCATTGTATGTCTGGAAATATTCACTTAAGCGAAATTCAGCAGATTTAACATCTCCAGTTTGGACAAATGGGTAATCTCCGCCGTACAAAGACGCATCATTGCGAGGACGATGCTTCGACTTTCCACGGCCAACAAACCCAAGTTCATCAAGTTTTTTGGTTGTCCATCTGACCGGCAACTCACTTTCACGACAATGCGACTCACTCATCATTCCTCACCACCCCGTACAAACCCAATCTTCCGCTTCTTTTTCTCAACCGGAACCATCATCTGCCGGATAGCCTCGAACACAGCGACAAATTGTTCATCGTGTTGGGCATGTTTTTTCTCCAATTCATCGAGCTTGCGTGCCAGATCCCGGTTGGAGGTAGCCAGTTCACGCATCTGCACAAAAGTACGCATGATGGCGATATTTACCTGTACCGCACGGTCACTTCTGAGGACACTGGAGAGCATGGCAATCCCCTGCTCGGTGAATGCATAGGGGAGCTTGCGCCTGCCACCACGACCGGGCTTTGATATCGCATTTTGCGACATCAAACCGGCAACCTCCTGATTATTCAACTGAAACATAAAATCTTCCGGGAATCGTGATCTATTTCTGCCG
This sequence comes from Desulfuromusa sp., assembly GCA_029933365.1. The sequence continues at coordinate 8,473 of JAOZOH010000100.1, read as the reverse complement.
ACCTGTTCATTCAGCCTCCGGGTTTCAACCCCATAAAGCACTGCCAGATCACTGTCTAACAACACCTTTTGGCCACGAATCAGATAAATTTTACTTTTAACCACTTCCATCGGCATGGTGACATCCATAATCACTCCCTCCTGAAATCACAAAAATGAATCCAATAATTAATGCTGCCAACTACCCTTCCAGTAACTTCACCACATTCTCTGTAATCTGGCTCTCAAGTTCTTTGGCCTCAGCATTGAGCACTTCGAGTTCTTCGTTCAACTCCTCCAACCGCTCAGCAAAATCAAAATCATCTTCCTCCCGATCCGCAACTCCAACATAACGCCCCGGATTCAGACTCCACCCCTGTGCTTCAACTTCCTCCAACGTCGCCACCTTGCATAACCCGGCGACATCAGCATACTTGCCATCGGGGAAAGTTTCCTCAATTTTCTCGGTACTACCATGGGTTGTCTCAACCTGCTCACCCCGATAGAGCCGGGCAATATTGGCGAGAAATTCAACTTGGTCGGGAGTAAAATCGCGATGGGCACGGTCGAGCTGGCGGAAGATATGTCGGGCGTCGATAAACAGAACCGTATCGTCTCGATCAGTTCCCTTCTTCCCTTTATCCAGAAACCAAAGAGTACAAGGGAGAGTGACGGTATAAAAAAAGTTGCTGCCGATGGCGACCATCACATCAACCGCCTTGGCTTGAATCAACTGCTTGCGAATTTCCAGTTCGGAGGCACGGGCATCACTGGCGGAGTTTGCCATAACAAACCCGGCACGACCCGTTTCATTCAAAGAGCTATAAAATAGCTGCAACCAGACGGTGTTGCCGTTGTCGGTTCTTGGCATCCCAAAAGGGAAACGCTGGTTATCCTTGATCCGCTCTTTGTCAATTCCACTGACATTGAAGGGAGGATTCGCCATGACAAAATCGAAGTTGCCGAAAGATTCGTGAATATCCTCGTAGTAACTGTTTCCCTGTTTGATATCTCCGGAAAGACCATGAACAGCCAGGTTCATTTTGCACAAGCGAGCCGTATCTTCAACTCGCTCTTCGCCATAAATACTGATCTCGTGAACAGGGTTTTTCTGATGTTCGGTAACAAAGGCGGCGCTCTGAACAAACATACCGCCGGAACCACAGGCGGGGTCGAAAATTTTGCCGTGAAAGGGTTCGATGATTTCAACAATCAGCTTAACCAGACAGGTGGGGGTAAAAAACTCGCCCCCTTTTTGCCCTTCTTTACGGGCAAAATTACCGAGGAAATATTCGTAGATCTTGCCAAAGGCATCCCCTTCAATATCGAGCGGAATCGAGGCAAAAGTTTTCAGCAGAGTAAAAAGAGCGCCATTGCCAACCTTCTGGAAGGTTTTTGGCAAAATACCGCGCAGTTCTTCGTTTTCCTGCTCAATCAGCCGCATCGCCTCATTCAAGTACCCACCGATATCTTCCCCTTCGGGGATTTTAAGCAGTTCAGCATAACGGGCACCATCGGGGAGATAGATAACTCCCCTGGCGTGATAATCAGTTTTACTGATACTTCTTCGCCCAGAACCTTTCCCTTCAAGCTCCCGATGGGCTTCGGTAAACTTCACATCGGCAAAACGCAAAAAGATCAACCCCAGAACCGGTGGGGAATATTCGTATGATTTTAACTGAGAATTGGCCCATAGCTGATCAGCTGCTGACCAAAGTTTTCTTTCAAGTTTAACCAGGTTGGCGTGCATTTAATAACTCCCAAAAAATCACCACAAAAACAAAAACAACAATTTATCTGAACAAATTAATTACCACACAACCAGCAACCTACTTATCAAATAAATCCAACTGCTCAAACTTCAGCACCTCTGATTTAAACGGGCGCGGTTGAAACCGGGGGCAATCGAGCATGATAATGCTATCTGGCTGCTTACATTGCCGGATACAACGCCGACAGAGCTTGTTGATCTCAAATTGATTCTTTTCTGCCATAGTAATCCCTTGCAGCAGAACTCAACCTGCCACACTTTCCAATCAACTATTGTCTGTTACTTAAATAAAGTGCTAAATTACCTCATCAATTACAACTTATTTGTTTCCCTAACGGCTTCACGATGCAGGAAGAAACTCTCAAAATAACTGTTCTCGGTTCCGGAACCAGCACTGGTATCCCAGTCATTGGCTGCCGCTGCGCAGTCTGCCTTTCTGCTCATCCCCGCAACCAACGGACCCGTTGCAGTGCATTGCTCAGCTATGGAAAATACAATATTCTGATCGATACCTCAACCGATCTGCGTCAACAAGCACTGCGCGAGGATATTCGTCGGGTCGATGCCGTCTTTTATACCCACAGTCACGCCGATCACTTACACGGTATTGATGACCTGCGGGGCTTTAACCTGCGTTCGAAGCAACCGATCCCGCTCTACGGTTCGGAGCAAACCCTGACAATCATCAGAAACAGCTTCAGCTATATCTTCGATAAATCAGAACCTTACAGTTATATCCCCCGGCTGGAACTGCATCCCATTGATAAGCCGATTGAGCTGTTTGGTCTGGAGATGATCCCGATCCCGATGCTGCACGGGCAAATGCAGACCTTTGGCTATCGCTGTGGCCCTTTTGCCTATTTGACCGATTGTAACGCTATTCCACCAAGTTCTCTGGATCTTCTCCACGGTTTGGAAATATTGATTCTTGATGGATTACGCTTTACGCCACACAATACCCACTTCAACATCCCTCAGGCAATTACCATGGCGCAAAGAATCGGGGCAAAACAAACACTGCTCACTCACCTCAGCCATGAAGTTGATCACCCGGTTCACGATCAACAGCTTCCTGACGGTATCAACCTGGCCTATGATGGTCAACAGTTCACTTTTAAAATAATTCCAAAATAATGAAATCAATAATATTATGAACACTGAACTTAGATTACATGGAAAAATAAATAATGAGATAGAGTATTTTGCAACGGCTGCTGGTTGCAGGACAGCTCACCATCATTTCTTCCAGATGGTCGACCAGAATCTACGTTTTTTTGCCCCGGGGAGCGAACTCATTCTCAGCCCAACCGGGTTACTCCAGACGGGAACCGGTGGAACATTTTGCGAATATATGTTTGGTGTAGATCAACCGGTCTCAGACTTAAGCAAGGGGGGCATCTTTAACCGTCTGATGCTCCTTGGAGCCAGATATAACCAGGACGGGCAACTGGAAATCAGTGAGCAGAACCATACCGAGCAAAGCTATGAGGACGTTTTTCTTCAAGGGCACGCAGTTGATAATTATTTCTTTTTTGTCAACGGCTTAACAGATGCGACACACCGTTCCCGCCAGGAACAGATCCTGCGCTATCTTGGCAGGACTCTCAAGCGAATTTCCAATCTCAACCGACAAGATGACTCTCATCTGGCAGAATTATTATTGGCTCAGCTGCCGGAACAATGCACCATCTATCTGATTCGTTTATCAAATATCAATCATCGCCATTTTCAACAAGAGTTTCAGAGCCTCTATTATCAGGACCGCTCAATTTCCAACAACACCCATACTGCACTAAAGGAGCTGGCGGATAATCTGGGGCTTGATCCCTACCAGCAAGAACGAATTCGTATTGATGTGATGTACCGACATCGCGATAACTACCGGATTATTGACGATTATAAAAAAGTGTTGATCGAATGTTATCAGCAGGGGGATATCAACCGGCAGCAGCATGCTCGACTGACGCGGTTAAAAACCCTCGCATTGCGCAATGAGATCCCCGCAGCTCTATTGACAGCACTCGATGAAAAATTAAAAGCGGAAGTCAGCAGTATTATCCATGAACCTGAATACACCGCCATCACCAGAGATATTCTGCATGACCTGCTATTGCGTAAAGGAATTAGCAGACGTGACATGATCCAGCTACTGTTCGCCAAACAACATGCCCGGCGCAATCATGATCACAGTTTTGAAAAACTTCTGTTGGAAACTGGACAGTTGTTTGATGAACAAATCCGGGAAGGGGCTCCACTATCTCTGCTGGAAGATTTTTCCTATATCATTACCTTTTTCGATCGTTACGATAGCACCTCAACCAACATCAGCCAGATTGCCTTCATGGAAAGTTACCGTCCAACGGAAGAGCTACTCCGAAGTCTGCTGAATAGTCGTCAAGAATTCAGCAAACTGGTAAAAGGTCTGTTTAACAAACTATTTTTTGAAGATATTATCATTAACCGCTATCTGGGACGTTTTGGCCGGCAGAAATTGCTGTGTCTCCAAAAAGGGTTGGAGGAAATTGCCGCGGGCGTTTCTACCATAAAGAGATTAACTGCTGAGTTGAAAATAATCGACAACGAAGAGAAGCTCTATAATGTTGTCCTGAGCCATGCCAAAGACCACATTCGCACCCGTTATTCACGCTACAATACCAGAGTTGAACAAAATGAATTATGCAATGAGTTAAATGATGAGCTGCTGGTACGTGGCATTATCAGTAAGCCTCTGGATCCGGAACTATTTCACACCGCAATTCATGACATCAAAAAGGAAGCACTCTATCTACGCCAGCTACTTCCTGAAATTATCGCCAATAATAATGTCGATTTACGTAATGATTTTTTAGTCAACAGCGGTCTTGATCATTTCTATATCGAAGAACTGGAACGAGAATATTTCACCCTGAACCGTCTTGAACTGGAGCATTTACAAAGACTCAGATCGGGAGCACTTTAAATTTCAGAGGAATATCCCATGGCAACCCCAGACCTGCAACAGATTCGTAATTTCGGCATCATCTCCCATATTGATGCCGGAAAAACCACCGTATCGGAACGGATTCTGTTCTACGCCGGAGAAATCCATAAAATGGGCGAAGTCCATGATGGCCTGGCGGTGATGGACTGGATGGAACAGGAGCAGGAACGCGGCATTACCATTACCGCAACAGCCACCAACTGCCACTGGAAAAACTATACTTTCAACCTGATCGACACTCCCGGTCACATCGATTTCACTATTGAAGTTGAACGTTCTCTGCGTGCTTTGGATGGGGCTGTTGCCATTTTCAGTGCCGTAGAAGGGGTACAGCCACAGAGTGAATCGGTCTGGCGACAAGCTAATCGTTATCAGGTGCCACGCATCTGTCTGATCAATAAAATGGATCGAATTGGTGCTGATCACCAGCAAGTCCTGGAATCGATAGTCAAAAAACTTGATGCGAAGCCGTTATTATTACAACTCCCGCTGGGCAGTGAAGAAAACTTTCACGGCATAATCGATCTTATTACAGAAAAAACTATCTTATTTGCCGAAGATGATTATGGTCAGACCCTAGTCAGTGGTGAAATCCCGGTGGAGCTACGCGAAGCAGCTCAGCAACAACGGGAGATAATTATTGAAACTGCTGCCGATTTTGATGACGACATTCTCGATGATTTTCTGGATGGCAAACCAATTGCTGCGAAGCGGATTCTTCCTGCTTTACGCAAAGGAGTTATCAACTGCGAAATATATCCGGTTCTGCTTGGCTCAGCATTGCGCAACAAAGGGATTCAGCCCCTGCTCGACACAATCTGTGCCCTGCTCCCATCGCCGCTCGATATACTGCCATCATCAGCAACCCGACTCGATAAGCGGGAAGCATGGGAAGTCACCACTGATCCTGCAGCTGAGCTATGTGCTTTAGCTTTCAAAGTTCTGGCCGATGAGGGACGTAAACTGACCTATCTGCGGATCTACTCAGGTAGTCTCAAACCGGGAGATTCTGTCTACAATAGCCGCACCTTGGGAATCGAAAAAGTTGCCCGACTGTTCCGCATGCACTCACATAAACGGGAACGGATTAATCTGGCGATTGCTGGAGATATTGTCACCGCAACCGGACTGAAGAATGTCCTGACAGGGGATACAATCAGTAACCCCGATCTTCCTTTACAACTGGCCGGACTCGACTATCCAGAGCCGGTTGTTTCCCTGGCGGTTGAACCAAAAACTGTTGACGACCGTGACAAACTGCCACTGGCGCTGGAAAAGTTGCAATGGGAAGATCCGACCTTTCGGGTCAAAGAAGACCCAGAGACAGGTCAAACCCTGTTGACCGGCATGGGTGAACTGCATCTGGAAGTGGTCGTCCAGCGGCTAAAAACAGATTTTGGTGTTGCAACCCAAACGGGGCGGCCACAGGTCGTTTACCGGGAAACAGTCTGTTGTGCAACTCAGCAGCATGAAACCTTTGAGCGAGAAATTGACGGGAAAACCCATTATGGTGAAGTCAAAATCAGAATCAACCCGACCAAGCGAAAGAGTGGCATCAATATTGATATCCCGGGACAGCTGCTAGAAGTGTGGCCAATTGAGCTGGCGGAGTTAATCAGGGAAAAGTTTGCTGCTGCTTGTCAATCGGGAACGATTGCCGGTTATCCATTGACAGATCTGCAACTCAGCCTGGTTGAGGCTCCTTACAACAGTAATAAAACAACCGATCTTGGTATCTCGGCAGCCATCAGTAGAGCCGTCACCCAAGCTCTGAAAAATGGCAAATCGACTCTGCTTGAACCGGTCATGGCATTGGAATTGATCGCCCCCTCAGATTACACCGGACGGGTCATGAGCAGTTTGAATCAGAAACGTGGTCAGGTGGAAGGCATTACATCACGCCCGGGACAGGATGTCATCCGCGCGACCGTGCCACTATTGGAGATGTTCGGCTATATGACCGAACTGCGCAGTGCCACCAAGGGACAAGGGAGTTTCACCATGGAGTTCTCCCACTTTGATCAAGCCCCACCGGAAACGTTGCAGAAATTTGGGATAGCGTAAACATGCGGAAATAATCGAAATCTGATAATTCTGAGATGAATAACAGGCTTCGTTTTTTGTATCTCACATTGCTGCTTCTGTTCCTTTTTCCCGCCTTCTGTTGCCTGAGCACAGCTGCACCTTTCTGGATACTGCTGCATTAGTTTTTCGGTCCGCACTTCCAAAACTGCTAACACTGAACCACTATGCACAGAAGGTCCCTCAGAACGCGATCTGGCCATCCAGTTATAGCAACCAACTGGATGGCCAGAGTATAAAAAACATGTGAGATGTAAACCTGATCTACTTGGTTAAGACATCAAGTTGCTGTTGGTCCAATGCGTTTCGAAAACTATAAAGACAACGAAGTTGTACCATAGTTGCCTCAGCTCTCAACCCTGCTATTTCTTGCACAAGTCCGCTCAGTTCATCAGGTGTTTTTCCAGAGAAGATCCCTTTTGCAACCTGTTTTTCAAGCGGAAAAACTTTCTTACCAATATTCTGAACGGTCGCAATAACCTCTTTTCTGATTGCAAGCAGTTCGCTCTTTTGCTTCTCGGTAAGATGTAATGCAGGATCATCTAAATGACTCATCAGGGCTATGGCAGGATGTGGAAGGGTGGTGATCAAAAAGGGTTTCTGTGGTTTCTTCCCTGCGGCAGAGTTGTTTGACTGTGCCATCAGGCTGGTTGTTGATAACGACAAAATAATGGCTAAAACAGCAAGTACCAGTAAACTTTTTTTCATCATTTAATTCTTCTCCTTTAGGATTGAGAAATGAAAGAATTCCACCAAGTCTGTGGGCTACAAAGCATAACTGTCAGCTTGAAACAACAACTGGAATATCAGCAAGCCTTGAATTGCTACCCTAATACGGGTTAATCACTATCGTGCTGCCATCATTTTTGTCAGACTATCAAGAATAAGAGCAAATTCTGCATTTAAATCAAAACTAAAACCTGATAAACGCCATTTTTTAACCACGTAACGGATTGAACCAATAAAAACTCTGGTGAGTTCCTTTTCGTCAATATCATTGCGTATCTCGTTTTGTTTTTGCCCTCTTTCGATAATGCAATTCAGTGCCCTTTCATGCATTTCCAAAAGAATAAATACTTCTTTAGATAGATGGGCATCATTCTGAAAGATACCTTCAGAAAATATAACTGCGGTCACTGCTGGTTTTTCGTTGAAGTATTGAACATTATGCGTGAAGATGCTTTTTATCTGTTCAAGAGCAGGCATATCCGAGGTACAGGATTCTACAAGTGTTTTTTTAGATACATCCTTAAAAGACTGAAGAATACCTAGTAGAATATCATTCTTACTGGAAAAATGGCGGTAGATTGCCCCTTCGGTCAGTTTGATTTTTTTAGCAATATTTTTAATTGTCAAACCCTGAATTGACTGTTCAGCGATCAGTTCAATAGAGGCGTTCATAATTTGTTGTTGACGCTCGGTAAATGGTTCCATTATTAATGGTTATCCCCTCTTCCTACGCTGCGGTTCGGTAGTAATTAATACTTGAAATAAAAAGAGCACTCCCTATACCCATATATATTGAGGCAAGAAAAATACGGGGAAAGATATCGGTATTACGAAGAAAAATACCCATCGACATCATAACAATGATAAGGATATAACTCTGCCATTTTTGAAAAGCAAAGACACAACTATAATCAGGCATTTCCAGAATACGCT
>JAOZOH010000263.1 GCA_029933365.1 Desulfuromusa sp. | reverse complement strand
AATAAAAAAAGCCCGACTGTTGCCAGTCGGGCTGAATGGATCATTTAAATATTAGATCTTAAGATTAGAAGTTCCAACCAATACCTGCGTATCCGTAGTAGGACTTACCATCTTCATCACCATAGACATACTCTTCACCTGATTCCCAAGTATGATTATCTGACTTGAAGACATCATAGGTAGCCGATACTGTGGTGTAAAAAGTATCGGTGAAGTTGTAGGTACCACCAACAGTAAATTGATACTGTTCGTAGGTCAGATCTGAGTAACTATCGATATCGTTGTTTTGATCCCACGAGTCATAATTGTAGGCTCCGCCGCCCATTATAAGGGAAGCACGTTCGTCAAAGTCCCAATCAAAAGAGTCCTCAGCGTGGTTATAGGTACAACCAGCATTCAATTGTAGTTTTTCAGTAGCTTGAACGTTTATGTCCAGAGATAATGTGTGAACGTCAGAGTCGTATTCTGCAGTGTTACATAGCGAGCCAAACTGGCTCGACGAGACTGCGTTCGCTCAGCCATGGTACCAGCCGACGCACATTCTGTTTTCTGACTCCTGCATACTGTAGGTGTATGACATGGTCAGGTTGACTTTATCACTCGGTGCATACCAGAAACTTAAGCCTGGGACAAATGTCGATTGATGATCGAAGCCAACATCCTCATTTTCTTCATAGCGATAACGAGCAAATAGAGTTGCCGCCATGTTGGCTTGAGGAGACCAGGTTGTATTGAGCTTTGCTTCGTGAACCGTGTCAGGCAGGTTCGAAGCTTCCAGGGTCCGGTTGGGGTAGACACTATTCCAGTACCAGACAGTCGATGAGTTATTATCAACGTTCCGATAATCATCTGTATTTAAATACCAGAGACCTGAATTCGAATCCTGGGTTGCTGTATCCATCCCTTGGGCAATCCCGGTTGCATTGTCCATTGGGTTGTCGATATCTTGATACTGGTAGCTGATCCGACCGGATAGCTTTGAATTTAAACGACTTTTTAGGGCAATTTTAAATGTATTTGTCTCTGTTTTGCCCAGCTCATGATCCTCACGGTCAACTTGTTCATATTCGTAACCAAGGCGAACCGTCGTCCCTTGAGCGATGCGATATACAACATCAAGACCAAACTCATCAACATCCCGCTCTTCTGCGGGTTCCCAGTCATTCTCCAGATCAAAAGCGAGAAGATCGTTATCATCTCGGGTTGTCAGATCGGAGCGCATCTCAACTGTATTACTGTCAGCATCAATTGAGTAGGTATTTGCCCGTGCAGAGAAACGCCAGTTGCCAATCCTGGTTGCCAGTTTTCCACCGAATGATTCAAATTCGGTTTTTAACGTATCATGCTTCAGAGAGTAGGAAATATCACTGGCTGGATCAGATTTGTTACTCTCTACGTTTGATTTTGTATAAGATCCGGATATCATCGTATAGCTAGAAAAATCATAACGAGCTTTTAAATGATGGGTATCTTTTTCCGAGTCGGGAGTCCGGTTGTAATCGGAGTATCCACTACCATAAAGTGGATCACCAGCTGCACCGTACAGCAATTGATCTGTAGCAGACCCATTTCCTGCTGCCTCATAGAATCTTGAGGGGGTTGATCCATCCTCATCAAAGGTTCTGTTCAGGTAGTCGTATTCAACGGTGAATTGACCAAACTTGCCGGTTGCACCAAAGGTAAAGTCTTCGGTGCGCTCGTCGATATTTTTACTGCCGGCAGAGACGTGGCAACCGTCACATTTGGACATGCCAACAGCCTGCTCCAGACCTTCACGGGTTTCGATCCGCAATCCGGCGTGAAAGACAATATTGGGCAGTATCGGGAGTGCCAGGTCGGTTTCTGCCTTTGTCTCTTCGCGGGTCACGATATAATCGTTATCCAACTCCTGAGAGTAGGCTTTTGCAGCATCATAAGGAACAGTGACCCCACCAACTGAGGTGACTGGAGGGTTAAGCTCTGCAAGCTCACCAAAAATTTTATCAGTTGTGACACTTGGCTGAGCTCCACCGGTATCTTCACGGGCTGTTGCACCCATTTGTTCCAGCGTTTCATGATCTTTCCAATGCATCATCCTTTGATGATCAATATCAAAGCGAAAAATTCTCTTGATATCACCACCGATGGACATGTCGTAGCTGTCAGAACCTTTATAGTTTATATCGACGTCGGCAGCGACATCTTCACCAAAATAATCTAAACCAAGATCAAAAGCGGGGTTAACGTTAGGATGGTCCTCATCGGATGTTTCTATGTATTCGTTGACGCGTGCAGGATTGTCATCAATATCCATACCACTGATGCCCACCTCGACATGCCCTTTCATAATATCTTCGGCACATACAAGGGTGGTGGTCATCATGAAGGTCAGGATTGATAACAACGCAAGCAGTAGGTAATAGCGTTGTTTCATTTTTTAGCCTCCTCAAATTAACGGGTCAAGCCGCCACCGCTAAGCGGTTGAGACGGAAAGTCACTACCATGAACAACCTTGTGACAAGTTGTACACTTGGTGCCGAATGACGTCTGGAAACCTGTCGTGCCGTGTGGATTGGCAGTTTCAGTCATCCCCGGAGTTGTGGGGATAGTTCCATTTGGGCTACCAGGTGCCTGGGCCGATTGACGCAGTATATGGAAATGTCCTTCATGGCACTG
>JAOZOH010000262.1 GCA_029933365.1 Desulfuromusa sp. | reverse complement strand
TATATTGTTATCAAACTGAATACGAATTTTTGTGGAGTGGATGATGAAAACGATTGGACTGCTGGGCGGTATGAGTTGGGAATCGACGGTTCTCTATTACCAATTACTGAATGAGGGGGTACGGGAACGTATCGGTGGCCTTCATTCGGCGAAGATTTTAATGCACAGTGTTGATTTTGCGGAAATTGAGCAATTTCAGATCAATAATCAATGGATCGAAGCCGGTGAGCAACTTGCTGCTGCCGCATTGGGATTGGAGCAGACAGGGGCGGATATGATTCTGCTGTGTACCAATCTGATGCATAAGGTCGCACCTATTATTGAATCACAAATCAAGATTCCGTTACTCCACATTGCCGATGCTGCGGGTAGCACAATCAAGTCTCAGGGACTAAAAAAAGTTGGCCTTCTGGGAACCCGTTACACGATGGAAGAGGGTTTTTACCGCCAACGACTCAAGGATATATTTGACCTGGATGTTGTTATCCCAACAGAGGCAGACCGCGAATATGTCCACCAGGTTATTTTTAGCGAGCTTTGTCAGGGGAAATTTACCGCTGAATCAAAGAAAAACTACCTGACAATAATAGACAAACTACGTGACCAGGGCGCTCAAGGGGTGATTCTCGGTTGTACAGAGATTCCTCTTTTGGTCCACCAGGATGACACCGACCTGCCACTATTCAACACCGCGGCACTGCATGCTCAATACGCACTCGAAATTGCTTTTATTGAGGATGGAAATAGCATTTCTTGAAATTGTTGACTGAGAAATACATGAATAAAGAAGCTTTGCGTGATCAGATCATCACCCGATTGAAAGCTGATCACGCTTTGCTGCTGCAGGCAGCGAAGACCGCTCATGCCGCTGCGACCCACGATGAGAATATTCCCGATAATAAATACGCTACGCTCGGTCTTGAGGCGTCCTATCTTGCGCAGGGACAGGCTAATCGCACGCAGGACATTTTGCAGGCGATACAGGTGTTCCGTCAACTGACGTTGGCGGATTTTTCTGCAAAGTCGGTGATCCGTCTGACGGCGGTGGTACAACTGGAGGACGAAGAGGAGCGTAGTCGATTGGTGTTTCTTGGCCCCGCTGCGGGAGGTTTGCTGTTAGAGCTTGATGGGGCGGAGCTCATGATCATTACACCCATTTCACCACTCGGTCGAGAGTTGCTCGGCAAGCGGTGTGGCGACATGATTGAACTTAAAAGTGATACTACCCGAGAATACGAAATTGTCTCGATTTGCTGATATCCCACAATGGAGAGTGGGCAACCTTTTATCTCCTCAATAGAAATGTTCTCTGCCGTTTTTCAGCATAATCGAATTCATGGGTCATTTTCCAAACGACGACCAGCCTACGCCAAGATGCACGCAAGAAAATAATGGTAACAATAGCTATCGCAGCGCCCCAAAGAAGACCGTTTGATCCCTGATAATTAAAGTGGAACTTCCGTTGGATAAAATTATCACCAATCTTAAGCAAAAAACTGAATAAAACCCCATAGAGTACAGCTTGTAGAAACAGACGTATAATAATACTGTACCTGATCTGCCCCGGCGTGGCTTTGTTGACCAGTCGCTTCCAGCGGGTCATCAGCAGGCCGTGCAGGCAAAGGATAATCGCCAGCCCGCTATCCAAGGTTCTGAGAACCAAGTAGCCGGATAGAATTCCCCAAGTGAGGGCAATGATGGTGTCGAGGGTCAACTTTGTTTCCTTCCAGGGTACCTACCTTCGGTAGGAGCCGATGTAGATGGCCGACAAAATCAGCAGGATGCCAAAGACTTCTAATCCTCCGGTCGGCCTGCCGAAAAAAAGGGTATCCCAGATCAGGGCAAGAGTTGGTTGCAGGAGGAGGATCAGCCCGGCGAGCGTGGCCTGGATATGTTGGATTGCCGATGAAATTAATGACCAGCCGATGGTGGTGCTGATCACTCCGGCACCGATCAGAGCAAAGAGCGAATTGCTATCGGGGATGGCAAACGATGCCCCGTTGAGTGGCGTGATGACTGCGAGCACCAGGGTGCTGGGGATGGCAACCATCAGCATGGCCGGGACACTGTTTACGGAACTATCATCCATTGATGTTTTGACCAGCAGGATATAACCGGAATAGAAGACAGCTGTCAGCAGACCCAGAAAAATTCCTAATTTGTAACCATCTTCAAGATTTTTCCAGTCTACGCCCGTGATAAATAACAGCCCACACAGTGCCATGACCACTGCCAGCATAAACATTCTGGAAATCTTCTGTTTGAGAAATAACCAGGAAAACAGTGCCGTGAAGAAGACTTGAAAGTTGCCCAACAAGGTTGAAAAACCGGGTCCGACCAACCCGATACTACGATGCCAGCACATAAAATCGATGGCCAGAATAACCCCGCTGAGACAGAGCAGCAACCGTGGCCGTTGTGCCATTTTCAGGTTCTCTCCACGCAACATCATCAGTATTGATAGAGATAACCCCGCAAACAGCATGCGATAAAATCCGGCGCTGTCGGGTGGAACATCTGCAAGTTTGATGAAAATTGGAGAGAAACTGATGCAGACGGAACCGATCAACAGCCTGAACAATGGGAACTGTGTCTGAGTGGTGGTGTTGGTTTGCGTCACACTCTACTCTGCTCCTCTTGCTGCTGTTGAAGGAGGGATGGTCACTAGCTAGA
>JAOZOH010000261.1 GCA_029933365.1 Desulfuromusa sp. | reverse complement strand
TTTTGCAAAAGGTGTAAAGCCTGCTGATTCTCCCCCTGATTCAATAGCTGATCGACTACTTGAAGAGTCTCGTTATCCCCCAGACAAAAGGCATTTGTACTCAGAAGAGAGGTCAGGAGAACCAAAATCGAAATAGCAACCATACAAAGGACTTTCACCTTAAATATTCTTTCCAGTAATGTTGTCAGAAGGCTGTTTTTCTCCTTCTATTTCGTGTAATTCGGTCAATGATGAAACCGGGGAAATTCCCCCATCGGAGATTCTAAAAATTCGGTCAGAAACTTCTACTAATGCCGTCTGGTGGCTAATTGCCAACATGGTTAATTGTCCACGAAGCCCTTTTAATGTCTGACAGATTGCCGTTTCGGTTTCCGGATCAAGTGCACTGGTTGCTTCGTCAAGAATCAGCAGCCTTGGCCGGTGAATCAATGCTCTGGCAATTGCAATTCTCTGCCGCTGGCCGCCTGAGAGCTTTGTTCCCCGTTCACCAACAATGGTTTTAACCCCTTTATCCATCCCAAGGACAAAATCCCAGGCCCCGGCCGCCCGCAGGGCATATTCTACATCCTCAATAGTTCGAGATGGCTCCCCTAGAGTAACGTTGGTGAAAATAGTATCATTCAGCAAAATTGTATCTTGGGGAACATAGCCAATCAGGTGCCGCCAACTCCGCAGATCAAGCTCAGGCAGGGGAATTCCGTCAATCAGCACCCGCCCACGAGTCGGTTCAAAAAGACCAGTGATCAAATCAACAAGAGTGGTTTTCCCCGCTCCAGAAGGGCCAACCAAAGAGGTAAAAGTGCCGGCTGGAAGTTCAAGAGAAACATTCGTCAAGATTTCTTTCTCAGTATAACCAAAACTGACCTGATCAATCAGAATTCCCCGTTCCAGAGTTGCCTGCCGCTCTCCACCCGTAGGTTCTTTATGTTTCTGAGCCGTAACAATTTTATCTTGCAGTGACCAATAGGCACTTTCAGAGATCACCATATCCTGATATCCTTGTTGCACTTTTCCAGATTGCTTCAACATCCGTGACATCAAGAAAATCAGTAAGATCCCTTTGGGTAGATCCATATGGAGGGGAACCAGTATAACGTAGAGACCACCGTAGATCATCAGGCTCATCAATGGCTCTTGAATGCCACGCATGACCGCCTTATTTAAAACTTGCTTACGTAATGCCTTGTTCAGTTTCAGGGTATTTGCCGAAAGCAGTTCCCCCGTCAGGTTCTCGCGCCCCATACTTTTGAATGCTTTCAGCGATTGAAAACTGTCGGAAAGTCTTGCCAGCAGTGCCTGTAGCAATCGAGTCTGCTTTCTCCCGGCACGCTTGGCTCTTTTAACCAGAGTGGACAGAGCTAGGACAATCAGAGACCCCCCAAGCATGAAGACCAAGGTAATTTTCCAGGAAACCAGCACTGCCACTGAAAAATAGGCGATGGTCTGAATCGCTATAGCGATAACAGATACTGCCTTAAGGTAAGCCCCGGCAGATCTCATCACTTCACTTCCTGCAGCATTGGCCAGGCTACCAACCTGTTGCTCAAGAAAATAACCCCAACGAGTTGCCAGAAGGGATCGTAACAAAGAGAGGCGGAGATCAGTCGCAACATGGGCAACAGTGTAGCCAACCTTTCGATTGGCAAGTAGTATCAGGAAACTCTTCAAAATTGTACCAACCAGGATAACGACCAATAAAGAACCAATAGTTGGAGCAATACCCACAGATAACATTGTTGAATTTATAAAATCACCAATATCTGAACTTGCTGCAGCAGGGATTTCAGGATTTGAAAGGTGGATAGCTTTTTGCATCAATGGGAGCATGGCGGTTAGACCAATACCCTGAACGATCCCGGCAGAAACCAAAGCAATCAGGACAACAAGTGTTTGTCCGGGGTAATCCCGAGCAAATTTCATGATGAGTTTCATGTTGAATTTTCAGCTTTCTTGAAATGACAAAAGGATTGTTGGTAGCCACACTCTAATCAACAGATAAAATGTCGGGGCATGATAACATCTTCATTCGTTTTGGTGAACAACAGACTGAGCAATGCTCTCATCCTTCCATCATAGAATCATATCCCACTGAAACTAAAAACATCTTTCAAGATAAAGATATTATTTAATGCTGGATTATTTTAAACCGGTGTCGGATCGTTGATCCTTGATCAGCACCCCTTTTTCCCAGTGGTACTAAAGCCAATACTGCAATCATCATCTATGAATCAGGAACTATTCGTCCCACTTTTTTGTAAAATCCATTGCAACCTGAAAAAGGTTCAGGCTACCAAATTGGTTGATTGGAATAATGAACAGTAGTAATTTACTGGTTCAATCAAAAATTGAGGTGATTATGCTCGCTAAAATTAGTTTTGTTGTGCCGATTTACAATGAAGAAGAAAATATTTCTAACTTGGTTCAGGAAATTCTGGATGTAGCACCGGATATCTCCGCTGATTATGAAATTTTGCTGGTTGATGATTGCAGTACAGATAAAGGGCTAGAACTCATTTGCGACCTTGCTCGACAGAACCAGAAGATCCGTCCGCTGGCCCTGGCTCGCAATAGCGGCCAGTCAGCTGCTCTCTATGCCGGATTTCAGGCTGCCACCGGTGACGTTATTATCACGATGGATGCTGATCTGCAAAATGATCCCGCTGATCTACGGCAAATGAT
>JAOZOH010000028.1 GCA_029933365.1 Desulfuromusa sp. | reverse complement strand
TACCACAGCTGAAATAGATGGTGCTTACGCACCACGCGCCCTGCCGGGCGCACCACAAAAAAACGGCTCATACCTGACAGGTAGAGCCGTTTGAAAAAAAGAATGCTTAAAAAACTACTGGTTATCTTTGTACAGCTTATAAACCAATGCATCCGCTAATGCCTGATATGAAGCATCAATTACGTTACTACTAACACCCACCGTCCCCCAGCGCATCTCCTGGTCACCAGATTCTACCAGCACCCTGATCACCGAATCTGTTCCTTGGCTGGCTGGCAAAACCCGTACTTTATAATCAAGTAATTTCACATCACCAATCTGTGGGTAAAAGCTGATCAACGCCTTACGCATAGCAGAATCGAGAGCATTAACCGGGCCATTTCCATCGGCAGCAGTATGTTCAATCTTACCACCAACTTTCACCCGGATCGTTGCTTCCGAAACGGGCTCCTGATCACTCTCACGCAAGGTATCAATCACCCTGAATGCAGTCACTGAGAAATAGTGCTTAAGCTTACCCATCGCCTTGAGCATCAACAACTCGAAAGAAGCTTCAGCACCTTCAAACTGAAAGCCCTGGTTTTCCATCTCCTTGATGTCTTCAAGAATTTCCAGTGTTACCGGATCTTTACTGTCGAGTTCAATACCACATCCTTCCGCTTTAGCAAGGATATTTGAACGACCAGACAGGTCAGAAACCAGAATCCGAGTCCGGTTGCCAACTAATTCCGGACGAATATGCTCATAGGTTTCAGGATGACGCTGAATAGCTGACACATGGACTCCACCCTTATGGGCAAAAGCTGAATTACCAACATAAGGCTGATGTTTATTCGGGGTCAGATTTGCCAGCTCGTAGATGTAGCGTGATGCACTACGCAGCGTCACCAGTTTCCCCTCACCAAGACATTCGTGCCCCATTTTCAAGCTTAATGATGGGATAATTGTACAAAGATCAGCATTACCGCATCGTTCACCAAACCCATTAATCGTCCCTTGCACATGCACTGCACCACAATCGACTGCCATCAACGAATTTGCCACTGCACAGCCACTATCATTGTGGGCGTGGATGCCAAGCGGTATCGTTACAGCCTTCTGCACAGCTGTCATAATCGCTGGAAATTCATGCGGGAGGGTGCCACCATTGGTATCACAGAGAACAATACAGTCAACTTTGGCATCAGCTGCTGCCTGCAAAGTCTTCAGGGCATATTCTGGATCAGCTTTATAACCATCAAAAAAATGTTCGGCATCGTAAATAACCTCACCGACTCGCTCTTTTAAATAAACCAGAGAATCATTAATCAGATCCAGGTTTTCTTCCAGAGATATTCTCAGTGCCTCACGAACATGAAAGTCCCAGGTCTTACCAAAAATGGTGACCGTATCAGGTTTGGCTTCTATCAGCATCTGGATATTGTTATCTTCAGCAGGTGTCACGCGAGCTCGTCGGGTTGAGCCAAAAGCGGCGACTTTACTATGCTGAAGGGTCTCACTCTGAATTGCCTGAAAAAAGGTGATGTCCTTCGGATTCGACCCCGGCCATCCCCCTTCAATATAATCGATCCCCAAATCATCCAGTCGCTTGGCAATCCGTACTTTATCCTCAACCTGAAAAGAAATATCTTCAGCCTGAGTCCCATCTCTCAAAGTGGTATCATACAATAAAATTTTACCCATCAGCTCACATCCTCCCGTAACAGCAGCATCAAAAGTTCATTGAACACCACTTTTTAACAGTAAATTGATGGCTGGTCAAAATTATTTTCCAGAGATGATATTTTGCAAACAAATTGAGTCGATTGTTTCTCTCCTTGATCTGATTATCAATAAGAAATCCATAAGCTTTAAAATCAACCCGTTGACATACTATATACAGTATAGTATATAATTGATATGTGGGAAATATATGAGCACCATTCATTGGTCAGAAAACTTATTAAAATACCGGTTGAGGTTCTCAAGCGGTATGAAAAATGGAAAGATATTGCCGGGATTTCAGGCCCTGAAGGATTGAGATTAATCAAAGGATTTCATGATGAAGCTCTCAAGGGTCAATGGCTGGGGTTCAGATCGTCGAGGCTAGGGAGACAATATAGAATTATCTATAAAGTTGAAAACAGAAAACTGTATATCAAAGTTATCGACATCACCCCTCATGACTACAGGAGAAAGTAAAATGGAGAATTATAGAAAGACACAACGAACAGTTGAAGTATCTGTCGGCGAATCAGTAAAAATCATACGAGAACTACAGGGATTCAGTCAATCCAAGTTGGCAGAACTTACCGGAATTCCACAGTCCACCATCTCAGGAATCGAAAATGACAGAATAAATATTGGCGTTGAAAGGGCCAAAGTTCTGGCCATGGCACTTAAATGTCACCCTGCAGTTCTTGTCTTCCCTGGCTGGGAAATTAATAATCTGACTGTTGCCTGAGAAATTATGTTTCTACTCAATAGTGAACAAATTCAGAGTCAAACAGAAACTTCACGGTTGTAAAAAAGGCGAAGCCACAATTGATGGCTCCACCCTTCGTATCTAAAATTCCAGTATGACCGTTTGGAATTAAAAACTATATCTAAAACCGAGCATAAGATGATTTCCACCGTATTCACTATCAATATCACCTTTAAAATCAGGATCGGAAGTTGCAAAATAACGATAGCTCAGATCTAAAGAAGTGTTGGCATTTATGGCATAGGCGACGCCAACAATCCCTTGATATGCAAAGACAACATCATCATCACTAGTCGATTCTGATATGCTTGATACCACTCCGCCCTCTTCTTTTGTTCCCCTTCCCCAAATTTTCGCATCAATCTTTGCAACCCCAATTCCACCGCCAATAAAAGGAGTAAGTGAAGTTCCAGTATCAATATCGAAATAAGTATTGAGCATAAAGCTGAGAGTTTGGACATCACCACCAGCTGAACCTGATGCAGTTATTGTGTCATCAGAATAGCTAACACTGCCCCCCTCCATATCACTGGCACTATAACTCAACTCGCCTTCCAGCCTGACATATTCGACTTTTCTGCCTACAGCAGCAGTAATCGCATAGCCAGTATCGTAGCCGATTCTCCCAGAACCTAAATCACCAACAGTGGTGTCAGAATGATTCAATATTACAGCTCCGACATTTCCGCTAACATACATTCCGTCAATTGCTAACGCAGAGCTTGCAAAAGCAAAAGTACAGACAGCCAGCAGACAAACAACAAAAATAGACTTGCACATAAACAATCCTCCCTTAATTAAAAACATTTTTCTGCCAATTAGAGGGAGGATTTGAATCTTTGACAAGCCCCCCCCCCGAGATAAATACTAACCAAATTCTAGGGAAATTATAAATGCAAATCAAGCAATAAAGTGCGATTTTCGCACTTTTGATATTTTAGTGGATCATGGCTGAATGAAAAGCATCCATGACCCACGATATATTGAACTCATTAACCACCTCAAACGGGTACGGAAGGGAAAAAAAATCAGCCAAAATACAGTGGCAAAATCTCTCAATATCGACAGAACTCAAGTCACCAAAATCGAAACGCGGGTTAGAAGACTAGATTTTATCGAACTATGTGATTGGCTTGATGCTTTGGATTGTAATCTTGAGGAGTTCCTGAAAGGGATTGGCAGACTGTAGACTCACCTAAGAGCACCTTAACTATTTAGCACAAAAAAACTCGAGAAAATCTTCGTTTATTTTCCCCTGTAAGAAAAATTCTATTTCCCGTCGCTCAGCATCGATTCGTTGCAAATTAATCCATAATCCAAGAGTTTCTGGATTATTCAATTTTTCCGGCCATTCAACCAGAGCAACCCCGGAACCAAAAGCATAATCATCAAAACCAAGTTCAATCAGTTCGTCGGGATCAGACAGACGATACAAATCGAAGTGATAGAGATCAAGTCGCGCTTGATAATAATTCATCAGGGTAAAGGTTGGACTGGTAATCGGGATCTCCGGATCAACTCCCAAACCACGAGCGATCCCGCGGGCAAAAACTGTTTTACCTGCCCCTAAATCGCCCTGTAATAGAACTAAAGTCGGTTGCCGCAATAACCGACCAAGTTTTTTCCCAAATTCAAGTGTTTGTGATTCCCCGTCACTGACAACTGACCCCAACCGCAAATTAATCCTCCATCACCCGAATCAGATCAAGTCGAGCCAACACACCAATCATCTTGCCGTCTTCAACGACAGGCAACAAATGAACCTTATGCTGGCTCATCAGCCCGGCCAGTTCGCGAACCGTAGCATCAGGGGAGCAGGTCACCGGATCTTTGCGATACAGTTCACCAACTGTTGCTGCCGTCACTCGATCAACCTCTTCTTTAAATTGTTTTTCATTGCCGATAGTAAAAACCCAATCAAATAAGGTCATAACAGTCGGAATATGGAGAGGTTTGTGCTGTTCGATCAAATCGGTCTCACTGATGATTCCCACCAAATCCCCAGATTCATCCAAAACAGGTAGGTTACTGAAGCGGGTTTCAACAAATATTTTAGCCAAGTCTTTCAAACTGGTTCCCAGCGTGACCGAAACGATTTTTTTCGTCATGATATCCCGTGCGGTTAACATATATGGAGTCCTTTCACCAGCTCCTCTCGGGCAACTGGTAGTTGATTAATCAGATCAGATGCAGACATCCCGGCAGTGCCCTGGCGATCAGCCAGCTGTTCTGCCGCTCGACCATGCAGCCAGGCACCCAGGGTTGCTGCAGAAAAACCGTCCATCCCTTGAGCCAACAGACCACCGATCAAGCCGGTTAATACGTCACCACTGCCTCCACTGGCAAGTCCGTCATTTCCGGTGGAATTAATATTGACTCGACCATCGGGTGCCGCAATAATTGTACGCGCCCCCTTTAGCAACAAAACAACTTTGTGTTCAGCTGCAAAATTTTGTGCTACTTCAAACCGATTGGCCTCAATTTCACTCACCGTCAAACCGGTAAGACGAGCCATCTCTCCTGGATGGGGGGTCAAGATCAAAGGTTGATCGCTGCGCCCTTGCAGGCACTCCAATTGTCCCGCTAACAGATTTAAACCATCGGCATCAACAACCATTGGTACTGCCGCAGAAGTCACTAAAAATCTGATCAGTTCAACCAACTCAGCACTTTGCCCCAACCCAGGCCCGATAGCCAGTGCCTGTCGATCTGCCAGCAATTGTTCAATCTGTGGTTGTGCCTGCAAAGAGATCAATCCATCTTGATCAATAAGGGGACAGCTCATTGCTTCGGTCAGCTTGACTTCAACAATATCATGGACTGCCGCAGCCGTGGCCACAGTCACCAACCCACAGCCACTCCGTACCGCAGCATTTCCAGCCAAAGCAGCAGCACCGGTTTTTCCAGGGGAACCGGCTAGCAGCAGCAGATGGCCGAACTTTCCCTTATGACCGGTCTTAGAACGCTCAGGAAGTAGCGTTTGGACATCAGATCCATCAAGAAGATGAATATTGCTAGAGAATTTCTCCCGCCCAATCAGAGGGATGCCGATATCAACAACTTCAAGATCCCCGGCATAAGCTGCACCCGGCTGGCTACCATGACCAATTTTGGCATGATCAAAAGTGACCGTCAGGTCAGCCTGCACCGCAACGCCACAGACTCGACCCGTGGAGCCATCAACCCCTGAGGGAATATCCACAGCAAACACCGGTGCAGAGGATTTATTGATGAGATTTATTGCTTCCGCTTGTAATCCACGCACGTCAGAACTCAACCCCGTACCAAAGATCGCATCGATGATAAGGGTTGGGGATGCTTCTGCGAAGCTTTTTTTCAAGATAGAGATATCGTCAACAAAATTGATGGTAAATCCCAGCTTACGAATAATATTCAGCATAATCCCGGCATCACCAGAGATCTCTTTTTCCAACCCAAGCACTAGAGTCCTCACCCGCCAACCGCGATCAGCAAGAATTCGTGCCATGACGTAGCCGTCCCCACCGTTATTCCCCTTACCCGCCAGAACCAACACTGAACCTGGAAAATAATCGCTGAACTGAGTCATAAACAGATTGCTGCAAGAGCGCCCGGCATTCTCCATCAAAACCACCCCGGGGATACCGAGCTGATCAATCGCCTGCCGATCAAGAGCCATAACTTCACTGGCAGTACAGAGTTGCATTAATCCTCCAGAATAACGGTGGCAACTGCGTAATCGCCATCGTGAGAATAATTGAGGTGCGCCTTCCTAGCACCACGTGAAGTCATCAGCTCAACGGCACGCCCAGAAAGTTTAAGAGAAGGACAACCAAGGGGATCAAGCACCACACAAACCTGTTGCCAGGCCAGGCCATCACGCAAACCAGTCCCCAAAGCCTTCAAGAAAGCTTCTTTGGCAGCAAAACGGGCGGCCAAGTGGGGTACGGGATCACGCTTTTTTAGCGAATAACTGCGTTCCTCTTCACTAAAGATCCGCTCCAAGACCTTATTGCCTGGGTCGAGGAACTTCCGAAAACGTTCACTGCGCGCCAAATCGGTGCCTATGCCAATAATGGCCAAAACTAGCGTCCCACCAGTTCCAACATTTCACGTACCGCTCTATCCATCCCGACCAGTGCAGCACGTGAAATAATACTGTGGCCGATATTAAACTCTTCAATACCCGGCAGGGCAAGTATTGCACGGATATTACGATAATCAAGACCATGCCCGGCATTGATCCCCAGGCCGAGTTTACGAGCGGCACTTATCGCCAATTCGATTCGCCCCAGTTGTTCACGTCGCTCACTTTCAGTCTGTACTTCACAGTACATTCCGGTATGGATCTCCATGTAATCGGCACCCACTTTATGACTGGCTTTGATCTGTTCAATATTAGGTTCAATAAATAGACTGACAATAATTCCCGCCTGCTGCAGCAAAGCAATTTTTTGTTTCAGGGTACTTTGCAGCATAACGACATCCAAACCACCTTCCGTGGTTAATTCATGACGCCCCTCTGGAACAAGAGTGACCGAGTCGGGAAGAGTTTTCAATGCAATAGCGACCATTTCATCAGTCAGTGCCATCTCCAGATTCAGTCGGGTTTTTATTGTTTGCCGTAGAATCGCGACATCCCGATCCTGAATATGACGACGATCTTCCCGCAAGTGGATCGTAATCCCGTCAGCTCCTGCCAGTTCGGCCAAGACAGCAGCGGCCACAGGATCCGGTTCAGCAACCCCGCGAGCCTGACGAATTGTTGCAATATGATCAACATTGACACTAAGTTTTGCCAATTTCTATACTCCTTATAAAAAATTTTATAATTGTCCAGCTTGAGAAGCATGCCGGAGTAAACTCGGGACTGTCCCCAGTTCCACCGGGGGCTGTTCCAGATGTTTACGTACTATGAAAATGCGGGGCTTCTCGTCGCAAAATCCCGGGACAGTCCCGGTTTTGCTTGTCCTTTGAATAGGCAGCACGAGCCTAACCACACAGATACGATCTACGCGCCCAGATGTTCTCGTACAGACCCGGCTACCTGTTCAGCCAATGTTTCAATCCGGCTCTGATCTTCACCTTCAATCATCACCCTCAATAGAGGTTCGGTTCCTGAATAACGAACCAAGACTCGCCCCTTATCACCGAGTTCAGCCTCAACCTGATCAATAACTTCTTTGATCGGAGTAATTTTTTTCAAATCAGCCTTTTTTCTGACCCGAACATTCACCAGAACCTGAGGCAGTGAAGTCATCACCTGAGCTAATTCGGAGAGTTTCTTCCCACTCCGCTGGATGATGGCCAAAACCTGCAAAGCTGAAAGAATCCCGTCGCCTGTGGTATTATGATCAAGAAAAATCATATGCCCCGACTGCTCACCACCAAGATTATAACCATTTTTTAGCATCTCTTCGACAACATAACGGTCCCCGACTGCGGTCCGAACCACCTTGCCACCCACCTTTTTCATCGCGATATCAAGACCCATGTTGCTCATCACTGTGGCTACAACCGTTTTTTTCTTCAATTGTCCCGTTTTAATCAGCTCAGTGCCACAAAGTGCCATGATATGGTCACCGTCGACCTCAACGCCCTTCTCATCAACAAAAATGACCCGGTCGGCATCACCATCCAAGGCAATCCCCAAATCAGCTCGGTATTCACGCACTTTCTCTGCCATCACCTCCGGGTGCATTGAACCACAACCATCATTGATATTCATTCCGTTCGGATCAACCCCAATTTTAATGACTTCAGCACCCAATTCAGTCAACACAGCGGGCGCGACCTTATAACCAGCTCCATTGGCACAATCAAGGACAATTCTCAAACCTTTAAGATCAAGATCTTTCGGATAAGTGTTCTTCAAAAAAACCACGTAGCGCCCGACTGCATCAGAAATACGATATGCTTTCCCAACTTCATCAGCAATGGGACGCAATTCATCCAGGCGGTGATTGATAATCAGATCTTCAATTTTCAATTCAAGGTCATCAGGAAGTTTATAACCAGCACTGGAAAAAAATTTAATCCCATTATCCTGGTAAGGATTATGCGAAGCACTGATGACGACTCCGGCATCT
Organism: Desulfuromusa sp.; assembly: GCA_029933365.1. The sequence continues at coordinate 23,068 of JAOZOH010000028.1, read as the reverse complement.
GCCCGCATTGAAGAAGTAAGAAAAGCGATACCCGGTGTCGGCAGCGGCCCAACAATCAATACATCGACACCCATCGAGCAAATCCCGGCAACCAGAGCATTTTCTATCATATAACCAGATAAGCGGGTATCCTTACCAATGACGACCCGATGTCGGCGGTTCGTCTCATCTTTAAAAACAAAAGCCGCTGCCCGCCCGAGTTGCATTGCCATTTCGGTCGTCATCGGCTCAATATTAGCGACACCCCGCACCCCATCGGTGCCAAATAATTTTTTTTCCATTTTCAATTAACCCCTTCCGTCTTCTTTTTAGTGTCCTGTGGTTCGATATCTTTATTTTCCACCGGAGGCAAGGTCACTACAGGCTCGATTGCCACTTGAACCTCAGTGGTTTTTTCGTCTTTAAAATGTGTGTAGGTACCACGATAAACCAATGGAACAATAAGAGAAAAACCCTCATTGACACCATTCAGATCAACCTCTTCAGTGGTCACTTCACTGACACTTTTCAGTTCAGTTTCAGCCCCTTCAACAAGAACCTCATCAGGGACAAGCTTGACACTCGTAACCCTAAAACCAGCCAGCGGTTCACCCGTCAGTGCAACTTTAACCGGCACCAGTTTCTGTTTGATCCGTTCCAACTTCAGATCAATAAATGACGGTGACAATCGGGTCACCCGCAAGCCACTTGGTAAATTCAATCTCTCTTCCAAACGCTTAAACGTTGTCAACCCTGGTTGCAAATCGGTGAGGTCGACAATAATACTGATATCGTTTGGACTGACCTTCATTTGCAACGTCCGCGGTCCACTCACCCGGACATCAACCAGGCTTGGAACCTCGTTGGCAACCATCAACTCTTTGGGAATATTTTGCAGCTCCAGGGGAACCCGATAGCCCACTTCCAGTCGCCGTTCCCCCATAATAAACACCCAGAGTAACAACGCAAAAGCCAGAGAGATCAACTTTAATGTCCAATTTTCAGTCAACAACTTGAACATCTAAACTAGCCTTTCCTCTTCTGCAGCATTTTTTTCTTGGTTTTGATATTACGCGGCTCCAGTAAGCGTCCAAGAACTTTTTTCAGGCTGGTCGCATCCAGGTTCCGGGTCATTCCGCCATTGACCGCCACAGAGATGTTTCCTGTCTCTTCGGAAACAACAATGGCCACAGCATCAGCTAACTCTGTCAAGCCAACAGCTGCACGGTGCCGGGTGCCAAGGTCTTTAGTCAGATTAAGCCCTCGACTCAATGGCAAAAAACACCCTGCCAGAGCCAACCGGCCCTGCTGTATCACCAAAGCCCCATCATGAATTGGGGAGGATGGCATAAAAATCGCGCGAATTAATTCGCAGGAGACCCGTGCATCAATAGAAGTCCCCGATTCAAGAATATCATTAATTCCGGTTTCTCGCTCAATGGCAATCAACGCGCCAATTTTACGGCTCCCCAAGGCGACACAAGCCTTAACCAGCTCATCAATGACCGCAGACTCTTCATGTGAACTCATCCCACCAAAAAAAGGATTACGCCCGACATGCATTAATGCCCGCCTTATATCGTTTTGGAAAATAACAACAATGACGAGGATAATCGAAGAGAGGAAGTTACTTAGAAACCAATTGAGGGTATGTAAATCACCAATGCGTGAGACCGCATAAAAGGCAAAAACAACGACCAGACCCAGAAGCATCTGAACAGCGCGGGTCCCCTTGATCAGCAGGATAATGCGATAAATAATAAAAGCAACAATACTGACGTCCAGAATATCAAGTAGACGGATATTTGTAAGGACATCTAACATTGCAGCCACCATGCGAAGATTATTTTGATAGAATCAATGTACAATAAATATGCAGAGAATAAAGCATAGATGCTTTTGTGAAAATTTTGAGAGAGCACACCATCAATAAGGGAGTTGCTGTTCCCGAATGGCCCAGGCAACCAGCGCAGTATCTCGCGCTGGACGAACATTATGAACTCGAAAAATCTGAACTCCCTGATTCACCCCTAAAGCAACCGTGGACAGAGTGCCAAAAAGTCGTTCCTGCGGGTCATCCTGATCGAGTATTGCCCCAATAAAGCTTTTCCGCGAGGTTCCCAATAAAACCGGGCATTCAAGCTGGTGTAATTCACCCACATGGCGGAGCAAATCAAGGTTCCCCAAGACACTCTTACCGAAACCAATACCAGGGTCAACTGCTAGCCGACTACGCTCAATCCCTGCGTCCAGAGCCAGATCAATACTCTTCCGCAAACTGGTGATAACCTCAGCCAACAGATTTTGATACCCCGTATGCTTTTGCATGACATCCGGGCGACCACTGGTATGCATCAGAAATAATCCAGCGCCCGTCTCAGCAGCAACTTTAGACATTTCCGGGTCAAAATTCAGCCCACTGATATCATTAATAAAATTGGCTCCAGCGGCAACAGCTTTTTGAGCAACCAGAGATTTACTGGTATCAATGGAAAGGGGTAAATTTGTCTTCCGCCGCAGCTCCTCGATAACGGGGATAACCCGCGCTAATTCTTCCTCAGCTGAAACCGAGAGAGAACCTGGCTTCGTACTCTCACCACCAATATCGATAATTGCAGCGCCCGACTGCTGCATCTCCATCCCCCGCTGCACTGCCAACTCAACATCCAGATATTGACCACCATCGGAGAAAGAGTCAGGGGTAATATTCAACACTCCCATGATGCAGGGTTGGGCCAAATCAAGCTTGCAATCTCGTCCTGATAGTTGTTGCGCTCTTGCAAGCCTCACGACTCAGGAGTCTCATCCTTCTTAGTTTCCACACCCATTTCAGAATCGTCTGCAGCAACGACAGGTTCAACTTTTTCAGTTTCCTCTTCTTTTGCCCCATCTGCCTCTATGGTGGCAGCCGAGCTTTCAAAACTGAAATCATCTTCCGGCTTCATTTCTTCTTCCACAGGAACAACAACTTTTGGCATCAAGTAATCAGGAACCCCATCGGGGAAAACGACATCAAGAATTTCCGAACTCTCAAGAGTTTCCTTCTCCAATATCAGTTCTGACAAGTCGATAAGTTGCTGTTGATGATCTTTGAGCAAAGTACGTGTTAATGCATAGTTTTCGTTGACAATTCTCCTAATTTCATTATCGATATCAACTGCAGTCGCTTCACTGTAGTTTTTAACATGCCCCATATCACGCCCGAGAAAGACTTCTCCGCCCTCTTTTTCACCAAATGCCATCGGCCCGATTTTTTCGCTCATTCCCCACTCACAAACCATTTTACGGGCAATAGCAGTGACTCGCTCAAGGTCATTACTGGCACCACTGGTCACCGATTCAAAGGTTAATTCCTCGGCAATACGGCCACCGAGTAATGAACGGATGCGGATATGCAACCCAACAGCAGTTTCACTGTATTTCTCTTCCGTCGGAAGATACATAGTCACACCCATAGCGCGACCACGAGGGATAATCGATACCTTATGTACTGGATCTGATCCCGGAGTCAGCAGAGAAACCAGCGCGTGGCCCGCTTCATGATAAGCGGTGACCTTTTTCTCTTCTTCGGTAATCACCATTGAGCGCCGCTCGGCACCCATCAAAACCTTATCTTTTGCGGCTTCAAAATCATCCTTGTCAACTGAAGTCTTGTTGGCGCGCGCTGCCAGCAAAGCAGCCTCATTGATGAGATTTGCCAGATCAGCGCCGGAAAAACCAGGGGTTGCCTTGGCAATCACCTCAAGATCGACATTTTCTGCCATTGGAACTTTACGCGAGTGAACAATCAGAATTTTATGCCGGCCCTTAATATCAGGTCGCGGTACCATCACCTGGCGATCAAAACGCCCTGGCCGCAATAACGCAGGATCCAGAACATCTGGACGGTTAGTTGCCGCAACCAGAATGACCCCTTCATTGGACTCAAAACCGTCCATCTCAACCAATAGCTGATTCAAGGTCTGTTCACGCTCATCGTGCCCGCCACCAAGACCTGCACCACGATGACGTCCAACTGCATCAATTTCATCAATGAAGATAATGCAGGGAGCATTTTTTTTGCCCTGCAGGAACAAATCCCGCACCCGACTGGCACCAACCCCAACAAACATTTCAACAAAATCGGAGCCAGAGATGGTAAAGAAAGGGACTCCCGCCTCACCAGCAACAGAACGAGCCAGTAAAGTTTTACCGGTTCCAGGTGCGCCTACCAGCAAAACTCCTTTGGGGATTTTACCGCCAAGTTTGGTGAATTTCTTTGGGTCTCGCAGAAATTCGACAACCTCTTCAAGTTCCTGTTTTGCTTCATCAACACCGGCGACGTCCTTAAAAGTCACCAGCCCTTGGGTATCAGTCAGCAATTTGGCCTTGCTCTTACCAAAGCTCATCGCTTTGCCGCCGCCACCTTGCATCTGGCGCATAAAGAAAATCCAAACCGCGATCAACAACAGAATTGGTCCCCAGGAAATCAACAGGGTAAACCAGAAACCCTGGTCATCAAGCGGTTTTGCCTCAATGGTGATACCTTTTTCCTTCAACTCAGGTATCAGTTGCTCATCCATCGGCGCATAGGTCTGAAACTTACTCCCATCAGCAAATATACCGGTGACCTTATTTCCTTGGAAGGTGATATTGCTTACCTGACCATCATCAATCGCACTGAGAAACTCAGTGTAATTAATCTGTTTCTGCTCAGTATCCTTTTGCGTCATCATATTAAAAAGCATGATCATCAACAAAGAGATGACCAGCCATAATGCTAAATTTTTCTGAAATTGGCTCACAAGACCCCCTATGGGTAGTTAATTATGGATTTTATAGTTGTTTGAGTATCAGCAAGATTGCTTAAAACTAGCTGAAAAAACTACCATAAAAGAACATACAGCTACAAGCTTTTTGTCCTCTTTTTTGTTCTCTCAAAGCAATTCTACGCGGAGAATTTTCCCGCCATCACATCCTGCAACGGCATGGCGCGATCGGCGCATTCCGACAACCCACAAAATCTCATCTCCGCTGAGCAACAGAGGGGTCTTCTGTCGGGTCTCTAACTCAACCTGATTATCTGCAAAAAAATGCTTCAGACGTTTATGTCCAATCATACCAGCAGGTGCAAATCGATCCCCAGCTTGCCAGCTCCGCACACGTAACGGCTGCTGCAAACTGGCAAAGGAATATTCTGTAACATTCCCTGACTCCCCCATTTGTTCATCCTGCAAAGAGACACAGAGAGCATGTCCATCGGGAAGTTCAAGTTCCCCTGGAATCGGCACAGACAGATCAAAAGGTTCCGGTCGCTCTGGTGCCACATTCCGCAACCAAAGAGATTGATAGCGACGTGCCACCCAGCAACCGGGAAGATCCATCTGCGCCTGACTTCGCCCGCCAGTCAACATTTTCTCAATGGCATAAAGATGGATTGCTTCTATTTTTTGTAAATCACCACGAACCCGGCGCAACACTTCACGATACAGGCGCAATCGCAGTGCAGGATGCTGTGCCAGCAGACTCGTTCGACTCAAGCGGAGGCCGTCATCATGTGACACAATCAGACCAGCAAATTCCTGTTCAACCTGCTCTTGCCAATAATCCTCCTCAAGCTGAAATTGCTGGGTTAATCCTGCAATATGATTATCAAAGCGTGGATTAATTTCAAGGAGTTGCGGTATTATTTGGGTGCGCAGTTGATTGCGTAAAAAAGACGGATCACTGTTGCTTTCATCTTCAACCCAACTCAGCTGCTGCTGTCGAGCATAGTTAAGGATCTGTTCACGGCTACATACCAACAAAGGGCGCCACCAAACTCCTTGCAGGACGTGCATGGAAGCCAAACCACTCTGACCACTGCCGCGCAATAACCGCAACATAAAAGTCTCAACTTGATCATCCTGATGGTGGGCAAGAACAATCTGTACCGCACCGATCTGCACAGCAATCCGTTGTAAAAACTCCCGTCGCGCCTGCCGTCCGGCCATTTCGAGACTGATCCTATTTTGCTCCGCTATCGCTGGCACATCACAAGTTTCAACATGACAGGGGATATCCCATTGAGCACAGAGATCTGCAACAAAATCAGCATCACCGCGACTTTCTGGACGTATTTGGTGATCCAGATGAGCGACCTGAAGGGAAACGTTCAGGGATTCTACGAGTGAGTGCAAAACATGCAGCAATACGACAGAATCAACACCACCGGAAACTGCGACCAGCAATTGGCTGGTTTCAGGTGGAATAGTATCAATGATTGATTGTTTTAAGGGGGATAATTTCATACGTTCAAGAGGTCCTGTGAAATATGCTTTTGAAAATTGAAGCAGATGCTGAACTATAAACGAAAAAAGCCCTCCCCGATAGCGGGAAAGGCTTAAAAATGGTGGCGGTGCAGAGATTCGAACTCCGGACACTGCGGATATGAGCCGCATGCTCTAACCAACTGAGCTACACCGCCGAATCTATCTGGTTTCTGTTCGAAAACAGCCCTTTTTCGCAATCTCTGCGTCAATCTACGGCCTTGATTGTGCGGCGTACTGACGTACGCCTCCGCTCAAAACCTCGATTTCCTTGATCTTACAAAAAATGCCTAGTTTCCAAATCAGAAACGACAACCTCCAGCAGAGGTTTCGGCTTTGGTTGCGGGAGAAGGATTTGAACCTCCGACCTTCGGGTTATGAGCCCGACGAGCTACCAGACTGCTCCATCCCGCGACATGAGCACTGGAAAATAGACGTCCGATGTGGAAATGTCAAGAGAAAAATCCATCAGAATCGGCTCTGCCTAGTGTTGTGTCAGGTATGAAATGTTGCAAAATTGCGTAGGGATTTTGTGTGTCAACAAGGCATAATTTTCGCTGCATAGCCAAAGCTATACAGCGGAGATTACAACGCAGTTGACACACAAAAGGACAAGCAAGGTGAATATTTCATGCGTGACAGGACACTAAGCACTATTGACGGGAGACAAACCCTTTGATCTGCTCTTTTTCCTCCAACAGTTTCTGCGCTGATTTAGCAGCAGCAGAATCTGCATACGGACCGATCCGCACTCGATACCAAAGCCCCTTTTTGCCAAGATCAGCCTCAACCACAAATGCCGGATAATCTTTATCCAACATCTTTTGCTTTAAAGCGGCAGCATCTGTCGCGGCACCAAAAGAGCCAATCTGCACAGCATGGCTACCAGCAGGGACAACCTTGGGCATCTCCGATTCCAGCTCTTGCGAGGCGACCACTGTGGGCTCATTCTGAGCAACTTTCTCAACAGCGGCAGAAACAATCGCCGATTCTTTTTTTACAATCGACTGATCCGGCAGATCAATTGGAGGTTGAACCGCCTTGGTCACCTCTTGCTTTTCTACTGGAGCAAGGTTAATGCCGCTGCCAAGCGGGACGGTCTCTTTAGCCAGATCATCATAAAAGCTCAATTTTGTTGCTTCGGTCGCTGGTTCAACGGGCGGAACGATATCCTTTTCTTGCGCGACGGGTGTGGGCGTCGAAGAAACAGCAGAGGTTGATGTCTGAGTAACCAATACCTTTTCTGTCTGTTGAATCTTTTGCGCCAGATCCCGTTCGGCTCCCCGGCGACCAACGATCACACCAAGGGTGAAGCTGGCCAGTGAAACCACCAGCACCAGCACCAATAAAATAACTGCCTGGCGTTTCTCCATCCGTCGCTGAGTCCGTGTTTTTGACGTGCCTATCATCTTTTCCCCTTTTTTCACATAACGCACTTGCAAAGCAAATGGATGGTTAAGCAAAAATTTCGGTCTACAAGGCGTAGTGTTTTTTCAAGGGCGAAGACATACTATATGTATGTCGAGATCTTGAAAAAATGCTGCAACACCGTAGAACGGACTTTTTGCGACACTATCCTACATTTGTTCAGGAGCTGACAAACCTAGCAGATGCAGAGCATTTGCCAAAACCGTCCTGACGGAATTCACCAAATAGAGTCGAGCCTGGGTTGTTGCCGGATCATCAACCAGGACCCGATAGCGATTATAGTAACTGTGAAACTGCGCGGCAAGGTCCTGAAGATAAAAAATCACCCGGTGCGGTTCGTAACTTAAAGCCGCACCAACAACCGTTTCCGGAAAACGGGCTAGCTGTTTTACCAGCGCCAATTCTTCTGTTAATTCCAGACGACTGTAATCAATCTGTCCAGACTCTGGTTGTTTGATGCCTGTTTCCGCAGCATTCCGGTTAATACTGCAAACCCGAGCATGAGCATATTGAACATAGTATACCGGATTATCGCTACTCTGCTGCTTGGCCAGTTCCAGGTCAAAATCAAGTTGGCTATCACAACGACGCATCAGAAAAAAGAACCGACAGGCATCGCGGCCAACTTCATCAACAACCTCTTTCAAGGTGACAAAGTTACCGGATCGTTTTCCCATGATATAGGGTTTACCATCACGGAGTAAATTAACCATCTGGATCAGCAACACTTCCAGATCTTCAGGGGGATGCCCCAACCCTGCCAGCATCGCTTTCATCCGTGGAATATAGCCGTGATGATCAGCGCCCCAAACGTCGATCACCCGATCAAAACCACGGTCAAACTTTTCCATGTGATAGGCAACGTCAGAAGCAAAGTAGGTATAGCTGCCGTCCGATTTAATCAGCACCCGATCCTTATCATCGCCAAAATCAGTGGTACGCAACCAGAGAGCATCGTCCTCCTCAAAGGAAAGGCCCTTCTCCTTCAGCTTCAATAATTCCTTGTCAACCATCCCCTGGTCATAGAGATTCTTCTCACTAAACCAATTATCAAAGTGGATACCGAAAGATTTCAAATCGACCTCAATCCACTTGAGAATTTCCGCGATACCAAAACGGGAACAGGATTCAATGGCCTCTACTTCGGCAACATCAGCCAATTCGCCATGTTCAGAACGATACTTAGCTGCCAGATCGACGATATAAGCAGCCTGATAACCATCCTCAGGAAACTCAATCGTATCCCCCTGCAATTCTCGCAGCCGCAGCAGAATCGAACGTCCAAGAGTCAGAACCTGATTTCCTGCATCATTGACATAATATTCACGCTGTACTTCAAATCCGGCGGCCTGCAACACCGCAGCCACAGCATCGCCAACAACCGCTCCGCGACCGTGTCCAATATGCAATGGCCCCGTCGGGTTGGCACTGACAAATTCAACCTGGATTTTTTTCCCGGCACCAATCTGACTGTAACCATATTTTTCACCCTGCTGCATAATCTGGTCAAGAACTTCATACCAGCACGATGCTGCGAGACGAAAATTAATAAATCCCGGTCCGGCGATCTCAATTTTATCGCACAGAGGAGTGTCCTGCAATGCAGCAACCAAGGCTTCTGCTATCTTCCGGGGCGCCTTGCGTTCCGGTTTTGCAAGAGTCATTGCCAGGTTGGTAGAAAAATCACCATGATCGGAATTCTTTGGAATTTCCAGTTGAATTTCTTCCGGCAACTCCCGAGAAGTCAGGGAATTATCCGCATAGCACTGTTTCAAGGCTGTTCGAATCGCCAGCCGCAATTGATCTTTCATCCTGATTACTGCCTCTTTTCTTCAATATCATTATCGGGAAGATGGTAAATCAGCTCACCTTCCCGAACCATTCCAAGTTTCGTCCGGGCCAGCTGTTCCCAATAAGTTTTATCTTTCTGTAAGCGCTCAATTTTCTTACGAAGTTGCTGTTGCTGTTGCTGCAAATCCGCAAGCTGTTGCTGTAATTCCTGCTTCTGCTGTTCTGCCTGGAAAATCCGCAACACTCCACGACTGCCAAATACAGCATAGGCGAACATCAGCAGAATAACTAGAAGCAAACAGATGGTCAGTAAATTTTTTCTGCCAGGCGGTCCTGACTTGCGAGTGGCATTCAAGCAGCACCTCGCAGATCAGAAATTGAGGTTATTATCATCCCATCGCGTCGCATACTAAAATCCACCCAGACTTCCACCAATACCACCAACCGAACCAATTCCACGCATGGTAAATGTCAACATCACGGCACGATCATCTTCATATTCACGATAGGATAATTGAGCGCTCCAACATTGTTGGCGATATTCGATACCAATCACCTGTTCTAATTGTTCATCGGTAGAAAATTCGTAACGCTGCTGATAATTCAAATAGACAGGTTTGAGAAAAGCCACGCTGAGATCAACCCGCCCATAATCAATAGCCTCAGCAGAATCATAACGATATTCAACCCGCAATGAATTCTCCTGTTGATCCTCGATTTTCCCCGCGACAGCAATTTTTGTCCAATCACCCGACTCTACATCCAGAGTGGTATCAGTCTGCAAAGATAACCATGCAGTTGGCAACAGTGTCATCTCAATACGTAGATCCTGAAACCGCTGTTCGCGAGCTTCACTGGTCAGATCATAGATTTGCGATAACCGTAGATAAAACAATTCCCGATAGGCAGGACTTCCATCAACACGGTCAGTGCGTACGGTTAAGCGCTGCACCAATGCATACTCAAACTGGTTTGCCTCAGCAATACGATCGTAGCTATCAAAGTCAGGTAGAGATTCCTGGTCAACTTCGGGGATATATCGATAAACCAGTTCCGGTTCTACAGAGTGGCGTAATTTACCAAAGAAACCAAAAGGACGATTGTAAATTTTCTGCACCCGGGTGTTAATTCTGGTGTTGAATTCTGCGAGTCCTTCATTCTCTGAGTCAGAGCCATCACTTAAATCCCAATAATAACGCTCACGGTAAGAAATTTCTGGAGCAACATCAACAACATCCCACAACTGAAAACTTGCTGCCAGAATCGGCCGCGCCATCAAGCGCTCCCCGCGCAACCCTTCCTGCCGCCAGAAATTACTATATTCAGTTTCCAGAGCATAATAAAAATGGGATTCTTTGATCCTCTGTCGGGCAGCATCAAAATTAATACGTGGCAACAGCTGTAAAGTTGTTGGGTCATCAACTTCAAGATCTTTGGTATATTTCAACTGCCCCACAAGGTTATATTTTCCCCAGTTCTTGCTTAGAGAAAAGATTGATTGCACCTTATCCTTGTTATATTCCTCCGCAATGCTGCCGAAATCCTCAAAATACTGATCGTCGTTGACATACTCAGCGTCGACAACCATGCGGACCCCCGCAGGCAACAACCCGTCATGCTGCCATTCGAGAGCATAGCGCTCTTCATCAACCGTAACCCCATCAATCTTGTCGACATTTATGTGATAAGCTCGAGCCTCACCCGCATTTCCCTGGCCAAAGATATATCGATATTCCAGCCCTTTACCGATACCCATCTCTGAGAGATAATCAAAATAGAGAGTAGCATCCTGATTAACTCCAAAGACCTGATAATAAGCACCACCATACTGAAATCCGCGTTTATCAGAATAACCAACAGTGGGAATCAGCAAGCCCGATTCACGCTCATTTGATGCTGGATAAATCATATAAGGGAGGTAAAGAGAAGGAATATCATTGAGATAGAAAATCATATTACGGGCACGGGCATAACCGCCCAGAGTCACATCAAGCTGACTGGCCCCAAACTTCCATGACGGAACCTCACCATTGCAAGTAGTAAACGTCCCTTCCTTGATGCGATAATCAAATTCTCCACGCCGTTCAATAGTTTTGCCACGTACATGCAGATTCTGCTCTCGCAAATAAAAATGACCATCTTCTACAGTTCCGGTTCCTTTTTGCAAATTATAACGAGCTTTGTTACCAAACAGTTCTTCATTTGGGGAAATCAGCTGAACGTCCCCTTCTGCTTCAATTTCACCGCTCACTTGATTCCACTCAAGGATTTGGCTGCGCACCTCAAGATCACCTTGGACTAATTTAACATCCCCAGAGGCATGATACTGGCCGGTATCCTTGTTGTAGCTCAGTTGGTCCGCCTCAAGCTGCACGGGCTGCCCTGATTCACCAACCTGGTCCCAGTCAGCCGCACTCACCAGACATGGGCTAGCGCAAAGAAACAAAAAAGTGAGAAAACGTAATAGCATGGAGTTGCAAAATACCTTTTCAGTCATTCAACAGCAGTGAAATGACAATTCTGGATAATTTAATTCGCTGAGCCGGTAATTTTGAGCAAATCAACAGTTGGCAGTAAAAACTCACGGATTGCCGCAACCAAAAAGAGGGAACCTGCTACCAAAATTGTCTCCCCCGGTGCCCGTTTTTCCAAAGCTGTCTGGATTGCCACAACTGGATTAACATACCCACTGGCCAAAACACCTGACTCGTGAGCTTGTTGCACCAGTTTCTCCACAGAAACAGCCTCATCAACGGGAGGCGGGGTCGCATAAACATAGCAGACGAAGGGCAATAGTTCAGACAATAATTCTGCCGCCTGTTTATCCACCTTGCAGCCAACAACCAGATGCAAACCACCCAGGTTCTGCTGCTGTAAATAACCAGCAAGTTGCTTTGCTCCGGCAGGATTGTGTGCACCATCCAGAAGGATTTGTTCCGGCAGCCATTCGAGGCGACCCGGCCAGCGCACTTCCCCCAAACCCTCTCGAATTTCAGCAGGACCGATTTTTAAACCATTTTGCGAAAGATAATTCACTGCAACAGCAGCCAAAGCCAGATTCTGCTGCTGATGGACACCAGCTAGCGTAGTTTTTACTCTGCTCAGTGAAAATTCGGCACCAGAAACAGTAAAAGAATCGCCCTCGTTACGCCAATGATAATCGTGTCCAAACTGTAATAATGGGATATTTAACTGCTCTGCTCGCTGTTGTAAAACTGGTCTGACTTCCGCTTCTTGATAACCACTGATCACCGCCACTTCAGCCTTGAATATCCCCGCTTTTTCAGCAGCAATTTCGGCCAAATCGGCGCCCAGATAGGCGGTGTGATCAAGAGCAATTGGGGTAATCAGGCTGAGTTCCGGAATGACAACATTGGTCGCATCAAGTCTGCCGCCAAGGCCAGTTTCCAAAATTGCCCAGCGAACTCCACGACGTTGAAAACAGAGCAACGCCATTGCAGTTGTAAATTCAAAAAACGTTGCCCGCAACACTTCGGCGTGCGGGCGTAACTCTTCAATCAACACAACAGCCTCAGATTCGCTAATCTGTTGCGTGTCAATTCTAATCCGTTCAGTAAAACTGTGCAGATGGGGTGAGGTATAAAGTCCTGCGGGAATCTCTGCAGCATGAAAAATATTGGCTAGTGCCGCGGCAGTTGACCCTTTCCCATTGGTTCCGGCAATATGAATAATTTGCAAAGAATCCTGAGGATTTCCGACTCGGGATAAGAGCTCCCGAATATTTTCCAGCCCAAGTTTAATGCCGAAAAGCTGCAGCGAATAAAGGTAAGTAAGGCTTTCCCGGTAGTTAGCAGTCATATTCTTTTTACTTTTTGCGACACCATCAATGCTGATGCTCTCGCAAAAAGCCATATCATGAAGATGGCTAAGCAAAAAATTCAATCTGCAAGGAGGAGTTGCTTTTCAGGGACGCAGACATACATCAGTATATCAAGATCATGAAAAACTGCGACAACACCGCGGATTGGAGATTTTTGCGACGCCATCAATTTTTAGTAAAAATTCGCAGCAACTCGGATAGTTTCTGCTTCATCTCCTTACGTGGAATAATCATGTCGACCATCCCATGTTCAAGCAGATATTCAGAACGCTGGAATCCCTCGGGAAGGGTCTGACGAATCGTCTGTTCAATGACCCGCGGACCGGCAAAACCGATCAACGCTCGTGGTTCGGCAATATTCAGATCACCAAGCATGGCAAAACTCGCCGTAACACCACCCGTCGTCGGATCGGTCAGCACTGAGAGAAATGGGATCCCCGCCGCCTTCAACCTCGCCAAGGCTGCACTGGTCTTGGCCATCTGCATCAACGACATGATGCTTTCCTGCATCCTCGCCCCACCAGAAGATGAGAAAATCAATACCGGGGCATTGGTCTCCAACCCTTTTTCGATCGCCCGAGTGATTTTTTCACCAACCACCGAACCCATACTGCCCCCCATAAAGGAGAAATCAAAAACCGCAACAACAACCGGCAATCCATCGAGATTTCCCGCCCCACAGATAACCGCATCGCCATCACCAGCTTTTTTGATTGCTGCTTTGATCCGATCCTTATATTTTTTCGTATCCTTGAAATCAAGGAAATCGACCGAACGCATTTTCGCATCCATCTCGACAAAGGTTCCCTCATCCAGAATCAGGTCAATTCTTTCACGAGCCCCAATCCGAAAATGATAGTCACATTTAGGGCAAACGTTCAGATTCCGTTCAACCTCTTTGGCATAGATAATTTCCTGACAGTTTTTGCATTTAGTCCAGACACCCTCAGGCACCTTCACATTTTTCTTTTCAACAGAAGCGGTCAACGCTTTTTTCTTACGAAACCAGGCCATGAAACATCCTTTTAGTTTGCACCTGTAACTGGCAATTGGCTCAACAGAACCATTCAGCTAGTTAGATACAGTGAGTCCATGTTTAAGTTCAGCGATAAATTTTATCACATTGGGCAACAACTCCGCACTTTGCCCATTTTCTGCAATTATTTTAACTAATGCACTGCCAACAATAACCCCATCAGCAAAAGCCCCAACGGCTTTAGCATCCGCAGCAGTCGTAATACCGAAACCAACCCCGACCGGAACAGAGGTCATCCCTTTAAGTTCTTCAACAGTAACCCGAATCTCTTCCGGCGAAATCTTTTGTGCTCCGGTGACACCAGTCATCGAAACATAATAGAGATAACCCTCGGCAGCGGCTGCTAAACGTTCCATCCGTTCACGCGGGGTTGTCGGTGCCAGTAAAGTGATCAGATCAATTCCAGATTCCTGCATCACCACACTGATTTCTGTCACTTCTTCCGGAGGTAAATCAACCAATAATAGCGCATCGACACCTGCGGCAGCTGCATCGCGGGCAAAACGTTCCGAACCATAGTGGAAAATTGGATTGTAATAGCCCATCAATATCAACGGGATCTGAGTCTGTTTGCGAACATCGGCCACCAATTGCAGCACCCCACTGAGGGTCGTTCCGGCAGCAAGAGCGCGCTCCGAAGCTGCCTGGATTGTTGGTCCGTCAGCCATAGGATCTGAGAAAGGGACTCCCAGTTCAATAAGGTCGGCACCAGCTTCAGCCAAAGCGAGAACCAATTTGGCAGTCACCCCTAAATCAGGGTCACCCGCAGTTATAAATGGGATCAGGGCCGTTTCCTGACGCTGTTTTAATCCTGCAAAAGTTGCTTCAATCCGTGACATTCTATTCATTTCTGCTGGCAAAATTGGCTAGACCAAATAAAGATCTGACCCGAAACTGTAATTCTAATTGATTCTCGACCTTGTTTTCAATCCTTTTCTCAGACAACTAAACCCATCACTCTTTTGCCGCAGGTTTTACCTGCTTGCCTTTGGGGCGCCGTCTTGGCCGCCGACGTTTCACCTGACCGGCCGGTTTCTCTACTGGTGGCCGTTTCCGTTTTGGTTGGGCACGTTTATAGGTGAAGCAAAAATCTTCATCCAGCGGCATTTCGCTGGGGATTCTACAACCGAGATAATCTTCAATCTCCGCCAGCATATAAACCATTTCTTCGTCGGCAAAACTAATCGCCCGACCACGGGCTCCAGCCCGCGCTGTCCTCCCGATCCGGTGGACATAATCTTCACGATCCTGAGGCAGATCGTAGTTGATCACATGGGTCACTTCATCGACATGAATCCCCCGGGAGGCAACATCGGTTGCGACCAGATGAGTCAAACTGCCAAGCTTGAACTGGTCAAGAATGCGCATCCGCTTTTTCTGCGGAATATCACCAGACAACACCGCACTGGACATATTATTCGCCTGCAGCAAAGCATTCAACCGCTCGGCCTCTACCTTGGTATTAACAAACAACATCACTCGCCCTGCATCAGCTTCCCTTTGTAACAAGCCGAGCAACAGAGCAAACTTCTCCCGCCGTGACACATGATAGAGAATCTGATCGATACCGTCTGCGGTCACCTTCTCCGGGGCAATCTCAACCCGTTCAGCCAAATTCATAAACTCGTAAGCAAGCTCCATCACCTGCGCTGACAGCGTTGCGGAAAAAAGCATCGTCTGACGTTTCTCAAACGGTGGTAACTGGCGCAAAATATAACGCAGATCTTTAATAAATCCCATATCAAACATGCGATCCGCTTCATCAATCACCAGGGCTTCAACCCGGTTCATTGAAAACACCCGCTGCTTGAAATAATCGATCAAACGTCCCGGAGTTGCCACAATAATATCGACGCCATCCCTGAGTGCTTGACGTTGTTTTTCGTAATCGACGCCGCCGAAGATTGGCTGTACCTTGATCCCCGTATGTTTACCCAGCAACTCAGCATCCTTACAGATCTGCACCACCAGTTCTCGGGTCGGTGCCATCACCAAAGCACGAGGGTTATTGCTGGTCACGTTCTGGTTATCAAGCAAACGACAAAAGAGAGAGATCAGAAAAGCGGCAGTTTTTCCTGTGCCGGTCTGCGCCTGAGCAGCGACATCTTTCCCGGCCAAAGCCAGAGGAATCGATTCTTCCTGTACTGGAGTCAAGGACTCAAACCCAGCGTCTGTGACCCCCTGCTGGACATTTCCCGGTAGGTTTAATTCGCTAAACTTCATTATAATTCAACTCCCAAGGCGTCAGCCACCGTATTAATATCTTTGTCACCACGACCCGACAAGCAGACCAGTAGAATTTTATCAGTTGCAAGTGTCGGTGCAAGTTTCATCACCTGAGCAATCGCATGGGCACTTTCGAGAGCCGGAATGATGCCTTCTATATGGGTCAGTTTCTGAAACGCCTCCAGCGCCTCAGTATCTGTAATCGATACATATTCTGCTCTTTCAATATCCCGCAAGTGGGCATGTTCCGGGCCAACACCCGGGTAATCGAGCCCGGCAGAGATGGAATGAGCATGCTGAATCTGTCCATCGTCATCCTGCAGCAGGTAGGTTTTGTTCCCATGGAGAACCCCCGGTGATCCGGCAGAAATCGATGCAGCATGCTTTCCGGTTTCCACCCCGAACCCAGCCGCTTCAACGCCGAGGAGTTTAACCGATAGATCTTCAATAAAGGGATAAAATAATCCCATCGCATTAGATCCCCCACCGATACAGGCAACTGCCACATCCGGCAAACAACCTTCTGCTTCCTGCAACTGCTGTTTGGCTTCCACGCCGATAACCGATTGGAAATCCCGTACCAACAGGGGATAAGGATGCGGTCCCGCAACGGTACCGATGATATAAAAAGTATCGCGAACATGGGTCACCCAATGGCGCAGGGCGTCATTCATCGCATCTTTAAGAGTGGCGGTGCCACTGGTCACCTCAGTTACTTTAGCCCCCAGTAGTTTCATCCGAAAGACATTCAAAGACTGACGACGGATATCCTCCTTGCCCATAAATACTTCGCATTCCATCCCAAAAAGAGCGGCAACAGTCGCCGTAGCAACACCATGTTGACCGGCACCGGTTTCCGCAATCACCTTCTGTTTCCCCATCCGGCGTGCCAGTAAAATCTGACCGATAGTATTATTGACCTTGTGGGCGCCAGTGTGATTCAAGTCTTCCCGCTTAAGATAGATTTTCGCCCCACCCAGTTCTTTGGTGAGCCGCTCGGCATAATAAAGTGGACTCGGGCGTCCGACATAATGCTGCAGATAATATCTAAATTCCCGCTGAAACTCTGGATCCCGACTCGCCTCCGCGTAAGCCTCCTCCAACTCCAGCAGTGCCGGCATTAAAGTTTCTGCCACATAACGGCCACCATATTCACCAAAATGGCCACGTTCATCGGGGTATTGATAATTCATATTCAGTGCTCTCACAAAAAAGGATTAGATGGCTAAGCAAAATTTTCGTCCCACAAGGCGTAGTGGTTTTAAGGGCGAAGGCATACATAGAGTCTGTCAAGGTCTTGAAAAACTACTGCAACGCCATGGGTCGGACGTTTTGCGACGCCATCATATTTGTCTCACCTGCTGAATGAATTCACGCACTTTATTGTGGTCTTTGTGTCCAGGGCGTTCTTCAACCCCGCTGGAAACATCAACCGCATAGGGGTTGACTGTCTCTATCGCTTGCACAATATTATCTGGATTTAACCCCCCAGCCAAAATCAACGGGAGCCGCCCGGTCATTGCTTTTGCCAGCTGCCAGTCAAAACTCTCTCCAGTTCCACCATATTGCTGATCACTCCAGGCATCCAGAAGCAATGCTGACACAGGATAATTGTCAATCCCAACCAGAGAATCTGCATCCTTGACACGCACAGCTTTGATAACCTGATAGGGCTCCAAACAACAATCTTCCGGCGTTTCGTCGCCGTGCAGCTGAATAACATTTAACCCTGCTGTCCGCATTGTTTGCAGAATTGTTTCAGGAGCCGCGTTGACAAACAGACCTACTGTTGTCACAAAAGGGGGCAGGTCCGAAATAATCTGTCTAACTGTCTCGGGGATAACATAGCGGGGACTTTTCTCATAAAAGACAAATCCGAGCGCATCAGCACCCGCATCAACGGCAAAGAGAGCATCCCCCCGATTGGTAATCCCGCAAATTTTGATCCGAGTTAGAGCCATTTAAATAAATTATCCACAAATAACGTCCCCTCTCCATGAGGGTCAGGGTTAATACTGTTGACTTAAGCTTTTGAATCTCCCCCGGCCCTCTTTGCCAAAGAGGGGCGCTTCGAAACTTCCCCTTTTGGAAAAGGGGGATTGAGGGGGATTTGCTTAAGTCAACAACATTGAGGGTCAGGGTGAGGGAGATTCTGGATAGAATCAACTTCAAAAAACCCCTCATCCGGCCTACGGCCACCTTCTCCCTCATGGAGAAGGAAAGGATCTACGGATCAAAGAACCCCCAACAAAGAAGCTAATTTCCCCTCGATATCTTTTTCCCGCATCAGACTCTCCCCAATCAGGAAAGCACCGGCACCCGCCTGCTGCAAACGTTCGATATCTGCCCGGCTATGAATTCCACTTTCGGCAACCGCTACTTGTTGACGTGGAATGTCCCCGGCCAGCTGTTCGGTGACACTCAGATCTGTGACAAAAGTCTGCAGATCTCGATTATTGATACCGATCAGATCCACAGGCAATTTGAGTGCCCGCTCCAATTCTGCACCATTATGCACTTCCAATAAAGTATCCAGTTCCAGTTCAGTTGCCAATTCTGCCAATTCCTGAAGTTGCGTATCTTCAAGTGCTGCCGCAATGAGCAGAATGGCATCAGCACCCGCAACCCGCGCCTGAAAAACCTGATAGGGATCGATGATAAAATCCTTGCGCAACAAAGGTAACTTAACCTGTGCCCGAATCTGCCCGAGATACTCGAGAGAGCCGTAAAAATATTGTGCATCGGTCAAGACAGACAGGCAGCTAGCTCCGCCTCGCTCGTAGCTGCAGGCAATTGCCACTGGATCAAAATCGGCACGGATAATTCCCTTAGAGGGAGATCCTTTTTTTACCTCAGCGATGATAGCAGTTCCAGCGACAGAAGCCTGACGCAAATGCTCAGCAAACCCTCTGGTTTTATCAGCATCAGCCGCTATTTTTTTTAACTCGGCCAGCGGATGCTGGATCTGAGCTGCGGCAATCTCTTTTGCCTTAGTCTGTAATATTTGATCAAGAATCATTTAAGAGTTAATTTCCTGCTATGTTTTGAATATTTCCCCTCTCCCTGAGGGAGAGGGTCAGGGTGAGGGGGTATCGTTACAGGTTAGCAAATTTTCTTACTTTCAGGCAATCTCACAGCCCCCTCATCCGACCTGCGGCCATCTTCTCCCTCATGGAGAAGTATTCGGTAAAAAATCAATGGTATTTGAAAGTTCCATAAAATTAGCTAAGCGTTGGTGATCCGTACCAGGGCATCCAATGTCGATTTGGCACGACCTGTCTCAATTGCCTCGCGCGCCTGCTCAATCCCGGCATCGACATCTGTTGCCAAACCAGCAGCAACCAGTGCATAGGCACTGTTCAACAAAACTATATCAAGTTTTGCTCCGGGTTGTGCGGAGAGGACTGCATTGACAATTTCGGCATTCTGCTCAGCATCACCACCTTGAAGGTCATGCAGACGACACCGTTTGAACCCGAACTGCTCGGGGGAAATTGTTTGCACCTCAATATTATTGCCACTAATTGCTGCCACCAGGGTTGGCCCCGTCAGGGTAATTTCATCCATCCCATCCGCTCCGTGAACGACGAAACCACGTCGGCAGCCGAGGCTGAGAAGAACCTGCGCCAAAGGTTCAACTAAATCTTCACTGAAGACTCCCAGAACTTGCCGATCGGCTCCAGCGGGATTCGTTAACGGTCCAAGAATATTAAAAATGGTCCGGATACCAATCTCGCGACGCGGGCCAATAGCATATTTCATAGCACCATGCAGGGCGGGGGCAAACAAAAACCCGACGCCGGTTTTTTCAATCGATTCAGCAACCTGCTCGGGAGAAATGTCGAGCTTGACACCCAGCTTTTCCAGCACATCGGCGCTACCACAAGATGAAGAAATACTGCGGTTGCCGTGTTTGGCAACTCTTGCCCCACATGCCGCAACCACAATAGCGACAGTCGTGGAAATATTGAAACTCTTCGTTCCGCTGCCACCCGTACCGCAGGTATCGAGAATGGTTTCCCGATCAACATTGATATCATCCCGATCGATATCAACCACATCACCAACCCGGATCGGGGTGGCATGCGCCCGCATCACCCGCGCCGCACCGATAATTTCAGGGATTGTTTCCCCTTTCATCCGCAACGCAGTGATAAATGAACCGATCTGCGCCGGAGTCGCCTCACCGCCCATAATCTGATTCATCGCATCGATCATTTCCAGTTCATTCAAATCGTGCCGTTCAACCAATTTGGCAATCGCTTCCTTGATCATCTATAAACTCCGCATCAAGATATTTTCAAAAAATTATCCAGCAAATCCATTCCTTCAGTAGTCAAAATTGATTCAGGATGAAATTGCACCCCCCACACCGGTAGATCTCGATGTTGCAGTCCCATAATTTCACCCTCTTCAGTCCAGGCGGTAATTTTTAAAGCATCGGGAAAGCTCTCCCGCTCGGCAATCAGAGAGTGGTAACGGGTTGCAGTAAAGGGATTGGGCAAATTTTGATAAAGACGACTCCCATCATGGTGAATCGGGCTGGTTTTGCCATGCATCAGTCGATCAGCCCGCACCACCTTGCCGCCAAATGCTTCGGTAATCGCCTGATGGCCAAGACAGATGCCGAGAAGTGGAATTTTACCGGCAAACTGTTGAATCGCTGCCACAGAAATTCCCGCCTCTTTTGGCGTGCATGGGCCGGGAGAAATAACCAGCCGCTCCGGCGCCAGTTGTTCAATATCGTCCAGCGTCAGTTTGTCATTTCTGCTCACTTTGACCTCTTCACCGAGTTCCAGAAAATATTGAACCAGATTGTAGGTAAAGGAGTCATAATTATCAATCATGAGTAGCATAAAATTGGAGGTCCTATACGAGCCCGCGGTTGGCCATTTCGATGGCACGTTTGACACCACGGGCTTTATTTAAAGTTTCCTGGTATTCCATCTCTGGATCACTGTCGGCGACAATCCCGGCACCAGCCTGCAGATAAAACGTATCCTTCTCAATCTGCAGAGTTCGAATCGCAATCGCCAGATCCATATTGCCACTGAAAGAGAAATAGCCAACCGCACCGCCGTAAACCTCACGCCGCACTGGTTCCAATTCGTCGATAATCTCCATCGCTCGGATTTTTGGTGATCCCGACAGGGTTCCCGCCGGGAATGCTGCCCGGAAAACATCGAAGCAATCCAACTCGGGACGCAACTGTCCACGTACGTTGGAAACAATATGCATCACGTGGGAATAGCGCTCCACCACCATCAGTTCACTAACTTCAACCGTTCCAGCAACGGCAACTCGCCCAACATCGTTACGCCCGAGATCAACCAACATAATATGTTCAGCGCGCTCTTTCGGATCGGCCAGGAGTTGCTGCTCAAGAGCAAGATCCTCTGCAGCCGTTTTACCACGCGGCAAAGTTCCTGCAATTGGGCGAACGTCAACCTGGTTGCCCTCTTTACGCACCAAAACCTCAGGTGAAGCACCAACAATAATCGATTCGCCAAAACGGAGGAAAAACATGTAGGGAGATGGATTGATGGTGCGTAGCGCTCGGTAAATATTGAAAGGATCACTGTGTAGTTTACCTGAGAAACGTTGGGAAATGACCACCTGGAATATATCTCCGGCGCGGATATATTCTTTGCAACTCTCGACTGCCCGCTTGAAATCTTCTTTGCTGAAATTTGTTTCCAGCTCCTGCCGGCCATCACCACTCTGCTCTTCATCAGCACGCTGCAATGGTTGACGCAACTGTAAGAGCATCTGCTCAATCTGCTGCTGAGCACGTTTATAAGCGCTAGCCGGATCTTCACCTTCCTGCAAATGAACATTACAAACAAGTTTGACCTTCTGGCGCATATTGTCAAAGATCAACAGCCGCTCAGTGAACATAAAACAGGCATCCCAACCGTCAATCTGACGGGGATTGGCATCGGGAAGATCTTCAACAAAACGGACCATATCATAACCCAGGTAACCGACCGCTCCACCAAAAAAGCGCGGCAACCCCTCCAGTTCAACCGGCTGATAAACGGTCATCAGGTCACGTAACTTACGGAGCGGGTCATCGACCTGCCCTGATTCCTCAAGCTTACCCGCATATCTGACTTCATAATATTGATCCCGACAGCGAAACACCCGAGCCGGGCCACTACCAAGGAACGAATAACGAGCCCATTTCTCTCCACCCTCTATCGATTCAAGAAGAAAAGCGGTCTGACCGTCATCGATTTTACGAAAAGCAGAAACCGGAGTTTCCATATCCGCAAGAATTTCCCGGTATACAGGAATCAGATTGCCCTGCTGTGCCAACCGGCAGAACTCATTTTCAGAGGGGAGGTACATAAGAATTATAAACCTTTATAAAAAGGAGAATTTTTAACACTATAGAGTAAATCAAGTCAAGAAAAGCCCTCTTCCAGGAGTTCACCCATTTTTTTACAAGCCAAACAAAGTTGGCTGCTCACACTGTAT
>JAOZOH010000260.1 GCA_029933365.1 Desulfuromusa sp. | reverse complement strand
TGGTTTTACCGCAATGTTGACCAGTTGCAGCAATAAAAATTTTCTTGCACATAAACCAGCTCCTTGAATCTAGGGTAAAAGGGATTTATAGAAGGATCATGTTAAGAACAGATTACGTTCTTTGACAAATTCAGGGTGAAATTTCTCCGCTAGTTCGTCAACAATCATCGGATTGGCTTCCAACGCCAGAGCCCCGCGACACATGGTCAAATCCATTTCAGTCGCTTCGGCGTAACCGATTCCAAAATGGCGGCAGAAATCACTGGCCAGACTAACAATTGCACAAACAGTAAAAATCTCTTCGTTTTCAGTACGCAAATCTTCAAATTCATGATGGTGCAAGGTCGCCTCAACAATCATTTTAGGATAATTCCAGTGATCGAGCAGTGCCGCCCCAACCACTTCATGGGAATAAGCGAATAGCCCCCGCTCAACATCCCGAAGGAGCCCTTTCCCTGAGTCGACAACCCGTAATACTTCCTTGTAAAGATCCTTGTCGCGATTCACCATCACCACCTTGCCAATATGATGTTGTAACCCGGCAAGGTAAGCCTCATTTTTATCGATGTCAGTCAAACGATCTGCCAACATCCGGCAAGCAACAGCACAACCAATTGAATTTTCCCATAATTTACGCTCCATAACACCATAGGTTTTGCTGGTCGAGCGTAAACTGTATTCCAATGCAAGATTTTTAAGGACATCCTCACCAACAATAATAATCGCCCGATCAACCGTCCTTACCTGTTTCATCTGTTGATAAAATACCGAGTTGGCCATCCGCATCAATCGGGCAGAAATAACCGGGTCAAGGGAAACAGCATTGGCTAATTCCTTAATTTTTAAGTCGGGCTTACGCAGCAATTCAAGCAATTTGGTGGCGACAATCGGCGATGCTGGCAATTCCCCCATACTTTTTGTAATTGATTCAAAATCGAGGAACATGCTCATCAGTATTTCTCCTGCTTTCCGGCTATCCCCCCGCAGCTCTTTGCCAAAAGACTTGGTGTTCGCTTCACTGGCAAACTTACCTATATATTCTTCACAACCACATCAGTGCTCATGATATCCCAAAACAACCAGTACACAGCTACCATCAGCGATCACATTTAAGCCCTGTTTTTCACAATACTTTACTGCTGCGGGACTTTCTGAACCCACTTGCATCCAAATATTCTTAATCCCGTGAGCGGCAGCTTGTTCAACAACTTTTTCAGTTATCTGCGGCGGTGTAATGATCGAAATACTTTGCACCTCTGCGGGCAAATCGGCAACTGAGACGACACAATCGACCCCTTCAACCTGTTTTTCCTTAGGGTGGACCGGGAGCACTGACAGGTCATTCTGCTGATAACAGCGCAACACCTTGTTGCCATATTTATCCCGATTCGTCGAAGCACCGACCACTCCGAAAAAGGGTGAAGTAAAAAATTGTTCAATCTGTTTTCCGCTAGTCATTATTTTCTCCCTCACCATACAAAGTCTATATCTGCTCGATACTATCAGAAGCCTTTGTAATTTCCAAACGCGCCAATTCATCGCAGCGCTCATTTTCGAGATGTCCCGCATGCCCTTTCACCCAGACCCAATCGATCTGATGATTCTTAGCGAGCTCCAGCAATCGCTCCCAGAGGTCGCGATTGGCAACCTCCACTTTTTTTGAATTTTTCCACCCCTTGTTCTGCCAACCATCAATCCATTCGGTCATTCCTTTGACCAGGTACTGCGAATCGGTCGTCAGACAGACCCTGCAGGAACGGGTCAATGCTTCTAGGCCAGCAATAGCACCAAGCATCTCCATACGGTTGTTGGTTGTTTCTGGGTCGTAACCAGAGAGTTCTTTCTCATGCTTTCCATGACGCAGGATTGTGCCATAACCACCGGGGCCAGGATTGCCAGAGCAGGCCCCATCTGAAAAAATTTCTACCAATGTTGATTGTCGGGTCATAGAGAATATCCTTGTATACCGGGCAGAATAGCACATTTGGTGGAAACAAAAAAACTTCCCACAAAAATCAGAAATTTAGCGTCCCCAGGGGGATTCGCCCACTTTGTCACCCGCATCATGCGGGTTCCTGCGTAGGCTCCCCTCCATTCGCTGACGCGGCCAGGGATGGCCGCTTTTCTGACATTAAGTCAGCGCTCATTTCGCTTCAAATCCCAGCAAGGAACAAATAAAAATAGCCCCTCCCTTAAAAAGAGGGAGGGGCTATTTTTATTTGGCGTCCCCAGGGGGATTCGAACCCCCGTCGCCGCCGTGAAAGGGCGGTGTCCTGGGCCAGGCTAGACGATAGGGACTTAAAAATCTAAGTCCCTGCGGAAATTGAATCCGCAGGTGTTACACAGGAGGACTTAATACCTTAAAGAGATGGAAACTTGCAAGCAAAAAAATATCTATGAAATAGCAAGAAGCGGGTTGGCGCTTCACGATCCGAATGGTAATTTTGAGCCAATCATACAAGGAGCAACTCATGACAGATGATTACCAGCACATTGCCAAAGCAATCCATTTTCTCAAAGATTCTGCACTGGAGCAGCCATCGCTCAACGCAGCAGCCAGACAGGTCGGGTTGAGTCCCTACCATTTTCAGAGATTATTCCGCCGTTTTGCCGGAGTCAGTCCAAAGCGTTTTCTGCAGCACCTGACCAGTGAGTATGCTAAACAATTGCTGCAACAATCGACCCCAGTTCTTGAAACCAGTTTTTCAGTCGG
>JAOZOH010000099.1 GCA_029933365.1 Desulfuromusa sp. | reverse complement strand
ATGGAAGCAAAATAAAATCTGTCGCTAATTTACAGAAAGAATGTTGCTTTATCATTTTTTTCGAGCATACACCAGACTTCGACACAGGAAAAGGGGCCCAATGATTATGTGATCAGATATTGAGCAGGCATTGAAATTATGTTCTACTGACCCCCATTCTATTAACCAGAGAGGAGTAAAATATGCGGCGATCTGCATCGGGTTTGATTCTTGTCATGATGTTGTTGTTCTCGGTTTCTGTCTTTGCTGCGGATCCATTGGCTGCTTGGCAGCCAAAATTTGATCCAAGTGGCGCAGAATATACCTATCTCCTTTCGACAGTCGGTCACCCGGCTATTGAGGGGGCAACCGTTGGTTACCGGATTCGTGACCGGGTCTGGAAGGAAAGTCATGGTCGTTTGTATGTCGACTATCGTCCGATTTCACAGTTAGGCGGTGAAAAAGACGTTTTGCACAAGCTGCAAATGGGTGCGGTTCAGGGAATGCTCTGTTCTTCGGTTCTGGCACCGAACGTGTCTCCCCGTCTTGGACTTGTCAATCTTCCCTTTTTAATTGATAGCTTTGCCGCTCTGGAAAAATTTCGTCAGAATGAGGAATTATTCAGAGAATATGGGTTGGATGCTGAAGCAAAGGGGATCATCGTCGCTGATTTCACCGGTTATGGCAGCTACGGTTGGGCAACTAAGACCCCGGTTAAATCTTTGGTAGAAGCCCGTGAACAACTTTTCCGGATTGCTCAGGCACCAGTCAATGTCGATCTCTATAAGGCTTGGGGAATCCAGTTTACCGTTATGCCGTGGCCGGATGTTCCACAAGCTTTGCAAACTGGTGTGATCAGTGGTCTCGACCATACCCCGATTGTCTGCAATATCACCAAAAAGTTCAATGTCGCCAAAAGCTATACCAATATTGATTACGCCCAAGGTCTCTACATTCACCTGATGAATAAACGTTGGTTCAATAAGCTACCCAAAGATCTTCAGCAGATATTAGGCCGGGCGATCAAAGAAGAGAGCCAACAGGTTCGTGCTTTGACCGAACAGCAGCAACTCGATCAGATTGCCGCTGCTAAAAAAAATGGCGTTGTGTTTAACGATCTCCCTGCAGCAGAAAAAGCTAAACTGGTAGAACTGGCTGAGCCGGTGGTACAGAAGTGGGGTGAAAAAATAGGTTTGGATTACTTGAACAAGGTGAGGGGGGTGCTCAAAAATTAATTTTCTAACCAAGTTCAGTAAACAAAAAGACCGATCTGGAAGCTCCAGATCGGTCTTTTTGTTTTAACTCTCAAGATTAAAGCTTGACCCAGACAAGCTAAAAAAGCTATCGTTCCATTCATAACTAGCTGATTTTACTAATATTTAACTTTTTTTTGTGATAACTAAACAAGAGGTTGTTCTTTTAACGTTAGAGGAGGTTTTAGATGAAAAAGGTTCTGGTTTTATTGTTGATGTTGACGTTATGCCTACCGGTTGTCGGTATGGCAGGAGGAAAGAAGGATCCACTGGCAGCCTGGAAGCCGGCTTTTGATCCGAGTGGTGCAAAATACACCTACATCCTTTCAAATATTTCCCATCCAGTGATCGAAGGTGTTGCAGCCGGTTATCGGATTCGTGACAAGGTTTGGGAGCAAACCGACGGGCAGATCTATGTTGATTATCGCCCCTTGGCTCAGCTGGGTGGTGAGAAAGATGTTATCAGTAAATTGAAGCTTGGAGCGGTGCAGGGAATGCTCAGTTCTTCCGTTGCAGCCGCTAATGTGGCTGATCGTCTTGGGATTGTTAATCTCCCATATGTTATTGATACCTTTGATAAACTGGATACTTTCCGCAATGATCCAGAGCTCTGGAAGCCATTTTCTGAAGGGGCTCTCTCCAGAGGTATTTATGTTGCTGACTTTACGGGTTATGGACCGTACGGTTGGGCGACAACCACTCCGGTGGATACTTTGGCTGCTGCTAAAGGGATTAACTTTAGAGTTGCACAGGCTCCGGTCAATACTGATTTTTACAAAGCATGGGGTCTTAAATTTACCGTCATGCCATGGCCGGATGTCCCTCAGGCTCTACAGACCGGGGTTATTTCCGGACTTGATCACACTGCCATCGTTTGCAACATCACTAAAAAGTTTACCATTGCCAAATCCTTTACCGAGTTGAACTATGCTCAGGGATTGTTTGTTCACCTGATCAATAAGCGTTGGCTGGATAAATTACCAGCCGATCTACGTACAACTTTCCTGGCTGTTATTACTGAAGAGAGTGCTGCGACACGAGAAGCTACACGTAAACAGTATGATGTTCAGGTAGCCAAAGCAAAAGAGGCGGGAGTTCAATTTTATCAGTTGTCCGATGCAGAGATCTCTCAGCTGAAGAAACTTGCTGAACCGGTGTTAGAAAAGTGGGGTCAGAAAATTGGTCCTGATTATTTGGCCAAGGTGCGGGCAAAGCTTGGCAGTTGAAACTAATCTCTGTATAATCGGCACGTTTAGGGGCCGGGGAATGCTCCCCGGCTCTTTTTTTGTGTTAAGACGGATGAAAAAGGCACATCTGCTGCGTTATACTCAATCTTCACCCTTCGACATAGCTGAAGCTATGCCTCAGGGATCAGATTTCGCAAGCCTTGCATCTGTACCTTTTTGATCCGCCTTGAAATGGTAGCGCAATCGGGGGACAGAATTAAATTCTGCCTCTTTCTCCGACCGGAAAAGATAAATCATGCTGAAAAAAGCGTTTAAAACAATCGACCGTGGTTTTCTTTTTGTTGAAGACTGGTCACTGTTTATCGCCGTCTGTGTTGCTCTGCTTACGGCGATGGCTAATGTCATTTTGCGTAAGGCAACTGACAACGTCAGCCTTTACTGGTCAGATGAGGTGGTTCGCAAGGTTATCTATTTTTCCACTTATATTGGTTGTGTGGCTGCGATTCGTAGTCGCTCATTGATTCGTATTGACGCCTTACCACAGATATTTCCAGTCTTGAAGAGGCCGCTGACACTGTTTTCGCATTTGGCAGTTCTGTTCTTTGCTGGAATCATGGTCTATCTCGGTGGGAAGATGACGGTGATGATGTTTCAGGATGAATACGCCAAGACCACCACATTGCAGATCCCGGAATGGTATTTTTATGCCATTCTTCCGCTTATGGGGGTGATGATGTTTCTGCGGACGCTGGTGGTTATGGTTGAAGACTGGCGCAGTAAACAAGATGTGACGGGAGAGGAATAATCATGGATTCCAGTTATCTGCTGATTCTTGCCCTGCTGCTTGGTTGCCTTGCTTCAACCATCCCGGTGTTTATGGCGCTGTTTTTTACCGGCACCTTCGGCCTGGTTTATCTCCTTGGGATTGATGCGCAGATTGTCATCGAAGTTCTCTATCGTAGCATGGATAAGTTCGCTCTGGTGGTGGTGATGTTTTTTGTCCTGTGTGGCAACATTATGACCACTGGGAGCATTGTCGAAAAGCTGATCAGAACTGCCAATGTGCTGGTTGGTTTCCTCCCCGGCGGGCTGGCTATGGCTGGAATTCTGGCCTGTGGTTTTTTTGGAGCGATTTCTGGATCAACGGTTGCGACCGTGGTTGCCATCGGCGGTTTCATGATTCCGGCATTGGTCGAAAATGATTACGACGAGCAGTTTTCAGTCGGGATCATGACCACTGCACCAATCCTCGGGGTGGTTATTCCCCCATCGATTGCGATGATCCTGTATGCCATGGTCAGCAACGATCCTCTTGAAGCTCTTTTTTTAACTGGCTTCGTTCCAGGATTGATGATCATGGTCGCCATGAGTCTCTATGCCTATTTTGTCTGTAAGAAAAAAGGGCTGAAGACCATCAATCGGCCGACCCTGCAAGAGGCTATGGCCGTCGTTAGAGAAAGTATCTGGGCGCTGTTTTTGCCAGTACTGATTTTCGGTGGTATTTATTCGGGGATGTTCACTGCCAATGAAGCTGCTGTGGTGGCCTGTTTTTATGCTTTTTTTGTTGAGATCTGTATTCACCGCGACATGAAGTTACTGGATGTAAAGCGGGTGGTTGTTTCATCAGCAGTGACTTCTGCAACGCTGTTGATTATTGTCGCCGGTGCTTCGGTTTTTGGTGAATATCTGACCTTTGAGCAGATACCTAACAAAATCGCCACTGCGGTTGTCAGCAGTATATCTTCCCCCTGGGTATTTCTGCTGGCGGTCAATATCCTGTTGCTGATTATTGGCATGTTCATGGATATTATTTCCGCAACCCTGATCCTGACCCCGATCTTTTTACCGTTACTCAGCAAATTTGGCATCAACACCATGCATTTTGGTTTGTTGATGACTATCAATCTGGGGATTGGTTACTGTACCCCTCCTCTTGGGGTCAGTTTGTATATCTCCGGGGCCATCGTCAACCGTGATCTGATTTATGTATCAAAAGCGGTTATGCCATTTCTGCTGATTCAGGTTGCGATTCTGATGGTTTTAACCTTCTGGCCCGATCTGGTTTTATTTTTACCCCGCTGGGTCTACGGCTGATGGTGTAGCCATCACTAGTCATCATAAATAGCGATATCTTCTTCAGGAGTTGCCGATGTCAGATAATCTTCGAGTGGAAAAAAGGGAGGAACAGGTCAGCCTGTTTATGGCGGACGGTGTTATCTTTGATGGCCGGGTTCATTTGGCTCAATATGCACTGCTCCATTCGGGGGAACAGACTGTGCTTGATCTGCTGATGGAAGAGAATCCTTTTTTACCAATGCATAGCAGCAGTGGGAATTTTCATTTGATACAAAAGGGGATGATCAGTCATCTGCGGTGCGATATTTCTTTGCATGAGAAACTTGAGTACACTGAACGGCAGGTAAAAATCAGTTTTCCTGGACATGAAACGCTGCAGGGTGCGCTTAAAATTGATGCACCAAATCATAGTGTCAGGTTGACCGATTATATCAATGGCGGCAACAATTTTTTCCCGCTCTTCTCTGGAGGTATATCCTATCTGGTTAATCGTAGTTTGATTCGGGATATTGTTCTGCTGAATGGTTAATCAGGGGATGATATCTAGGGATCAGGGTAAAAAATCAAAAAGCCAGTCCTTTCGGGCTGGCTTTTTGATTGCCGGTAAGTCTGCAATCATAATTTGACATCATACAATTTATTCAAGCATTGCTGTCAGCTGTGGATCGTTTCGTTTCATCACAAACAGGTAACTTTCTTTCAGTTTCTTGGTGAAGACGGTTCCTATCCAGAGAGGACTCCAGACCACTCCAGCCATCAACCAACGTTTCATGGCACCGGAGTCAGTTTTATCAGCCTTAATCGTCAGATCGACCTGTTCATATCCCTGACGGGAGATTTGCACCTGGTGTTGGCTACCAGTGCTGAGAGTATAGTCATATTTAACGGGTGTTGCGCCGATTTCCGTCCCGTTAATCGTGACCATAGCCCCTGGGGGTTCTGATTGAATCAGTGCCTGATGGGGTGCGCACGCACTGAGAAATGCGACAAGCACAAAAAGGGTGAACAGTTTACTTTTCATTTGGGTGCTCCTTTTTACCAAACCGACCTACTGGCAAACTATTTTACTGCAATGCTTATGCCTTTAAATTTGCCAAGCATAGGTTTTTTTCTTGATGCTAATCCAAAAAATAAGCTAACTGATATTGAAGATATAGCACCTTTTCAATGAGGATATTTTCTTATCGGCATTTTTGTGTAGCTCTTAAGGGCTTATTTTAGCGCCACAAATTGTCTGAATGTGCAGATTTTGCGTGAATTATGCACAGCTATGACTGCTTCATTAAGTAGTCACTCAAAAAGTTCCCGGTATAGGAATTTTCACATTCAGCAACCAGTTCAGGCGTTCCTGCTGCAACAATATTTCCGCCCAAAGCTCCCCCTTCTGGTCCAAGATCAATAATGTAATCGGCAGTCTTGATGACATCCAGATTATGCTCAATAACGACTACTGTATTGCCGGTTTCAACGAGTCGATTTAGCACCTCTAATAGCTTGTGGATGTCCGCAAAATGGAGCCCGGTGGTCGGTTCATCAAGAATATAGATGGTCTTCCCGGTGGCCCGCTTGCTGAGTTCACGGGATAGTTTGACTCGTTGAGCTTCGCCACCGGAAAGGGTTGTGGCGCTTTGTCCTAATTTGATATATCCGAGCCCGACATCACGCACTGTCTGCAGTTTACTGCTGATCCGGGGAATATTTTCGAGAAAACGGCTGGCTTGGTTAACGGTCATATCGAGAACATCAGCAATACTTTTCCCCTTGTATTTTACCTCCAGGGTTTCACGATTGTAGCGAGCCCCTTTGCAGACTTCACACTGAACATAGACATCGGGCAAAAAGTGCATTTCAATTTTTATAATGCCATCGCCACGGCACGCCTCACAACGACCACCTTTGACGTTAAAGGAAAAACGACCTGGCTTGTAGCCGCGGATTTTCGCTTCCGGAAGCTGGGCAAACAGATCCCGGATGTCGGTAAAGACACCGGTATATGTGGCCGGGTTGGAGCGTGGGGTCCGCCCGATCGGTGACTGGTCGATATCGATCACTTTGTCGAGTAATTCCAGACCGAGAATGTCTCTTACCGGACCCGATTTTTCCCGAGTCCGGTGAAGTTTTTGCGCCAGGGCTTTGTAGAGAGTTTCAATCACCAGGGAGGATTTCCCCGAGCCAGAAACCCCGGTGATACAGGTGAGAACTCCAAGGGGAATTTTGACATCTACATCTTGCAGATTGTTGGCTCGGGCACCTATAATTTCAAGCCAGCGCTCGGTCGAGCGGCGCTCTGTTGGAACCATGATGTAGCGCTTTCCTGAGAGGTAATCACCAGTCAAGGAATCGGGATTTTCCTGTATCTGCTGTGGCGTCCCTTGAGCGATAACCTGGCCGCCATGGATACCCGCTGCAGGGCCCATATCGATCACGTGGTCAGCGGCAGCAATGGTTTCTTCGTCATGTTCGACCACCAGAACGCTATTACCCAGATCACGCAGTCGTTTCAGGGTGGTCAGCAGCCGTTGATTATCACGTTGATGCAAGCCGATAGAAGGTTCATCCAGAATATAGAGAACCCCGGTGAGAGAAGAGCCAATTTGGGTGGCCAACCGGATACGCTGCCCTTCACCACCACTTAAAGTTCCAGCACTGCGACTTAAGGTGAGATAATCAAGGCCAACATGGGAAAGAAAGGAGAGCCGTTCACGAATCTCTTTGAGCACCCGTCGAGCAATCTCCATATCTTTGTCAGACAGGATCAGGTCATGAAAAAAAGCCTCAGCATCGGCGATTGACATATCAGTGACTTGCTGAATGTTCTTCCCGCCAACGGTAATATGCAGCGCCTCGGGACGTAATCTTCCCCCTTTACAGGTCGGACAGGGGAGAATACTCATGAACCGCTCCAGATTATCTCTAACCGTATCCGAATCGGTTTCGTGGTAGCGCCGTTGCAGATTGGGGATAACTCCCTCGAACGGTTTCTCATAGAAATGGCGTCGCTCACCCTGGTCGTAAAAAAACTGCACGTTTTCCTCACCGGAGCCATAGAGAATAATATTTTGCAGTCGTTCAGGAAGGTTGTTAAAGGGGCTACGGATGTCAAACTCATAATGGATAGAGAGAGCTTCCAGCAATGCTTGATAGTAGTAACCGGTGCGGCTATCCCAGGGGACAATGGCGCCATCGCGCAAAGAAAATTCGGGATTGGGAACCACCTGCTCATGGTCAAAGTACATTTTGGTGCCAAGGCCGCTGCAATCGGGGCAGGCACCATGGGGATTGTTGAAGGAAAACATGCGTGGTGAAACCTCTGGATAAGAGAGGCCACAATCGATGCAGGCATGGTTCGCTGAGAACAGTTTGCTGACACCATCGGGAACTTCAATCCGCACCATCCCTTCAGCTAAGTGCAAAGCAGTTTCTATTGAATCAGCGAGGCGTGATTCAATGTCTTCTTTCATGACCAGGCGATCCACAACCACTTCCAGAGTGTGCTTTTTCTGCTTATCCAGCTCAATTTTATCGCCCAATTCAAACATTTCACCATCGACCCGGATACGGACAAAGCCATCGGCCTGCAACTGAGCCAGTTCTTTACGGTATTCCCCTTTGCGACTGCGGACAATGGGAGCCATCACCATGAGTTTGGTTTTTTCGGGGAACTTCATCACCTGATCGACCATCTGTTCAACAGTCTGAGAGCGGATCGGGTTACCGCAACGGTGGCAGAGAATTTGTCCAACCCGGGCGTAGAGAAGGCGCAAGTAATCGTAGATTTCGGTGACCGTGCCAACCGTTGAGCGGGGATTTTTAGAGGTAGTTTTCTGCTCAATTGAGATTGCTGGGGAGAGGCCATCAATCTGATCAACGTCCGGTTTTTCCATCTGCTCCAGAAATTGGCGTGCGTAGGCGGACAAGCTTTCAACATAGCGACGTTGCCCTTCAGCATAGATGGTATCAAATGCCAGAGTGCTTTTACCCGAACCGGAAACCCCGGTAATCACCACCAACTGATCGCGGGGGATGTCGATATCAATATTTTTCAGATTATGTTCGCGAGCACCGCGAATTTTGATTTTGTCAATCATAACTTTCAATCTTCCACTGTGTCTAAAAGATCCTTTCTCCATGAGGGAGAGGGTTAGGGTGATGGGAGAGTTTGTAATTGATTTTGACTTTTCCCCCTCATCCGGCCTTTGGCCACCTTCTCCCTCAGGGAGAAGGGTTGACAGTTGCTTTAGTTCCTCGCCATTTGCTCCGCCATCTTCAATGCGGCAACAAGACTCGCAGTGTTGGCGGTTCCGGTTCCAGCCAGATTGTAGGCGGTACCATGATCAACGCTGGTTCTGACAATTGGTAAACCCAGAGTGACATTAACCGCATCATCAAAATGAAGCAGTTTGAGGGGGATCAACCCTTGATCGTGATACATACAAATCACCGCGTCATAAGCTCCTTTTGCGGCAAAGTGAAACAGGGTGTCAGCGCTATGTGGGCCGTCAGCGGCAATCCCCTCCGCTTGAGCTGCTTCTATGGCCGGAGTGATAATGCGTTCTTCTTCATCGCCAAATAGCCCATTTTCACTGGCATGGGGGTTCAGTGCTAGCACCGCAAGACGTGGCTGTTCAATCCCGAACTGGTGACGAAATGCGCTGGCAGTAATCTCGATTGTCTGCAGAATTTCCTCGCGGCTCAAGATCGCCGGGACATCCCGATAAGCCAGATGGGTCGTCACCAGGCAAACTTTTAACTGCTCACCAGCCAACATCATCACCACTTTGTCGACCCCGCACCGTTTCGCCAGCAATTCGGTATGGCCGGAAAAATGGTACCCAGCTGCATTAATTGCAGCCTTGTTGATCGGGCAAGTCACTATCCCCGCTGCGGTTTTATCAAGGCAGCGGGCAATAGCGTATTCAATATAATCTGCCATCGCCTTGCCGCAAGCAGTATCGGGTTGTCCATAATGAACAGCAGAGGTCTCCAGTGCAGAAACCGGATGAACAATCAGCATCTGATCGCTAAAATGGAGGAGGATGAGTCCCTCCGGACCTGCTTCGGCTTCTCCCTCACAACCAAATATCTGTCCCGCTCGGCACAATACACCGGCATCCCCGACAATCTGAATCGGGCAGTTGATCTGTTCAAGAGAATGATCCAGTAAAGCTTTAATGATCAGTTCGGGGCCGATTCCGGTTGGATCGCCCATGGTTAGAAGGAGTGGCTGCATGTTGGTAAGAGTCTCGCAAAAAAGAACGTGAATATTAATGTGATCGTTCAGCAAAAATTTGTGTAATGGAGCAGTATAGCGGAAGCCTTGATGGGGAGACAAGCTTTGTGGTGGAAATGATTTGGAGTTTCTTGATAGTTTCCCCCTCTCAACTGGTGGGAGAGGGGGAAATCAGAGGGTTCTAAATGCGGATTTCAACATGGGCATTGTTACGGAGTTCTTTTTGCCATTCTGCAAAACGGAGGTCAGTTTTATCCCGCTTCAATTTTTCTTCAATTTCATCTTTGACACTCGCGAAGGGGTCATCATCGACAGTCGTCCGTTTCGTCACTTGAAGCAGATGAATCTTGCCGTTCATCTCAAGGGGTTTACTGACATCCCCAGCTTTTAAATCTGTCAGTGCCAACCGTAACGGCTCTGCCATATCGGCTTCGATCAGCTCTCCCATATCGCCACCACTGGCAGAGTTGCCCTGAGCCTCAAGCACCTTGGTAAACTCTTCCCCATTGAGGAGCAGGTCGCGGCTGGTTTCGACCCGCTTATGGAATCTGGCCATTTCCTCTTCATTGCCAGATGGGATTTTAAAGCTGATCCGATTGACTTGGACTTTTGCTTCGATGGTGTATTCGTCGATATGTTTTTCATAGTAGTCGCGAACCTCACTGCTGGTTACCAGAACCTTATAATTAACTTCACGACTCAATAATTTATAACGGAGAATTTCATTTTTAATTTTGTTCCGATATTCCGACATGGTCAGACCTTGCGCAGCAAGGGCTTTTTCCAAAGTTTCACGGGTGAGCCCA
>JAOZOH010000098.1 GCA_029933365.1 Desulfuromusa sp. | reverse complement strand
AAGTAAACCCAGCCACTTGTTGACTTGTCACAAAAAATATTCTACTTATTTCATTATAATTTTGATGGCGTTGCCATCTTATGACTTTCTGCGATGCCGGCGTACATCAGTGTCATTCTGAAAATATTGAATGGACGTAGAAGTCATTATTGATGCACTCGCAAAAATGAATCAGATGGCTAAACAAAAATTTCGTTCCACAAGGCATAGTGGTTTTTCAAGGTCTTGAAAAACCGCTGCAACACCGTGAGGCGGACTTTTTGCGACGCCATCATTATTATTGAAAGGATCTGACTTGGCAAAACGGCTTGAACTCCCTGCTGGAATCCAACCCTGGCAGAGCAATAATAAAATCCCTCCCCCGCTGGAAGGTTTTAAATATGCGCTACTGGAGGATTGCAATAATGCCTACCGCTTCACAGCGATGGCTAATGTCAGCAAAATAGAATCAATCTTTAACCATTTTTCCCGTTTTTTAGCTGACGAATCCTTTTTTATCCTCGAATACTACCCGGAAGAAGCGCTGCTATCGCGACCTAGCGGAAAGAATGAGCGTCCCATACCTTCAGTCTTTTATTCACCCTATCTGCCAACCAGCTTCATTTTGAGAAACATCGCACCCTATATCAGCCGGATGACCCACGATGGTTTTGTTGGTTTTGGCATAGCTAATAACCGCAAGGGTTTGGAATTTTTCTTTTCTGAAGAAAAAGTACTGACATTTTTTACCGATAATCATCTCCGCTTAAGCAACTTTCTTCATCAGTACCAGCTTCCATACAATAATAATTTAGCCCTTCCTGAGGATTTTGGCCACGACCACCTCTCTCTCCTTGGATTTCCGCAACAGCGACTCCCTGAAATCCTACGTTCTTTTGCTGAGAACGAGCTTGATGCGACATTTTTTTGCAGAGAGATGATTGACCAATTGGATATGTACCAGGTTGAGGAAGGGCTTTCGTTTTTCCTGACTCGCAAAGAACAGGGGCAGATTGAGAAATTATTCAAGTCAAAGTTACCTAATCATGAATTAGCAGAAGTTGAATTTGGCGGGCTTCTGCTTGATTGGAGCGATTTTGTCAGCGAGTGTGAAAATACATTTGATGGCGACCTTTGGGAGTACAAACAGGGACTCATCATCCGTGACACGATTCAACTGGTGATAGAAATAGCGCCAACAGAATTGGCCGACAAAATTATTTCGATAGTTGCTGAACCAGATGATATTTTTAGAAAAATCCTGGTTGACCGCCGCAAAAGACTTGACCCTCCAACGGCAACGAAGCTCAGCCAAAAACAATTCTGGTACCATGGAATGGTGCGAAATCAAGGCAGCGATCTACGTCGTGACTTGATCCGTCATGGCTGGTTTAAATCTTAATATGTTACTCATTCTTGCCGCTGCCCCACTGGAAACAACGCTCCTGCGTGAACAGATCACAACCACACAAACTCTCTACTGTGGATCGATCCAGATTTTCACCGGAAGGTTGCAGGGACATAATATTTTACTGAGTCATGGGGGAATCGGATCAGTCAATATGGCCATGCAACTCACCCGCCTTCTGAGCGAGCACACTCCAACAGCTGTCTTGCTCTGTGGATGTGGCGGAGCCTATCCCGAAAGTGGACTGCCAATCGGGAGCCTTGTCCTGGCAGAAACGGAAAACTTTGGTGATCTAGGGATTGCCACTGCCGAAAAATTCATCCCTCTGAACCAGCTGGATCTCCCGCAAAATCCTCAACTTGCACCGATTGTTCAGCAATCGTTCACCCTCAATTCAGATTTGCTCAAATGGGCGCTTGAGATACTTCCAACTGCCATCAGCGGATCATTTGTCACAGTCAATCGCTGTAGTGGTAACCCCGATCTGAGCAGTAAATTGCAACAACGCACCGGTAGCATTTGTGAAAACATGGAAGGGGCTGCGGCTGCACAGGTATGCGCTGAATTTGATATCCCCTTGTTGGAACTGCGTGGCATTTCCAACCCGACCGGAACCCGTGATCCACAACAATGGGATATTAATCGTGGTGCTGAAGCGGCGCAACTGGGGATTCTGGAATTGCTTGAAAACTGGCCCTCAACTTAAACAGAGAGAGGCAGAACCATGCAGCAACTGAGTCTGGGCTATTCACCCTGCCCAAACGACACATTCATTTTTTATGGACTGATGCACAAAAGAGTTCCCTGTCCTGGAATAGAATTTACCGAGCAACTTGAAGACGTTGAAACACTGAATCAGCTGGCATTGCAAAATCAACTTGACCTGACCAAAATATCGTATCACGCCCTCGGTCATCTGCGTGAAAACTACGTATTATTACGTAGCGGCGGCGCACTGGGACGGGGTTGTGGCCCCCTGATTATTGCCGCACAAGAAACCTCAATGGAAAAGTTACGGGGCAAAAAGATTGCCATTCCCGGGCGACTCACCACCGCCAATCTCCTCTTACAACTCTATTCTGATGGTTACGAAAATCTGCTGATTCTCCCCTTTGATGAAATTATGGGCGCAGTCGAACAAGGACAAGTCGATGCTGGCGTCATCATTCACGAATCACGCTTTACCTACCAGCAGTATGGATTAAAACAGATTTTGGATCTCGGTCAATGGTGGGAAGAAGAGAGTGGTTATCCAATCCCATTGGGAGGCATTCTGGCAAAAAGAAATCTGGGGTCAGCGGTGATCCGGAAACTGGAGACCGCACTACGACAGAGTATTGAATATGCTTATTCACACCCGCAAGAACCGCAGGCCTATATCAAACAGCACGCACAGGAGTTGGATGATCAGGTCATCAGCAACCATATCAAACTCTATGTCAATAATTTCTCTCTCGGTCTGGGAGATGAGGGGATTCAAGCGGTCAACAGTTTACTCAGTCGCGCCGAAGAACGCGGCATCATTCCAACCTGTAAGCTCCCCTTATTTATTGATTAAGTGGGCGAACATATAACATATAGGTCCGCCCCGACAGGCTCCTAGCTGATATGAACTGCCTTGATAAACTTGGCATTGACGGCATCACTGACTTTCTGCAACGTTTCTTCATCCACCGGTGAGTCAACCGAAAACACCACCATTGCTTCCCCGGCCTTTTCCTGCCGACCAAGACTCATATTGCCGATATTCACATCAGCCTCACCTAAAATTGTCCCGATCTTCCCGATCAGCCCCGGACGATCTTGATAATTTATCACCAGCATATGATCTTCTGGACAGAAATCGATGCCGAAATTACGCATCTTGACAATCTTTGGCGTCCCCTCAAATAAGGTTCCGGCAATGGTTCGACTTCCTTCGGCGCTTTCAAGAGTTAAGGTGATCAGGCTGGAAAAAGAATTGGTTTCCGTTGAACGAATCGATTCAACTTCAATCCCCATCTGCCGGGCAATCAAACTGGCGTTGACCATATTAACTTCCTGATCAGAACAATGGTTCAACAGGGCTGCCAGACCACAGACACTTAATGGAGCACAATCAAAACGTGCCAGCTTACCGTTGTAGGTAAAAGTAATTTTGTTCGGGTTCGGGGGTGCCAACTGAGAGATAAAATTCCCCAGAATCGAAACCAACGCCATAAATGGTTTCATATGTTCCATCTGATCAGGGTCAAATCGGGGGATATTCACCGCGTTGGCCAAAGGGCGTCCATCGACATAGTTAACAATCTCCTTACTCACATCAACGGCAACATTTTTCTGTGCTTCAAAGGTATTGGCCCCTAGATGGGGAGTAACCAGCATGTTTGGTTGGGCGATCAATCTTTTCAGAACGTCAGTTGTGGGTGGTTCCTGACTCCAGACATCAAAGGCAGCACCAGAGCTCTTGCCACTTTCCAGAGCATCAAGCATGGCCGCTTCATTAATGATACCACCACGAGCA
Organism: Desulfuromusa sp.; assembly: GCA_029933365.1. Next base: position 6,683 of record JAOZOH010000098.1, on the reverse strand, counting down.
CAATTGATAATAATCACCCCATCCTGCATCCCCTTAAAATGTTCAGCAGAAATCAGGTCACGGGTTTCTTCGTTGAGTGGGGTATGAACCGTAATAATATCAGAAAAACGGATAATATCTTCCAACGGCAGAAGTTTGACACCAAAATCATCGGCACGTTTTTCAGAAATATAGGGATCATAGGTAATCACGTCGGCTTCAAAGGCCCGGCAACGTCGAGCGACCCGGCCACCAACTTTGCCCAGGCCAATAATGCCAACCGTTTTCCCCTTCAGCTCACGCCCGGTGAAGGGGGCACGTTGCCAAGCACCACTTTTCAGGCTACTGTTTGCAACCGGCACGTTCCGACAAAGAGAAAGCATAATTGCCATAGTGTGTTCTGCAGCCGAATTAACATTACCATAGGGAGCATTGATCACAATGATTCCCTTGCTGCTGGCGGCATCAACATCAACATTATCGATTCCTACTCCCGCTCGGGCAACAATCTTCAGTTTATGGGCATGATCCAACAGCGCCTTATCAACCAGAGTTCCACTCCGGGTAATAATTGCCTCGTAGTCACCAATCGTCTGGTGCAGTTCAGCAATAGATAAACCCAGCTTTTTATCAACCTGGATACGTGGATCTTCATTGAGTGGCAATAAACCACTCTCAGAAATTTCATCAGTGATCAGAACTTTCATCTTGCACCTTTCTATCGATACGGGAATCTCGTGACTTTGTCTGAAATATTCAGAATTCTGCCGGGCCGGTGGCGATTTTATGACCCAGAGAGGGCACATGTCAATGTTGAATAATACGCGGTGTTGGTAATACGCGGGAAGATTAAGGGATCAGCTTCACCTCATCCAGATAGATTATGCGTGGCTTTTTCAGTTTCCCAACAAACACTCCCATACCAGCAACATGAACCAAGTCAAGCAAACGGTCTTTAGGTGCGTGGGCAACTTTGGACAAAGCTATCTGCAAGTGATTCCAGCCCGGCTTGAGCTTGAAGCTGGTATTGAAACGATCTCTATAAGCATTATTATGGACATTGTCATGGCTGGAGTGATACTGATCGTGAATTCTGAAATGAAGCTGCAAAGTTTCCTGATCAGGGTTGAACACCTGTAAGCTCACGGCGCTATATCCGCTCCAATCTCTCGGAAAATCTTTAAGACCGATACCTGAATACCGCTGTGTCGTTAGCTTGACCCGCAGTGATGATTTTCCGCTAAAATGAGTATTGTTTTCAACATCACGCCTTGCACTTCCACTCCAGCGACTCCCTTCCAAGGGAGTTTCAAAACCCGCTAGAAGTGGAAATTGCCGTAACGCTATGACATCATCAATAAGAACCTTAGAAACGGGAAGAATACTCCAAAAAACCATAAGTAAAATAGGAGCTTGCAGTAATTTTAACCGCCAGGAAGAAATAGTTTTTCTTGATGCAGAAAAAAAAGCCACCCCCAGCAATCCACCAATAATATCATTGCCCAAATCCAGCCAAGTTGCTTCGCGGCCAATTTCTGACTGGATTAACTCAGTGAGGCCACCAAACACAAAAATGAGCAGAGTCACCCCAAGTATCTGCTGCATAAAAGACTGATCTGAGCGCCAATCCACATAGAGATAAGCCCAAAGAGCGAAACAAAACAGGTGCCCCATCCCCCAGATATAGCGGAAGCTGCGCGGTGATGCAGAGTCGGGGCCGCCAACAAACAGGAGTGCCGCAGCAACCAGAGCCAGAAACCATAGAATATACCTGTATTGACCGTGTAACCGTTCCATCTCGATCCAGCTGTAAAGAAATCCGACAGTTGAGCAATAACCGCTTGATTATGTATCAATTGGGAATAAATTGCCCCAAAAAAATAAGATTATCCGCTTCGTCATTACATATAAAATAGATAAATCACAGGGGGTTAGCAACAAAGCCGCTAAATAAAAAGTGGAATATTATTTAAACAAGTCTGACAGGTATATTATTTGCAAATCCTTATCAATCATGAGATAATGTCCAGCATTAGATGAACTGTGCAATTATTTTTGTGATGTAATTTATTCTTGGCGAGGGGAACTCTGGTTCCCACCATAGGAGCGGTCAAATGGAAAGTCGGGTTCAGTACAGTCCGGTTAGATCCTATCAACGCTTTAAAGCAATGGATAGAGCCCTGGTTCTCATTAATCAAGGTCCGGAATCACTTCCCTACCACATAGTGGATATCAGTGAAGGGGGTCTATCTTTTCGTTACCTGGGGAAAAAACTGAAGCGTTCAGAAATTAAGAAGATCAGCCTCTATCATGACTATAAATTGATTGTCGATGACCTCCCAATTAATGCGATTTCTGACTACCGTCTACGTGACAATCTGGTGCCGGTTCGCCGTGGAAGTATCATCTTCAAAGCACTGACAGATGAGCAATTAAGTAAACTTGAAACATTTATTCAAAGTTTTACCGAAGCACCGTTGCCGGTTGCCTGATATCTCTCACTAAGACAAATTCTAAAGCCACCCATAAGGAAATAATGATGGGTGGTTTTTTTGTGTCTGCCGCAACAAGCAGACCAAAGTAAATCCTGGATGACACAGCGCATCAGTAAATTCGGGACTGTCCCCGCATGGGGGCTGTCCCAGATATTTACGGGCTATGAAACTGCAGTAGTTCACATCGCAAAAGTCTGTTAGTATGGAGACATGTACTTGTTGCGTGTCTCCATATTAACAGACTCGGTTTTGCTGATAAAAAAGGGCAGAGTCAACTGAATGGCTCTGCCCTTTTACTCGATATCTTACTTGAAATATTATTTCTTCATTTTCCTTCTGTAGAAAGCCAGCCCAACCAGACCGGAGCCTAAGAGAACCATGGTTGCTGGTTCTGGGACAGGGGCATTAGCAATCAGTTGTGATTGAGCTGGTGTACCACTCAGAAAAGTTATATTCATCACGGCAACATCTCCAAGATACGCACCACCATCCACAGCTAAATATGCAGCCGCAACCAAATCATTAGCCAAAGTATCACTCGTTGAGGCTATTTCTTCTTCCAAAAGCCAAATCGCATACTGAAGGGCATTAATGCCTGTATTGTTGTATGCGTAGTCGGTCGCTTCCTCAAGAGCGCCAGTCACATAATTCCAATAAAGCCACTGAGTCTCTGCAGAGATAGGGTCTCCTGAAGGGTCTCCTGAATCTATATTTACACCACCGCCATAGGCGATGCCCGAGATATTTGTCACTATAAAAGAAGAGCTATAGTTTACATGCTCATCATATTCCAGACAAAAGGTCTTAAACAACACATTGTTGTCTGAGTCGACAATATCAAACTCGCCACCTGCTGTTGTTCCATATGTTCCGTTATTAAAACCAACGATATCATCAACCTGAACAGGATAGGCATAAGCACTACCAGTAGCTACAAATAATACCGCCAATGCAACCAAAATAATTTTTTTCATCTTTTTTTCCTCCCAAAAAGCTATTTTCCCTATTTTAAAGCAAAAAGAGAGCCAAAGAACAAAGAGCAACTATCTCATGCAACATGTGGCCATTCCTCAGAAGATAAACTATAATAAAATCAAATAGTTATAAATGTAAAAAATACAATTTATTTTTCAGTCTTATCTTGAGCACTAATTCAATTCGGCTATCTGCTTGACCTTGTCGGTTTTCTTTACACAAAAACCAAATAAAAAACAATCGTCTAATCCTTTAATGTAAAGTTTCCCGACATTTCTTAACTATTTTCTCTTTCAAACTCCTCCATAAACCCAGCCAGCTTCTTCACCCCTTCCAGCGGCATAGGATTATAGATTGAAGCACGAATCCCCCCGACATTACGGTGCCCTTTCAGGGCATAAAGACCAACAGCTTCAGCTTCTTGCAGAAATTTTGCATCCAGTTCTTTACTGGTCAACTTAAACGAAACATTCATAATTGAACGATGCTCTGGCTGGGCAATTCCTCGATAGAACCCACTGCTATCAATCACCTGATACAAGCGCTCAGCTTTCCGCTCATTTAATTTCTCAATCGCCGCAACACCCCCCTGTTCCTTAAGCCATTCCAGCACCAGCTTGATCACATACACGGCAAAGGTATTTGTCGTATTGGTCAGAGAGTTATCTTTATCGCACTGGGTGTAATTCAACAGGGTCGGTGTTTTTTCATCAGCATGAACGAGCAGGTCTTCGCGGATAATCACCATTGCCATCCCCGAAGGACCAAGATTTTTCTGTAATCCAGCGTAAACGACTCCGAACTGGTTGTAATCAATCTGCCGTGACAACAACTCAGAGGTCATATCAGCAATCAATGGAACATTCCCTGTTTCCGGAAATTGATTCCAACGGGTGCCATATAGAGTATTATTGCTGGTGATGTGGAGATAGGCGGCATCTTGGTCGATAGCCTCTGGGACTAGCTGCGGAATACAATCATAATCAGTATCAACACTACTGGCAATCGTCTCCACATGGCAAAAAGCTGCCGCCTCTTTTGCTGCCAAACTGGCAAAGTTACCGCTTTCAACGTAAAGACATTTTTTTGATGGCACTCGCCCGGCAAGATTTAACGGTAGAGCTGAGAACTGCATCCGCGCCCCACCATGCACAAACAGAATTCGATAATTGTCCGGCAAACCGGTCAACTCCCGAAATAACGATTGTGCCTGATCAAGAACGGCAACAAATTCTTTAGCACGATGGCTGATCTCAATAATAGAAACGCCCATCCCCTGAAAATCAAGCCACTCCCGCTGAATCTGTTGCATCACCGTTTCAGGCAACATTGCCGGACCGGCACCAAAATTATAAACTTTGTCTGCCATTTCCATCCTTTTTTAGATCACAATCAAATTTTAACGACGAGACGGAGAGGAACATTGAAACCGCTGAGAAAAACAAGTGTCATCTCCAGATAAACAGATTTTCTCTTAACCTCTCTGGATCTCCGTTAAAAAAGGATTTATTTCACCACCCTGAGACCACTTTTACCCTTTGGTGCGACAGGTGACTTTTCAATATCAGCTTCAGTATCTAACACTTCCACATGGCTTTCACTAAGCTGCGGGATTGTCCCACTTTGCAACATCTGTTCAACGGAATTAGCGATGGTCAGACATTGTTTCATGCAAACCTTGCGCGCTGGGCACATGGTACAATCAGCCTCACCGGCTGCAGCTTTTAGACTATGAACCAGTAGCTCGACACTCTCCAATTGTGACAATGGAACAAAATACATATTTTCCTCTTTGGGGGCGATTAAGCCATCTCCCGATCGGCAACTTTGACAAACTGCCGTAATTTATCCATCATCACCTGAAAATCATCCGGTCGCAGCGATTGCGGACCGTCACTGGCAGCTTTTTCGGGACAAGGATGAACTTCAACAATCAGTCCATCGGCACCAGCAGCTGCAGCTGCATAAGACATCGGCGCAATTAATGAAGCATGGCCGGTTGCATGTGAAGGATCAATGATAACGGGGAGGTGAGTCTGCTGTTTCAATACTGGCACCGCTGAAATATCCAAAGTGTTCCGTGTCGCTGTCTCAAAAGTACGAATCCCACGCTCACAAAGGATCACCCGCCGGTTCCCTTCAGAGAGAACGTATTCCGCACTCATCAAAAATTCCTGAATTGTGGTTGACATGCCACGCTTGAGAAGGATCGGCTTATCCAGTTGACCGAGCATCTTTAGCAACGCAAAGTTTTGCGTATTGCGGGCGCCAACCTGCATTACATCAGCATAGCGAGCCACCAACTCAACATCCCGCGGATTAACCACCTCAGTAACAACCGGCAATCCAGTTAGCTCACGTGCCTCAGCCAGCAGCTTCAGACCATCCTCCTCCATACCCTGAAAAGAATAGGGACTGGTGCGCGGCTTATAAGCCCCCCCACGCAACAAGCGAGCTCCAGATCTTTTTACCGCCACAGCTGTCTCACAGATCTGCTCCCGCCCTTCAACAGCACATGGCCCAGCAATCACGATAAATTCTTTTCCACCAAAAGTCAGACCGGGGACAATCTCAACTTCACTCGGCTGCGGATGAACCTCACGACTGGCCAACTTATATGGCTTGAGAATCGGCACCACATTGTCAACCCCGGGCATCAACTGAAGAGTCTGTAATTTTTCTTTCCCCCGTTCCTCCCCAACCGCACCAATGACATTACGTGTTTCACCATAAATAATATGGGGTTGATAGCCTAATTCGATAATTTTCTTTTCGACAGCTACCAAATCCGACTTCTCAGCGCCTTTTTTCATCACAATAATCATTTTGTTCTCCTACGCCGCCAGTGCGACAAAAAGGCAAAAGGCCACCCGAACTCCCGGCGGCCTAATCTCATATACTAAAAAAGAAAACCACGGGAGAACTCGTGAGCCGTTCCGCCATGGTTAGTGTTATGCAAAGTTCTAAAAACTTCCTACACACCTTTTTCCAAGGCAGACGGCAAAAAAAAGCCAAAAGACCAAAAGGAAAAATTAAAGTAAGAAGTACTGAACATTGCTGTATCTCTCTTTCTGTCCTCGGAGAGTACACAAGCACGCAAGGACACGCAAGAAAAATATGCCCAGCATCCAAGGCTATTTTTCCTTGACAGTCTCCTGCCCTTTAGTTATAAACGGACTTCGTTTTGCCCAGATAGCTCAGTCGGTAGAGCAGAGGACTGAAAATCCTCGTGTC
>JAOZOH010000027.1 GCA_029933365.1 Desulfuromusa sp. | reverse complement strand
TCTAAAAAATCAGGGTAGAATCGAAATTACAGAAAAGAAGTTACACTACCAAAAATAAACTATGCAATTTACCTTAAATACTGAAGTTTAGAGTTTCGTGATCTTTGAAAATTTGTCGAAATACTTAAATAATCATGAAAAAGTGGTTGACATTGACACCATAGTGCGTGGCCGCACCTTCAAAGCGGTTGGTCATTAGATAGCTTTGAAGGTGCGGCCTCTAGAAGAAATTTTTCAATTCTTCTGGAGGCCGCTATGGACAATCAGGGATATCGCACTATCCCCAAAGCCCTGTTCGAATCTATCACATTTTTGGCACAAGTCCTGCCAAAACGTTCGGTACCAACATGGCTGGAACTTCTTTTTGGTGCCATGCTCACCCAGACGGGATTTGTGACCGATGCTTGGCTCGCTATTAATCCTCGACGGCACTGGACGAGTTATTACAAGTGGTTACAAAAAGGGCGCTGGTCTTGGGTTGCTCTGGGTCTACAAACGGCTCGGTTGATCCTAAAACAGGTTCCAGCTAAGCGTTGTTTTTTGGCCATTGATGATACGGTGATTTTTCGCTGCTCGCATAAGGCACCGGAGTCTCGTATTCATCATCAACATGGGCAAAAAGCTAATCGTCCGGTTTATGTCCGTGGACAAAATTGGGTCAGTCTCGCATTTGCTGTACCACAGGGCTGGAGAACATTGGCGATACCGGTGCTATCTCGGCTTTCCAGGACGACTGGCAACAGTGGTAAATTGGTCGCGGCAAAAACCTTAATTCGTGTTGTTCGCCCGTTGTTTCAAGATCGTATGACAACGTTGCTTATGGATAGCTGGTATATGCGTAAAACTTTGATTTTACCGGCACAAGAATTGGGCTATCAAGTTGTCGGTCAAGTCCGCAAGGATACTGCTTTATATCTACCGCCACCAAAGCATAATGGCAAGCGGGGTCGACCTAGAAAATATGGGAACAAGATGACTTGGGAAGCGGTTGCCAATCTTCCTGTCGTGACCCAAGAGGTGTTTATCTATGGCAAATGGCAAACACTCCATTATCGTAGTGCAGAGGTTCTTGCCTATTTCCTTGGTGGCCAGCGGGTTAGAGCGGTCTGGTCACAAATTGAAAGTAAGGATGGCACCCTGCGGCAACCACGGTTGATTTTAGGGACAGATCTGCGACTTTCAGCCATACGAACCCTCTTGGCATACGGGCGCCGTTGGTCAATTGAGGATTTGTTTAATCAACTTAAAAACCGCTGGGGCTGGAAAGATTCCTGGCAGCAAACCCGTCAGGTGCTGCATCGCTGGACGCAAATTCTTTCTACCAGTTATGCGTTGCCGCAATTACTTGCCCTACAGGGTGGTTGTGATGTTCAGAATCTTGCCGCTTTGTCACCGTGGAGAAAGAACCATCCACTTACTGCCGGTCGGGTACGTCAAGGATTGCAGAGGGTTTTTCGGCATGTCGATATCCGGAGTCTCTGGAACCCAAAGACCGGAAAATTCGAGCCTAAAAAATACTCAAAAATGGCAGGCAAGCCGCCTGACAGATGAGGAACCGCAGAATTTCGACAATTTTCAAATATCAAAGAACGATTTTGCTCCCCGATTAAGTGAGTTCAGGGAGTGGTGAAACTCTAAACTTCAGCATTCTAAATAAAGAGGTCAAAATGGCTGAGATTCCCTCCCATCATCTGAATGAAGAAGAACTCCAGGACTGGCTTGATGCCATGGACGGTCTGTGCCGCGAAAAGGGCGATGAAGGGGTCCGGGAAATTCTGCGTACATTGCAGAGCCATGCATTGAATAAGGGGATTTTGCTCAACGAAGCAACTTTGAATACCCCCTACGTCAACAGTATTCATTGGAATCGACAAGCAGCTTATCCCGGGGATCTGGAGCTGGAAAAGAAAATTGAGAACATCATCCGCTGGAACGCGATGGCGATGGTGCTTCAAGCCAACGATGCCGGAACCGGAGTTGGCGGACACATCGCCACTTACGCATCTGCAGCGACCCAGATGGAGGTTGGCTTCAATCACTTCTTTCGGGCTGCAAGCAGCGAATACGGTGGTGATCTGATACTCGTTCAGCCCCATGCGGCTCCCGGTATTTACGCCCGAGCTTTTTTGGAAGGAAGTTTAAGCGAACAGCAATTGAAAAATTTCCGTCGTGAGCTGCAACCGGGTGGCGGCCTCTCCTCCTATCCACATCCGCGCAATATGCCTGATTTCTGGCAGGTTCCAAGCAGCTCCATGGGACTTGGAACCCCGACGGCAATTTATCAAGCCCGGTTTATGAAATATCTGGAGAACAGAGGCTTAAAACCAAAAAATGGCGGTCGTGTCTGGTGCTTTGTCGGTGACGGTGAAACCGATGAACCTGAGGTACGCGGAACTATTAATATGGCGTCTCGGGATAATCTGGATAATCTGGTCATGGTTGTCAACTGTAACCTGCAAAGTTTGGATGGTCCGGTGCGTGGCAACGGGAAGATCATCCAGGAGTTGGAACGGAGTTTCCGTGGTGCTGACTGGAATGTCATCAAAGTCATCTGGGGTGGCGGCTGGGATACCCTGTTGGATCAAGACAGCACCGGAGCTCTCCATCGCCGTATGGAAGAAGCTCTGGATGGCGATTATCAGATGTATTCAGTATCCAGTGGCGATCTACAGCGTGAGCACTGGATAGAAAATAATCCGGTGCTACGAAAAATGATGTCAACGCTCACAGATGGTGAACTGCGTGCCATTAAACGTGGCGGCCAAGATCCAAAAAAAATCTATGCCGCATATCATCAGGCCTGTCACAGCCAGCAAAAACCGACGGTAATTCTGATTAAAACCGTCAAGGGGGACAGCCTTGGAGCCGCAGCTCAGGGGCGTAATACCAGCCATCAGAAAAAACATTTCAGTGTGGAAGAGAGGCGTGATTGCGCTGCCAGATGGGGAATCCCCCTGGCAAAAGAGGAGATTGATCGGGCAGAATTTTATCGTCCCGCAGACGACAGTGAAGAGATGCTTTACCTCCAGCAAAAACGTAAAGATCTACACGGGTTCCTTCCCCGTCGCACAGTCAGTTGCCCTGCCCTGCAAGCCCCCAATCTATCAATTTTCCAGGAATTTCTGGCGGGAACAGGGGAACGTGAAGCAAGCACCACCATTGCATTTGTGCGGATGTTGTCACGCTTACTGAAGGATAAAAATCTTGGCCGCTTCATTGTCCCGATTGTTCCTGACGAGGCTCGAACTTTTGGCATGGATGGGCTGTTCAAGGAGGTTGGCATTTATTCGTCGGTCGGACAGCGTTATCAACCGGTTGACGCGGGTAGCCTGCTCCCCTATCGAGAGACCAAAGAAGGTCAGATTCTGCAGGAAGGAATCTGCGAAACTGGTGCCATGGCCTCATTTTTAGCGGCAGGAACCGCTTATGCAGTCCATGGAGTACCAACGATTCCTTTCTATGTTTTTTACTCTATGTTCGGTTTCCAACGAGTTGGGGATATGATTTGGGCCTGCGGAGATATGCTCTGTCGCGGTTTTCTGTTTGGCGGAACGGCAGGACGCACCACCTTGAATGGTGAAGGGTTACAGCATCAGGATGGCCATAGTCACGTTCTGGCCGGAGCATTCCCCAATCTGAAAAGTTACGATCCATCTTTTGCCTACGAACTGGCGGTTATTCTACACGATGGTATTGAGCGGATGTATAATCGACAGGAAAAGATTTTCTACTATATCACTCTGTATAATGAAAACTACCCGATGCCAGCAATGCCGGAACAGTCCCAGCTGACCGAACAAATCATCAAAGGGATTTACTGCTTTAAAGCGGTAACCATTAGTGCAAAGCAGAAACGGCCCATCCATCTCCTTGCCAGTGGAGTCATGTTACAGCAGGCTCTCCGCGCAGCAGAATTATTACAACAATTTGGCCTGGCTGCCAATATCTGGAGTGTCACCAGTTATTCGGAGCTTTATCGAGATGCAATCAACTGTGAACGGATAAATCGTCTCCACCCGGGTAGTTCTGAAAAAACACCTTATTTACAGCAGCTTTTTACTAACGCTGAAGATATTTTTGTTGCCGCCAGCGACTATTTAAAAGTCCTGCCAAACAGCATCCGCCCCTGGATTCCCGGTGCAATGACAGTGCTGGGAACTGACGGCTATGGACTCAGTGAATCACGAGAGTCATTGCGTAACTTCTTTGAAGTCAGTGCTGAACATATCGCTTACGCCGCACTGGAAAATCTTTATCGTCAAGGAGACCTGAGCAAAAAGAAATTGTTGGATGCAGGAAAAACATTATCCATCGATCCCAATAACCCCGCTGCCGCTGACCGCTGAGGATCAAACAATGAACCATCCAGTCTTTATGCCGGAAATGGGAGAAAATATTGATCAGGGTTTTGTCACCCGGATTGAAGTTTCTGTCGGTGACAAGGTTGATATCGGGCAAACGTTGATTGAGGTTGAATCGGATAAGGTTGTCCTGGAAGTACCCGCTGAGGTCGCCGGCATCATCGAAGAACTCTTGGTTAGCGAGGGAGATAAAATTGGCCCCGGTGAACGATTTGCAAATATTTCTCTTCAGGATTCTGAGGATAACCCGATAGAAGCTGATATTCAACTGGTGGCAGATACCCCCCCACCCGAACCAGATATCAACATTACTGACAAACCAGAGCAACGTGTAAAACAGAGTCCAGACTCAAATTTTTCTACCAGACGTTCGACTACAACCGCAGCCTACGCAGGGCCATCGGCACAACGCTTGGCTCGGGAACTCGGCATTGCTATCAATCAGGTAGTAGGCTCGGCTGAAGATGGTAGAGTTTCCTGCTCAGACATAAAGTCTTTTGTCCAAACACAAGGGAAAGGGGAGCAAAAACACTTTGCCCCGCTACCGGATTTTTCCGGAATCACGGCAATAGAAAGAAAACCTCTCGGTGGAATCGCTCGAACAACAGCCCAAAATATGGCGAACGCATGGGAAAGAATTCCTCATGCCTGGTTACAGACCAAAGTCGACATCACACAACTCGAAGAGATCAGAGAAAAACTAAAAGCTCAGACAGGTGAAAATCAGAAACTGAGCTTAACCGTTTTCTTACTGAAAGCTCTGGCACAAACCCTTCAAGAGTTTCCAACATTCAATGCTTGTTTTGATGAAATAGCTGAAGAACTTGTGATCAAGAAACAGATTCATGTAGGGCTCGCCGTGGATACTCCACGTGGTCTGATGGTTCCAGTGTTAAAAGATGTGAACCAATCATCATTGTTACAACTCTCTGAACAATTACAGATATTGATAGAAGCGGGGCGCCAAAATCAGTTTATTGCCGAACAACTGCGTGGTACGGGTATGACCCTGAGTAATCTTGGTGGAATGGGAATCGACAGTTTGTTCCCGATTATTAATTGGCCGGAAGTTGCCATACTAGGAACTGGAACCGTCAACGTTGAGCCAGTCTGGCAGAAAAATCAGTTTGTCCCCCGCACCATTTTGAACTTGGTGCTCGGGTTTGATCACCGGGTAATCAACGGTGCAGATGGGGCTCGTTTTCTGAATCATTTACAGCAATTACTGGAAAAACCTTTTCTTTTAGTACTATAGAAGCATTCACACCCACACCAAAAACTCTATTATCTCTTGCCCTGAATCCTTAAACCATGTAAATTAACAAAATCTATTAATTTATATGGTTGTGGATACAATGTCGCAAACAAACTATCTGATCGTTGAACAACAACAGAAACCACCCGGGAATCTCCCTGAGATTCTCAAAGAGCTGGCGCAAAAGTTTCAGCTCGATATCTACCAGTGTCGCCAGCGCCTCACCGGCCGGGGGCTTTCCCTGTTAACTAAGGGCAAACGGGAAACGCTGGAAGAGATTTCAGACTTTCTACAAGATACAAATTATATTCATTGGTTGGTAGAACCTTCTAAATCAGGATTCGTCCCCCTTAAAATTCATAGTTTACAGATAAGTTCAGATCGCATCATCTTTAATTGCCAGAAAAAAGGGGTGGTTTTTCCAAAAGGGGCAACCTTCCTAGCAATTTTTGCCGAAACGACAGGAGCACTTGCGGATAAAAGTGTCACACAGCTCCTCTCCAGTCATGCTTACCGTGGCCGCGATGATATCCGCCATCTGGGAGAGAACAAAGTTCACAAAACAATCCTACAGGGGAAACCGGTTCTTGATCTCTATCTCCTTGATGACAAAAAGCAGGTCAAAGATGCGGTACGCATTTTCCCCGGTAAATTTGATCCGAAGGGGCTCGGAGAGCGTGCGACTCTCAGCAGCAAACAAAATTTGGAACAGGTTCTCAAGCTGGTAGAAGAATATGCAGGAGAATTCCACCTGCAAACCGATTTCGGTCTTGTCAACTTGCCCGGCTGCACTCTCCGCAGGGATGATCCGGAAAATCCGGAGACTCAACGGCAGAACCTGCTCAGTCTGGCTCGCTATGGTTGGTTGATGGCTGATCTGATAAAATCCGGGCCGATTATTCTTCCACAACAGAATCATGAAAATAATCTGAACGGAGCCGTCACTGCAGCCATTCTGATGCAGAATCCCGCACTTGCTGCTGATGGACAATTGGATGAGATTCTGCCTCTTAGCAAAGAAATTAGCGGGGAAATTGATAGAGAAGCTAACTCTGAAGAAAAAAATACAGATCAACCGCCAGACACAGCAGATCCTGGACTTCCGCCGCCACCACCGGCAAAGAGCAGTGCCGGATGGTCTAGACCCAGTTTCTGGTTTGGTAGTGCTGGCGCTGTTGCCGGAATCATTTTCCTCTTTTTGTTCGAAACGAGTGATAGCGATTTGTTCAATAAAGTGGCCTATCACGCTTTTGCTTCCGGAACCATCCCTTTCATCATCGCCATGTTGATGTTCTGGTACGCTTTCTATTTTTTACGCATGAAGCGGCAAATGGAAAATACCCCAACCAGTAAGGTCCGTTCTGTCGCCATGGGAATGGTTGAAGTCAAAGGACAGGCGATTCGTAAATTTGCCTTGGTTTCACCCATGTCGCATACCCCTTGTGTTTTTTACCGATTGACCAAATACCGCCGTGAACGGAATAATCAGTGGAAAGTCAGCAGTGTCAGCAGCAGCGACAACGTTCCATTCATGCTCGAAGATGAGACTGGCAGGGTTGAGATCGATCCGGCAGGGTGTCACGTCAGCGCTGGATCAAAACAAGAAGGAACACCTGGTCAAGTTGGATTAATGCGACTGAATGACAACAGCGATGATAAATGGGTCGAGGAAATTATTGTTGACGGAACCCTCCTTTATATTTTGGGTTATGCCTCAGTCAAGAAAGCTGCGGGACCAACTCTGACAGAGCAGAAGATTGAGGCTTTACGTGAGCTGAAACGGAATCCGCAGAACCTGCAACAATTTGATAGCGATGGTGACGGTGAAATCAGTGCCGATGAATGGGATATTGCCCGCGCTGCAGTTGAGGAGAAAGTGCTGCAGGAATCACTGCAGAACAAGCAGCAGCGAAAAAAACAGGAAGAGTATATTGTTATCGGCAAGCAGAAGGGTCGCCCCCTGATCATTACCGAAACCCATTCAGAAGATAGCCTGACGGCACGCTACCTTTACTATAGTATTCCTCTGTTTCTGGCCGCAGCGATAGCCACAGGCGGAGCAATTTATTTGCTGCTGAATTATATAAAATAATTTCAATCAATCCCTCTCCCTCATGGAGAGGGGAACAAAAACGTAACAGAAGATCAATATTCAACCGCTACTCGAAAAGGAGATTAACTATGGGCGGCATGATTACACTGGGAATTTTAGTATTGATAGTGCTCGGGATTATCATTTTCTTCGTTATTATCTACAACGGATTTGTTGCACTTAAAAATAATATCAATCAAGATTGGAGCAACATCGATGTGCTCCTCAAGCAGCGCTATGATGAGCTACCGAAGCTGATCAAAGTCTGTGAAGGCTACATGCAGCACGAACAAAAAACTCTGGAAGCGGTGGTTAAAGCCAGATCAATGGTTAATTCAGCTCAGAGTGATGAGCAAAAGCTACAGGCACAGAATGCGTTAACCGACACATTGAAATCGCTGTTTATGGTGGTGGAACGTTATCCTGACCTGAAGGCTGATACCGGGTTCAGGCAACTCAGCAATCGAATTTCAGAAATTGAAGATCAGATAGCTGATCGACGCGAGCTGTATAATGCATCAGTCACCATTTACAACACCCGGCTTGATCAGTTCCCCGATCTGATTATTGCCAGGACTTTCAATTTTGCCAGTCGCGCTCTGTGGAAAATTGATCCAGAACACCGTCAGGATGTTGAAGTAAGTTTCGATCACAGCTAAACATAGAAATTCAACTCAAAAAAAAGGTTAAAATTTAGCGGGCAGTGGTCGATAAGACACTGCCTGCTCTGACCACGGATGGCTTAGACCTTGTCACTCCAGGGATGGAACCTGACCGAGGAAACACGCTTCATGGCTCTTAATTACTATCGGTTGCTTGGTATCCCTCCAGATTCCGGGCAGCGACGCATCAAATCTGCTTACCGGAGTCTGGCTAAACGTTTTCACCCTGACCGGAATAGTGGATCGGAAACGGCGGCAGAACTGTTCCGCCAAGTTAATCATGCCTATCGAATCCTCTCTGATCCAAAGCTACGAACTCTCTACGACCAGAAACTTGCCAAGCAGGAGAACAGCAACAAAGAACACTCAGCAACCAAAGCAGAAACTTCCCCTCTCGATCCACAACAGAAGTTCAACCGCTTCGTCAAATCATTACTTGATGCACTTTTTGGCTCAATTGATACTCAGTCAGAACCAGGCAACAGGCAAACTAACTATCGGGTCAAAAACAAAACTATAAAAACTGAAAAACCCGCTTTTAACTTTCACTACAATCTCGCCATGGAAAAAAATAAGACCCCTTATACCCGTGGTGAAGATGGAGTTTTTCGCAAAGCACCGCAACAATCTCAAAAAAGATAATCACCTATCCCTTGCTAACTTCCCTTCTAAGCCATAGAATCTACATACTACTAATACAAACCAAATCTTGTTAATCTCGTAAAAATTCATGGGTAGCTCGCCAGAATATTTGGGATTTCTACCTGACTGCGAGTATTATTTGATTAAGCTCGTTCTGGAAAAAGAAGGGAGACCGGATGGTCGATAATATAAATGAGTTAAAGATGTGCGAACTACAAGCCAAAGGTCTGATGGAAGAGATCGATCGCCGTTCAACCAAGCCAACAGTTGTATGTGGCAAATGTGGGGCGAAAGCTGATCTACCTGAACATTTACATAACCCTCGCCCTTTGATGAAAAAGAAACTCGACAATTTTTGGGGTTGAAATATAATGCAGAAAATTCTGGATTTCTTTGCGGAAAATGATCATTTTGCCCACCACTGCGGGATCACCCTTGTGGAAGTGAAACCTGGTTGGGCCAGGGCCAAGATGGACATTCAGCCGCACCACATGAACGGTGCCAAAACCGTCCACGGTGGCGCAATTTTCACCTTAGCCGATTTCACCTTTGCCGCTGCTGCCAACAGTCAAGGGCAACTGGCTCTGGCCACCAATACATCCATATCATTCCTGGAACCAACCTATAACGGCACCCTTTTTGCGGAAGCTGAAGAGCTCTCTGTTAACCGGCGGCTAGGTCATTACCAGGTTAAAATTACCAACAACAATCAGCAGTTGATCGCACAGTTTCAAGGAACCGCGTATCGCAAAGACAAATCTCTATTCTAATAAACAATGCTTTTTTACAGATATTCAAAGGAGTTTTATAAAAATGATTAATGCCAATGACCTGCGCCGCGGGATAGTATTCCAACTCGACTCAGTGCCCTGCATTGTGATTGATGTCAGCTTTCAATCACCAACCGCCCGTGGTGGTAACACTTTGGTCAAAACAAAATATCGTAATCTCCTGACCGGACAGGTTCTAAACAATTCTTTCAAGTCGGGAGATCGGATGGATGAAGCTGACTTTGCTCGGCGTAAGGGGCAATTTCTCTATGCCTCCGGTGATCAGGGTGTATTCATGGATCAGGAAAACTACGAACAGTATGAAGTCAGTGGTGAACTTTATGACAATATCAAGGGCTACCTGCTGGAGAGTGGAGAAGTCACTCTTGGCGTGTTCAATGACCAGGTCGTCACCCTTGAAGTTCCACAGATCGTTGAACTCATAGTGACTGAAACTGCTCCGGCAATCAAAAATGCGACAGCAACGGCTCAGACCAAAGAGGCCGTATTGGAAACCGGAATTTCAGTCCAGGTCCCCGGTTATCTGGAATCAGGAGAAAAAATTAAAGTTGACACGCGGGAATGCCGCTTCGTTTCTCGCGCCTGATGATTTTCGAATCTCCACCCAACCCCTCTTTGGCAAAGAGGGGTGTTGTTAAGCCTCCCCCTTTTTAAAGGGGGATTGAGGGGGATTTTTAAATCAGAGTTAACGTCTGCATTTTTTAACCGGACACTACTATTCAAATTTCAGGATTAAACTGACTGATGCTCAACATCGAACAAATAAGAAACCGGCTATCAGACCACCAGCCACAGTCGCTGCAACAGGAGTCCGACCGCCACGCTGCGGTCGCCATGTTATTGCGTGAAAATAGCCAGCAAACGGAAGTTCTATTGATCCGCCGAGCTGAGCACGACAAGGATCCGTGGTCGGGAGATTTGGGCTTTCCTGGGGGAAGAATTGAAACTATTGATCCCAGTCCGCGTGCAGCAGCAGAACGGGAAACATGGGAAGAGGTCGGTCTTTGCCTGAATGACGAAAACTATCTGGGGCAAAGTGATGATCTTGCCGGGGCCTATCTTTCAGTCCATATTTCCTGTTTTGTCTATCAGGTTGGGATGAACACACAATTTAAACTTAACGGTGAAGTTGTCGGCCTATTCTGGGTGCCAATCCAAACTTTACTGGATCCGCAGCGTAACCAGCAACTTACGTTTTTCTATCGTGGCCGGGATCGCAACCATCCAGGAATCAACCTTAGCGAATGGAGCGACCGCCCACTCTGGGGGATCACCTACCGTCTGCTGGATAATTTTCTCAACCTATTTGACCTCTCTTTTACTTATCCAGAAAGACGCTAGGGACAGTGCATTCTCGGTCACACAGAAGCAAGAAAAATTCACTCAGGAGAAAAATGTGAAAAAGACAACTCGCTTGATCAACTTTGATTCATTCTTTCAAGACGAAGGTACCGGTCCGCTAAAAACAATTAATCCCCCTGTTTTTCGGGGATCAACGATTTTATTTAATAATTTTGAAGACCTGACCCTGGCAAATGCAGGAAATTACGATAGTATCACTTATGGAACAGATCGATTACCAACACAAAGAGTGTTTGAAGAGGCGGTCAGAGAACTCGAAGGGGGAGCTTTGACACGCGCGTTTCCATCAGGAATCAGTGCGATCATAAATTCATTAATGGCCTTTACCAATAGTGGTGACCATATTTTGCTCTGCGACAATGCCTATGGCCCGACAGCTCGTTTTTGCAACGAAGTTCTGAAAAAATACAATGTCCAGATAACGGTTATCCCCTCAGCAGCGGGGAAAGAGATTGAGGCCTATTTTCAGGACAATACAAAGCTGATTTTTCTCGAATCGCCCGGATCCAATACTTTTGAAATACAGGATATCCCAGCCATCACCACTCTGGCAAAAAAACGGGGCATTATAACCGTACTTGATAACACCTGGGCGACTCCCCTTTATCTGGATGCTTTTGCCTTGGGGATTGATGTCTCGATTCAATCAGTCACCAAATACATCTCAGGTCATTCTGATATACTGATGGGAACAGTCACGGTCAATGAAAAGTATGCCGAGACATTTAAACAATTTTACCGCGTCACAGAAACGTATACTCCAGAAGAAGATTGCTATACAGCTCTGCGCGGGCTGCGAACTCTGCCACTGCGGCTACGGCAACACGAACAGTCAGCCCTAGAAATTGCCCACTGTCTGGAATCTTTACCCATCATTGAACAAGTGATTCACCCGGCTCTCCCAAGCCACCCGCAACATCACATTTGGAAAAGAGATTTCACCGGTTCTTCAGGACTTTTTGCTTTTGTTTTTAAAGAAGAATATACGCAGGAGTATCTGGCAAAATTCGTCAATTCACTCCAGTTGTTTGGCATTGGCTACAGTTGGGGAGGGTTCAAAAGTCTGATCACGGCAGGAAAGTATAATCGGACGCAAAAATCTGAATATGCAGGGAGAACAGTTGTTCGGCTCAATATTGGACTTGAAGAACCTGTAGATCTGATGAAAGACCTTGAGTCAGGCTTTGAATTATTGAAATAATAGAAATCAGGAGCAGATATTTATGAGCAGTTCAATCCAGACAATACCGCTGCTCAACTTGGCATTCGCCTTCATCCCGGTAATTGTCGTGATTGTCATTATCGGAAAGTGGCAGTTGGGCTACAAAAGTTCAATCTATGCCGTTTGCCGCATGCTTCTGCAGTTGCTCCTCATCGGCTATTTCCTCGCCTATATTTTCAAAACTGAAAGCGGTCTGATTGTTATAGCGGTTCTTGCCATCATGCTATTTTCAGCCAGCTGGATCGCCTTGCGGACACTATCAATCCCGCGCAAAACCCTCTATCTGAAATCATTCTCTTCCATCCTGCTGGGTGGCGGCATCGTTTTAATCCTTATGTCTCAAGCGGTACTCGGCCTCCACCCCTGGTATCTGCCAAGTTATCTCATCCCCTTAGCCGGGATGATCTTTGCAAACTCAATGAACAGTATCAGTTTGGCAGGAGAACGGCTTGAAGCAGAAATCAGCAGAAATATTTCGTATAAAAAAGCCCGCAGTATTGCTTTGCAGACCTCTCTTATTCCAATCACCAACTCTTTACTGGCCGTCGGTCTGGTTTCCCTTCCCGGGATGATGACCGGACAGATTCTCTCAGGAGTCTCTCCGCTGATTGCTGCAAGATACCAGATCATGGTAATGTGTATGATCTTCGGTTCAGCTGGCATTTCAGCAGCTATTTTTCTGACCTTAATCAAAAATGATCTCGAAGAACTGAAAAGTTAAGTCTCGTCTGTCAACATCTCAACGAAATAATCAAGAAAGGGATAAGATGAAATATCCTGATTTTTTTGACAGTATTGCTCCAATCCACATGGTTGATCCACTGGCACGGTTGCTCGGTGCAGTTAATGATGGTCTGATTATCTACAGATATCTCGACATGGTGAAACTCGCCGGACACTCCTGCCCCACAGTTGCCGGAGCATGGATCATGTGCGATCTTGGGCTCAAAAAGCTCTACGGTAATGCCACCCCGGAGCGAGGGAACATTAAAATTGAGATGCGTGGCGCTCTTGATGAAGGGGTTGAGGGTGTCATTGCTCAGTGTATCTGCCTAATTACTGGTGCGGCTAACGACGGAGGGTTCAAAGGGCTGGGGCCAGAATATGCCCGCAACAATCGACTCTTCTTTGGTTGTGATATCGACGGGGAGGTACGCTTGACCCGCCTTGATAACGGGGACAGTGTCACCATGGCATATGACCCTTCAACCATCCCCTTTCATCCACAAATCCAACCACTGATGCAAAAGATTCGTCAGGAGACAATGGAG
Source organism: Desulfuromusa sp. (assembly GCA_029933365.1). The sequence goes on along the minus strand of JAOZOH010000027.1, from coordinate 18,396 downwards.
ACGGAAGAAAAAGCTTTTTTTGCTGAAGAATGGCAAAACCGGGTCAAAAAGATCCTGACTACCCCGGAACAATGGAAACAACTGGTCACATTCGCATAGCTGATTAGCCAGAAAACCTTTAAAACAATAAAATAGCCACCAAGACGCCAAGAGCACCAAGTAAAATTTAAAGATCTTTTTTTGGTTTAAAAACAAAAAGCAGGTTTTTACTTTTGACCTTCTTGGAGAGCTTGGCGTCTTGGTGGCAAATTATGTTAAATGAACTAGATAACAGATTATAGAAAGAAGCATATTATGACAAAAGTTCTCATCTGGCTCGCATCTGGAGATCTCGATAAATTACAACCTGGGATTATTTATGGCACCAATGCAAGAAAACACGGTTGGGTCGATGATGTTCAATTTGTTGTATTTGGTGAAAGTGAACGGCTCATGCTGGAGCACCCCAAAATATTTGAATTGCTGCAGAACAATAATACCGCCTATTGCAAGTTCGTCGCTGATGATATGAAAATTACTCCCCTGCTTGAGGAAAAAGGAGCCAATATCATCTACGTTGGAGATTATATTTCGAATTTCATCAAAGAGGGATATCAGGTGATTACATTTTAACCCTGAGCTTCACCTACAAGGGGGATCAGACAGTATCTGTTTAAATATTGTGATAGCAATTTCATAATATATTCCATAGAATATCTGCATTATCAATCTAAGGAGGATCAAATGACCGAATCGTTTCGAATTAAAGATTTCATGAATCCAAAACCTGTGACAGTCCTGCCAAATACAAATATTGCAGACGTTGCAAAACTTACTTTGAAACATAAAGTTTCAGGTGTTCTTGTTGTTGACAAATCAAAAAATCTGCTGGGGATGATATCTGAGTTAGATTGTCTCAGAGAGATGTCTGGTAGCATCTATCATGAAGGGCGCAATGCCTCCTCTTTAAGCGCAGAAGATATCATGACGAAAGAGGTGACGACAGTGTCGCCTAATGCTCAACTTTTTGACGTTATGACTTCTATGTTACATCAAGGGCAGCGCAGAAGGCCTGTTGTTGAAAATGGTCAGGTTATCGGTCAGGTAACTTGCCGTCAGCTGTTAAAGCTTATCACTTCTTTTTCCTGAGCTACAGAGAACCGATAAACTCTGCCAACAATGCAAAATACTTCCGCGCATTGACGTACATGATGTCGTTATGGGTTCCTTGCGAGAAGATTTTCAATTTCTTCTTGCCGGGAGCCCAATCATAAAGTCGCTGCCCGTGACTCACATCGACCAGCCCATCATTCTGGGTGTGCATCACCAGCAACGGACCTGGATAAGTTGACAATTTGCGTTGGTGATTTAAACTGCGGTCAATCTCCGCTTCCAGTTCGGCGGCACTCACCCCAATCTCAGAGGGGTCAATCCTCAACAGCAAACGTTCCTGAACATCGGCAACCCCACTTTCCAGAATCAACCCTGCTGCCTGGGAGAACTTTGCCGCAGCCTCGATAGCAAAGATTGAACCAACACTGCGCCCAAAAAAGATCAGATCACTGGCCGGTCGTTGCAATGCCTCGATTGTTGGAACCACATCCTCAAGCATCTTGCCTAACTGCGGCTGTCCCGTTGACTGCCCATAGCCACGCAACTCTGCCAGAAAAACGTTACATCCCATTTGTTGAATCAGGGTCACGAAATCGCCCTGCCAGTCATCAACAATTTCACCATTGCCATGAAAATGGATCAGAGTTTTTGCCGCAGGATTAATTTCATGATAACTGCAAGCCAACTGAGCATCACCACAATCAACCCAGAAGGGATCTTTAAATGCACCAACGCAGGGGAAAAAATAACGTTCACTGATTAGGGAATGGTTGAGGATATTAGACATATTCAAATTCCGACAAGCTGCTAAACCTTAATACAGCGTACCTTATATTGATTCCCTTTATCCACTAATGGCGGATGCTCTTTTTCGCAATCAGCATCTTTCAGTGGACACCTGCCGGCAAAATAACAGCCGTCAGGCAGATCAATCGGACTTGGAATTTCACCAGTTTCCAGAACTTTTTCACTCAATATCGGATTATCAATATCAGGGACAGCTAAAAACAGCATTTTTGTGTAAGGGTGTTGTGGATTGCTGAAAATCTGCTCCTTGGTTCCATACTCAACAATTTCACCAAGATACATAACGGCGACATAGTCACTGAGATGTTTCACAACGCTGATATCATGAGTGATAAACAGATAGGTCAGATTGAGTTTTTCCTGCAGATCCATCATCAGATTTAAAACCTGGGCCTGAATGGATACATCCAGTGCTGAAATCGGCTCATCGGCAATCACCAGCTCTGGATTCAGAATAATGGCCCGGGCAATAGCAATCCGTTGGCGTTGTCCACCAGAAAACTGGTGCGGGTAACGGCTTAAATATCCCAGATCAATCCCGACATCGGCACAGGTTTTTTCGATTGCGGCCATCCGTTCTTCTTTATTGAGCTTGGTATGAATTTTCAGCGGTTGTTCCAGAATATCTCTGACCTTTTTTCTTGGGTTCAGAGAAGAATAGGGATCCTGGAAAATCATCTGAATATCTTTTTGTAAAAGACCCCGCTGATGAGGTTTCTTGTGCGCGATATCCTGATCATGAAAAACAATCGTCCCCTTTTCTGCCTGATAAAGACCCGACACGACCTTACCAAGGGTCGTTTTCCCACAACCACTCTCCCCGACCACCGAAATTGTCTTCCCTCTTTCAACTTCCAGGGTAATCTTATTCAGGGCGTAGAGATTTTTTGATTTGAAAGACGAGACTTTGATCTCGAAAATCTTCTCAACATTTTCTATTTTCAGGATATTTGATTGACTTTGTGACATGATACTAATCGACCTTCTAGTGTTATCGTTTTTGGATAAACTTTACATTCATCATCAGCATAAGGGCAACGATCACTGAAGTAACAACCTTCCGGTAAGTGCAGCAAAGAAGGCATCACTCCGGGGATCTGGTAAAGGCGATCTTTTTCTTCATTCAACTTCGGTAAACACTGAATTAACCCCTTGGTATACGGATGTTTGGGGTTATAGAGGACATCCTTGTTACTGCCATACTCGACAATCCGCCCGGCATACATAACCGCAATCTTATCGCACATCTGTGCCACAACGGCGATATCATGGGTAATCAGAATGAGCGAAGAACCAAATTCTTTTGTCAGTTTTTTCATCAGAAAAAGAATCTGCGCCTGGATTGTGACATCCAGAGCGGTGGTCGGCTCATCAGCAATTAATAATTTAGGGCTGTTAATCAGTGCCATGGCAATAACGACGCGTTGTTTCATCCCCCCTGATAATTGGTGTGGGTAACTCGCCATCCGTTTTTCTGGAGCCGGCATTCCAACCAGCTCTAACATTTCCACCGCTTTTTTATAAGCAGCCTTTTTGCTGGTCTCAGGATTATGGTAGGTCACAGTCTCGACCAGTTGTTTACCGATGGTGATAACTGGATTCAAAGACATTTGCGGATCTTGAAATATCATCGATATCTCACCACCACGGATTTCGCTCAATTCGTCCTCAGACAATTGAACCAGGTCACGATCATTAAATAAAATCTGCCCCGCAACAATTTCTCCAGGGCTGTCGATCAGATTTATCAACGAAAATCCGGTAATGGATTTTCCAGCACCAGACTCCCCGACAATCCCTAAAATTTCACCTTTGTCGATAGAGAACGAAATGCCATCGACTGCTTTGACAAGCCCTTTCCGGGTATCGAAATAGGTATTCAGGTTTTCAACCCGCAGCATTTCACTCATGATGTGCTCGCAAAAAAAAGGCTAAGAATAAGATGGCTAAGCAAAAATTTCGTCCTACAAGGCGTCGTGTTTTTTCAAGGACGAAGGCATACATAAGAGGCGGCAACGCCATAGATCGGACTTTTTGCAACGCCATCATCGCTTCAACCTCGGATTCATCACGTCACGCAACCTGTCGCCAATCAGGTTGATTGAGATAACCAGGAGCATCAGAACCACCCCGGGAAAAACCGACCCCCACCAGTAACCACTGAACAGAACCTGGTAACCGTTGGAGATAAGTGACCCCAGCGAGGGCTCGGTAATCGGAACCCCCAGACCAAGAAAACTCAGGGTTGCTTCCAAAATAATGGCATTGGCAATTCTGACTGTTGCAATAACAATAATCGGCGCCATGATATTCGGCAGAATCTCTTTAACCATAATGCCGATACTGTTCATTCCCAGCGCTTTAGCCGATTGGGCATAGTCCTTCTCTTTTTCCGAGAGCACCACACCCCTGGCGGTCCGAGCGTAATAAACCCAGTTAACAATGGTAATGGCGATAACAATTTTGGTTACCCCCTGCCCCCACAGTGCCATAATAATCAGAGCAACCAGAATGGCGGGAAAAGACAGCTGAATATCAGCAATCCGCATGATAACCGTATCGACAATGCCACCGAAATAGCCTGAAACCAGCCCAACAATCAAACCAATAAAAACCGACAGCAAGGTGCTGGCAATGCCGACATACAGAGAAATTCTTAAGCCGTACATAATCGCACTGAGAATATCCCGTCCCTGTTCATCAGCACCGAGCCAAAACTCTCCAAAAGGAGGTTTAAAGCTATTCTCTAAAAATAACTGTTCCAGATCATAGGGATTCTGTGGAGAAAGAACCGAAGGAAATAGAGCGCAGAAAAGAAAGAAAATAAAGATAAAAACTCCAGCGACAGCCAGTTTATCTTCAAAGAATTCAGCAACTATCTCATTTTCAAAAAATTTCATTACAATCTCGACCCCAAACCTCTAAAAATCAATTTGAGAGAATCACAAGCCTGCCATTTGTTACACTGATTCACTAGCACTGCTGCAGAGATAACCACCTCTGCAGCAGTTGTTACCTGGTTACTTTTTACTCATTTCGAAAACATAAAGATGACTGTCTATCCGTGGTTTAAAATTAATTTTGTTGTTATATGCGTACAGATCAACCTGATAATGGAGCGGGATAATATTCTGGTCACCCTGAAGGGCAATTTTCTGCACTTTCTTCATCAACTTCAAACGCTCTACCTGGTCAATTGTGATATCAGAGGTTTCGATAAGTTGATCAACTTCTGCATTACTGTAGCGACCACCGTTATAACGTCCGTAACCTTTATCCGGATTATAGCTATGGACACAAGCATCCAAAAATGAGCTGGCATCGCCATCACTATTGGACCAACCAAGCATATTAAAGGAAGAATCGGAGCTGTTAACCTTGGGGAAATAAGCAGACTTTGGCATGGCGTTAACTTTGACCTTGATCTTGACCTTTGCCAAGTCAGATGCAACCGCTTGCGCAATTTGCTCATCATTGATATAGCGGTTATTCGGAGCATCGAGAACAACTTCAAACCCATCAGGGTAGCCAGCTTCTGCCAGCAGTTGTTTTGCCTTTGCAGGGTCAAAGCTAACCCGTTTGATACTGTCATCGAAACCAAAGACAACGTTTGGCTGGAACTGTCCGGCAGGTTCAGCGAAACCATTCATGATGTACTTGACAATATTGTTTTCATTGATTGCATAGTAGATGGCGCGTCTGACTCGAATATCAGCAAAGGGGTTAATCTTTCCGGTCACATAGGGACTGTCTGCCCGGGGATGATCCATCTGCAGATAGATAAGACGCAAACCAGGTTTCTGAATAAAGTTTTTACTCCCTTTGACCCGGTTGATATCTTTCACCGGAACCCGGTTAATCAAATCAACTTCATTGCTGAGTATCGCTGCCACCCGAGTCGAATCATTGGTCAGAGCCTTGAAAACAACTCGTTCAAAACTTGGCACTCCCGCCCAGTATTTTGCATTGGCATTCAGTGTCAGAGTTGCCCCTTTAATCCACTTATCAAAAACATAAGGACCCGTTCCAACCGGATGGGTACCAAGAAATTCCGGAGTTTTATCGGAACAGTACTTGTCATCCATGATTCTCATATAAGTCATTTTACGGGGAAATAGAGGATAGGGGCCTTTTGTCGTAAACACGACAGTATAAGCATCCTTTTTCTCCACTTTTTCAATAGCACTGACTTTACCTTTAAAACCAGAACGCTCCCAGTTCTTGAATCTATCGAACGAAAACAGCACGTCATCGGCATTAAAAGCATTACCGTTATGGAAAGTGACCCCTTTTCTCAATTTCATTTCCCAAGTGGTGTCACTGAGAGCTTTCCAGGCTGTTGCCAGCCCTGGAACCAACTGATAATCAGCATCAAATCGAATCAGCGTATCAAAAATATTACTCAGTGTAGAACTTGTTGCTGTTTCATTCTGAACATAGGGATCTAAAGTGATCGCCTCCGAGGCCACCCCCAGATTCAGTGTTGCGGCAAATGAAGAGCCGACAAACAGGAAAAATACCGTCAGAGTTAAAAGTAATTTTTTCATTACATCTCCTTTTTAATTAGTTGATTCGTCACAAATTCGATCCAAAAACTGGCACCGAGAAGAACGGCTTCAACCGGCACAAAGAAATCTTTATTATGCAGTGGAGGATGGTCCGACTTCCCGGCAACTCCAAGTTTCACAAATACCCCCGGGCATTGATTGAGATAGAAAGAGAAATCTTCGCCACCCATCATCGGATCCAGTTCCGTATTGACATGGAGCTCTGATCCAGAAAAGATTTCAGTCAATTTCTCTGTCAACTCGGGATTATTATGCAGCGGAACCGTCCCTTCCACCGCTGAGATCTCGATATCAACCCCATAAATCAGCTTGATGGCAGCACCGATGTCCCGCATCTTCCGCTCAATCAGATCTTTGACATCAATATCAAAATAACGATAGGTGCCTTTGATCAGTAATTCCTCGGCGAGGATATTGTGCGCTTGACCGCCAGTGATCTGCGTAAAAGACAACACCGCTTTTTTGATCGGATTTTTGAATCGAGAAATAATTTTCTGGCAAAGATTTACATAATCGGCGGCAGCCGTCAGGACATCGTCACCAGTATGTGGATAGGCCGCGTGGGTGCTGTTGCCGGTAAATTTAATATCGAACATCGCCGCACCAGCCATAAACTCACCCGCTTTTAACAGGATATCTCCAAGTTTCTGATGGGGATCGACGTGGACACCATAGACCTCTAAACAACCCTCCAAACACCCCTTATCCATCATAAAAGGGGCCCCACCGCCCACTTCCTCTGCTGGTTGGAAGATATAGCGGATATTCACTTTCAATTCATCTTTATGCTGTACCAGATATTTTAACGCCAATAACAACATTGAGGTGTGGGAATGATGCCCACACAGATGTTTAAACACGGTCCCTTCCGCGTTAGCTGGCAAGGCATCAATATCGGCTCGCAGAGCTATGGTTTTTGGGGCACCACAATCGATCGTCCCGAAACAGCCGGTTTCAAAAGCATTATCTACCGGGATATTATTCTCATGCAAAAAATTGAGAATATATTGGGTGGTTTTAAACTCCTTGAAAGAAGGTTCGGCAATGCGCCCCAGATCTTCCAATAAACCACGCGCTTCCTGTTCATAATCAGTAAATATTTTCATCCATTTCCCATTCGAAATTATTTAACCCTGACCCTCGGATCCACAAAGGTATAGATCACATCAACCATAAAATTGATAATGACAAAAATGAAAGACACCATCAACAGGTAGGCAACCACAATCGGTCGATCCAGATTCTGAATCGAGTCAATAATTAATTTGCCGGTTCCGGGCCAGGCAAAAATTGTTTCCGTAACAATCGTAAAAGCAATGAGTTGGCCGAACTGAATACCGATAACGGTAATAACGGGGATCAGTGTATTTTTCAAAGCATGGTAATAAACAACAACTCGGTTTGGTAATCCTTTGGCCTTAGCTAGCTTGATATAGTCCTGCATCAGAACTTCCATCATTCCGGTTCGGGTCAGCCGGATAATCAATGCCAGTTGAAACAGGGTTAAGGTCATCACCGGCATAACCAGATGCTTGATTCCATCCCAAGTAAAAGCACTGGAGAAAAACTGCACCTCGCCCCGTCCAGATGACGGCAGGATACCAAGATAGATTGAACAGATCAGCACGAACACCATGCCGGTCCAGAATATCGGGATAGAAATACCTGCCAAAGAAAAAAACATGATTCCACGACTGAGGAGCGCCTTGGGTTTAACTGACGCAATGACCCCCATGGGTATTCCCAGAATAATTGAAAAAAACATCGCAAAAAATGCCAGTTCCAGAGTTGCAGGAAACCGTTCAAGAACAATATCGACCGCAGGCTGTCCGTAGATGTAAGAATTACCGATATCCCCTTTTACGGCATTTTTCAGAAATATTGCGTACTGGGTAGTAAAAGGTTTATCCAGCCCCAGATAGTGCCGCATCTGGACAACTTCTTGCTGGGTTGCATCGGGAGGCAACAGCAGCTCAACTGGGTCGCCCGCTTTGTACATGATAAAAAACACGATAAAGCTGATCACAAACATGACCAGCACAGCATGAAACAAGCGTCTTAATATGTATCTTCCCACTCTACAACCTCATTAAACCTGGAAGCTGCAGTTTCCAGATTGAAAGATATCCCGGCAGTGCAAACTTCACACTGCCGAGAGAAATTACACCTCACTGATAATTGATACACTCGCAAAAAAGAATCAGATGGCTAAGCAAAAATTTCGCACCACAAGGCGTAGTGTTTTTTCGAGGGTGAAGGCATACATATTGTATGTCGAAGTCTCGAAAAAATGCTGCAACGCCGGGGAGCGGACTTATTGCGACGCCATCATTTCATGTCATAAACATACATATGACCATCGGTACGCGGAGCAAATTTAATATTCTTCCCCGATGCATAAAGATCAACCTGATAATGCAACGGTATCACACTCATATCTTCAACCAGAGCAATCCGTTGAGCTTCAATCAGATAGCTCAAGCGTTCTTTCTCGTCGATAGTCACTCCCGCTTTCTCTATCAGCGCATCAACTTTTGCATTGCTATAACGGCCACGGTTATATCGGCCATAGCCTGCTGCTTTATCATGGGTGTGGGTAATTCCATCGAGGAAAGAACTGCTATCCCCATCGGTACTTGCCCAACCAATCAGGAAGAGACTGGTGTCCAGGCGATCAGTTTTGGGGAAGAAGGTGGCTTTTGGCAAAGCATTAACCTTCACTTTAATACCGATCCGGGACAGACTTGAAGCGATGGCCTGGGCAATTTGAGCATCATTGACATAACGATTGTTCGGTGCATCCAGAGTCACTTCAAAGCCATTGGGATAGCCCGCTTTTGCCAGGAGTTTCTTGGCCTCGGCGGCATTATAAGCAGGTCGGGTAATGGTGCTGTCATAACCAAAAACGACATCAGGATTGAGCTGTCCCGCTGGAACAGCAAAGCCTTTCATGATGAATTTGACAATGGAATCCTCATTAATACCAAGATAGAGAGCACGCCTCACCCGGACATCGAGGAAAGGATTCTTCCCCTTAACGTAAGGGGTTTCCAGCCGACCCTGATCCATTTGCAGATAGATCAGCCGTAAACCCGGTTGCATAAAGAAGTTCAATTTCGCAGCATTCTTAATCCGCTGAACGTCCATGACTGGAATTTTGTCGATAATATCAACTTCCCCACTCAAAGCTGCAGCAACGCGGGTCGCATTATTTGTCAGGGGCTTGAAAACAACATCGGAGTAGAAAGGTTGGGCACGCCAATAATTCGGGTTCGCAGTAATGGTAAAACTCTCACCTTTTCTCCACGCTACAAACTTATACGGCCCGGTTCCAACCGGATTCAGGCCCAGAAAAGCGGCGTCTTTGTCAGCACAATATTCAGCATCAAGAATTCTGACATAAGAGAGCTTCCGCAGCAGAATCGGGTAAGGCCCTTTGGTGGTAATCTGAACTGTGTAATCATCCACTTTTTTAAATGATTTAATCATGTTGACCTTTGACTTGAACCCGGACTTATCCCAGTTCTTGATTCGATCAATGGAAAAAATGACATCATCAGCATTAAACGGATTACCGTTATGAAATTTGACTCCCTTGCGCAGTTTGAATTCCCAGGTATTCTCCCCAACCACTTTCCAGGACTCGGCCAGCACCGGATAAACATTGAGATCTTTATCAAAATAGGTGAGTCCCTCAAAAACATTAGACAGCATTGAGTTCGTTGTGGTTTCGTTGTGAAAATACGGATCCATCGAACGGGCATCTGAAGACATGCCAATCTTCAGGGTCTTAGCATTGACAGCTCCGGCACAGATCAATAAACCCAACAGCAAAACAAAGACTTTTTTCATAATGGCCTCCCTGGAATGTGTGTATCCCTTAAGGGATACAAAAGAATCAATCTTCCTGAATCAATTCATAGAAGAAGCTACTGAAAACAATAAGACGATCCATCAATGATTGCTTGATCATGTATTCTTTTTTGGTATGGGGATAATTTCCCAATGCACCCAAGCCGTCAATAGCCGGCACCCCGAAGCTGGATAAATTATTAGCGTCAGAAACTCCGCCGGAGGAAGTTTCCTCAATTCTGAAACCCAGAGCTGAAGCTGTTTTTATATAGTTTTCAATAAGTTTAGCTGATTTTTCGGTCTTTACAAATGGCGGTCTTTTAATCTTTATTTCATATTGGATTTGACTAGCAACGAGGCTTTGATCGTTTAGAAGCTGCTCAATACTCTTGAGCAATTGAGCTTGTTTTTCCAGATCAGGAACCCTGATATCGACACCAATGTGACAGCGATCCGGAACTACATTACGTGCTGTCCCTCCAGAGATTTCAGTGCACTGGATACTTGCTCCAGCAACCACGTTATTCAGGGAATTAAGTTTTTCGACCATTGTTGCTGCATCAACAATGGCATTAATCCCGGTACTTGGAGATTCCCCGGCATGTGACGGTTTTCCAATCACATCAATATCAAGACCAATAACTCCTTTACGACTGGTGACAATCATATCTCCCGGCACACGTCCAGACTCAAAAACAAATCCTGCTTTAGCATTTTTCAATTCTGTTTCAATAATGCTTTTGGAAGTCGGAGAACTGATTTCTTCATCGGAATTAAAAAGAATTTTGAGCGGAATCTGCTCTAAAGGCATGAGTTCTTTGAGAATTACCAGCGCGTAAAGGGCAATCAACACGCCATTTTTCATATCGTTAACACCTGGGCCGATCCAGTTTTTACCATCCTTAAGAAGTTTATTAAAATCACTGTCAGGCGGGTGAACCGTATCAAAGTGCCCGATAAAGGCATAATAATCAGCACGCAGTTTATTTTCGTACATCAAATGGGGGCGACGGATTGAATCTTCAGCTACAATTTTCCTCTCCAGGGCAATCCCATGGCTAGCGGCAATGGCAACCAATGCATCGGACAATGTGTGCAATCCAGGGATATTTGCAGAGAAACTATTAATATCTACCAGTTTTTCCAGATTAGTATATATTTCTTCACGATACTTCTCTGCTATCCTTTCAATCTTGACCATTTTCGCCTCACAATTTATAGTCATGTCCATAAGATGTCTGTAAATATTTCTAGAACACCTCTCTAATGAAGTCAAGGAGTAAATGATGCTGGGAATTATTGCCTACGGCAGCTTGATCAATCCGCAGGAAGCAGAAGGAATGGACGCGCCGCCTGTTCATATTATTCCACTCAAACTTGACACTTTTAAACGGTCATTCAGCCAGCAACCAGCATGGCGAAAAAGTACCAGTGAGAACTCCGCCGTACTGAACGTACAAATATCTGAGCAGAACTGGTTGAATGCAGTCTGCTACTGCTTTGATGATTTTGATTTTACTGCTCTCGACAAACGGGAAAAAGGTTATTCCAGAACGGCAGTACAACATGACAAGATCAGCTGCTATCAGGGACATAACCTGCCAGAGTTAAAAGAATTGTCCATTTATTTAGGAAAAGCAGAGTACAGGAACGATACTCTTCTGCCAAACCCCGACTATCTGGATATCTGCCTGAAAGGGGCAAAAAACTGGGGGAAAGATTTTTATCGTGATTTTTTAAACACCACCCACATCAATAGTGAGATATTATTGCGCGAGTTTTTATAAATCTTCTTGAATTGACAGGAATAGCAAATGAATATTGCCCTGGTTGGAGTCGACAAGCGCATTACAGAAATTCTCAGCCTGACCAAACTGATGTCTCTGCCGTTTGAAATAACGGCCTATCCTTACAGTCATTACACCGAACTGCCAAAAATTATCCCAGCCATCAAAGATGTCGATGGAATTCTGTTTGCTGGCAATTTCCCCTATACTCTTTCCCTCGACAAAATCGACAGATCGCTGCCAAGTGCTTTCCTCGAATTTGACGAAACCGGGATCATGAAATTAATCGCCTCATCCCCACCAGAGCAGGCACCCAGAGCCGTTAGTATCGATTCGGTTCAAGGTTCTGTTATCAAGCATGTTTATCGCGAATTAAACTTTCCCTTGACCGAGGTAAGTGCCGTCCGACGCAGCAAGACGCTGACAGTTGAGGATATTGCGAATTTCCACATAGCCAATTATGAAAAAAATCCAGAAACGATTATTTTAACCTGTCTTTTTAGTGTAAATGAATATCTAAAAAACCGAAACTATCCTTGCACCCTGATCAACCACACTTATTTTTCTGTCCTCAAAGGTGTCCATAAAATTGTCAATGCCATCAATTTCAAAAATTCCAGTGGAAATCATCCGGCTGTTGTCATCATAAAAATAGACAAGGGAGAGCAGAAAAAATCAGAACATGATGAATTCAGATCACAGCGATTTCTCTATAAATATCTTGATTATATGCTCGATTTTCAGGAAAAATTACAATCCTTTGTATTCAACAAGGGTTCGGAAAATTATTACCTGATTTCAACCAGGAATCTTATTGAGGAATACACAAATGACTACCGGGATTTTCCGCTGCTGTATGATGTTTTCGTAAAATTCAGCTTTACCATCAGCATCGGTATCGGTTACGGCATGAATCCAATAAATGCCTTTTCAAATGCAACAGAAGCATTAGAAATAGCGTCTCAGACAGGAAACACCGTTAAGATTTTGACTGATTCCGGCCAAGTTATTTCACCAGCGGGTCCGAAAGACGGTACCTATAATATCAAAAAATTCGACAAAAAAATTATCCGAATTTCAGAGAAATCGGGGATCACTGCAGAGAATATCAGTAAAGTATTTACGATTCTAGAACGACAGGGATCAAATCACCTGACAGCCTATGATCTATCCAAAGCTCTTGGAACCACGACCCGAAGTGGCAATCGTCTGATTGGCAAGCTGTCTCATGCCGGTTATGCCAAGGAATCAGGTATTGAGCAGCCCGCTAAAGGGAGACCAAGACGGGTTTATGAGATTCAATTTGAGTCACTTCCGAATCACTAACTTTTTGACTAGTGTCGTGTCACGGATGAAATGTTGCAAAATTGCGCTAGAATTTTGTACGACAGCAAGGCGTGATTTTTGCTGCATAGCCATAGCTATACAGCGGAAAACACAACGAAGTTGGACGCACAAAAGAACAAGCAAGATGCGGCATTTGATCCGTGATATGACACTGTTGGCCAAACCCGAAAATGACAATTAAGCAAACTGCCCCGAATGGCGCTAGTTTAAGGCTAAATACCCGCAGAACCGGGGCTGTCCCGGCATTTTGCTCAAAATCAGGATTATCGGTAGTTCTTCGGTTCCAAATCATGCATGTTCAGCTTGTCATAGAGAGTCTTCTTCGGCATCTGCAGCAGCTCTGCCGTAGCAGATACATTGCCTTTCGTACTCTTTAATGCATCTCGAATCTGGCTTCGCTCGTATCCCCCTACCCTGGCTGCCAAAGAAGTTGCAACAATCCTGGATGAGTCTATGCCATCGCTGACACCAAGACAGAGACGCTCCGCCACAGATTTAAGTTCACGAACATTGCCCGGCCAATCATGTTGTTGCCACTTGAGTAGATCCTGTTCATTCCAGATGACCGCTTCCCGGTTAAAGCGACTGGAAGCCTGAGAGATAAAGTAGGCCATTAAAGGTGCAATATCCTCGAGACGCTTCCTGAGTGGCGGCACCTCGATACTGACCACATTTAAGCGATAATATAGATCAGCACGGAAGCCTCCCTGTTCAGAGAGGCGTTGCAGATTTACCTTGCTTGCCGCCACAATTCGACAATCAACCGGTATGCAATTATTACTGCCCAACCGTTCGACACAATGTTCCTGCAGTACCCGCAAAAGCTTAACTTGTAACAGCAGGGGCATTGATTCGATTTCATCCAAAAAAAGTGTTCCACCTTCTGCGTATTCAATTTTTCCGATACGTTTCTTGATTGCCCCGGTAAAAGCCCCGGCCTCATGACCAAAAATTTCGCTTTCAAAGATTGTCTCTGGTAGTGCTCCACAATTTATCGCCACAAACGGCCCCGTGCGACCGCTCAAATCATGGACCGCATGGGCCACCACCTCTTTACCGCTACCCGTCTCTCCAAAAATCAGCAGATCAACATCCGTAGGGGCAAGGGTAGCAATGGCGCGACGCACCTTCTGGATTTCATCGGAGTGACCGATCAGCGGCATTTCCCCCCTATTTCCCAGTTGTTCCTGCAGTCGCTGGACCTCAAGGATTAAATGCCGTTTTTCTAGCGCCCGCCGGATCACGTCAAGCAGATGCTCCGCATGAAACGGTTTTTCAATAAAATCGTAGGCATTGTCTCGCATAGCCTGAACTGCCATCGTAACGTCACCATGTCCGGTTATCAGGATGAGCGGGATATCACTATCATATTTTTGCATTTCATCCAGCAGTTCCAGCCCGGAAATACCGGAGAGTCTCACATCGCTGACAACGACTGCAGGGGGGAAATCTTCCATCGCGGCCAAGGCAGCCTCAGCAGTTGTAAACGAGCGGACAGACAAATTTGCCAGTTGAATGCTCTGTTCACAGCCACGGCGAACGTCATCATCATCTTCTATCAAATAGATCAGAAGATTACTTTTCCGAATGTTGTAACTATCCATCGATGGCTTCCTTCAGCACAATAGTAAACTCAGCACCGCCTGCATCAGGATTTCTGGCAGTAAGTTTACCACCAAATTCGGTGATGATCATATGGGATATAGCCAATCCAAGCCCCAATCCCTGGCCGCTTGGTTTAGTCGTAACAAATGATTCAAACAGACGTGGAATGACTTCTTCAGGAATGCCTGTCCCCGTATCTTTGATTACGATATGAATGTCCGGCTCATGCCATGTGACAGTTACAGTTATCCTTTTATCCGGCTGTTCAGAAAACGCATCCAGACTATTGCGTAACAGATTGACCAGAACCTGCTCAAAGCGAACAACCTCAGCCCAGACCTGCAATGACTCCTGAAATGGTTGCACATCGATGACCGCATCAAGTTTACGGCGCTGCGGCTCCACCAGCATAATGGCGTGATTAATAGCACTGACAATGCTGATTGCCTGCTTTTCAGCGGGTGATTTACGGGAGAATAACTTGATTTCAGCAACAATAGCTCCGATCCGGTCCGTCATGCGACTGATGATCCCAAGATTCTCGAGCGCTTCCGGTACATCGCCACGTTCAAGGAGGTTTGTGGCGTTATCGGTAAAGGTATGAATAGCGGTAAGAGGTTGACTAATTTCATGGCTGATACCTGCCGACATCTGCCCGAGCACCGTCAGTTTTCCAGCCTGAACCGCATTATCGCGTGATTCTCGCAGGATACTCTCTGTGGTCTTTAACGCCTTGATCTTTTCCAGTAGTGTACTGTTGGTTAGCACCAGATCTGCAGTACGCTCGGTGATTTTTTGCTCAAGCTTCTGATGAGCTTTGCGGAGTGCCGCTTCCTGCATGCGCCTTTCCTTGTAACGCCTGATAGAAAGTTGAAAAAAAACCGCAATCAGGATGCCAGCAATCGCAATGATTGTCAGGGTGCGGTGAATGGTTTTTTCAAATTGTTTATTACCCATGTCAAAGCGAAAATCTGCGTTCTGAATAATGGCTCTGAAACTTGCCCGTGACTTCATGGCTAGCGGGGTGGCTTCTTTTCTATAGTTTTTGTATGCATTGTTGCGCTGATCAGCAGGGATATCTTTTATCCGTTTCATCCGCTGTATGCAGCTATCAACAAAGGCCGCCGTATCAATTCTGGCCTGTTCCACCAACTTTTGATCGGTAGCGCTACGGGTAGCCTTGGTCAGCGTGTCAAAAGATTCAGTAATAGTTCCAGCAATGGCTACAAGCTCCTGCATGTCATCGTCATAATCAGATCCCAACATAATGTTACGGGTCAGGCGAGAGACGTAGTTCACATCCCTGAAAATTTTAATCGTTTCAATTTTAGTTGTGATTTCATACTGATGGAGAGAAATAAAGGCATTATTCAGGCTATAGATCCCCCAAAGGGCAACGACCGCAGCCAGTGTCACAAAAGTAATTGTCACACCGCCAAGGAAAGCTATATTGCGATTGATACCCATTGATCCTTATTCCGCCTGAGGAATTACTCTTACTTGGAGGAAGAAGTATAGCAGACTATTGCGCAGTCAACTCCAGCACTCCCAGTCTCAGTATGATAACGTCTTCTTTTCTATCACAAGACAGCTCTGTGGCAGAGCATTATGACGAAAAACCCCTCTTTTTGACAAGAGGGGGGTATATAGAGGGAGGTAAATATTTTCCCCAACAATGACGTATAAAACAGCTATTTCTCCGGGTTAATAACAGGCTCCTCTTTACTTCCAGATAACATCGAGCCTACCATTCCAAAGACCCAGGAGGCATAGGCATGGATCATCGCGTAGGCCACGATTCCTATGGTCGCAACCAGATGGATGAACCTTGTGGCTGCTGTCGCCTTACTAAAGGCTGGAAGAATTGCATAGCATATTCTGTTTACAAAATTGAAGCCTTCCGGGAAAAGTAGTGCCAATCCAGTTAACACCATGATTGTCCATAGAGCAAACCACCCCCACCAGGCCAACACCTCGGTCGGTACAACTTTTTCGGCATATTTTTTCTTATCGCTATCATACCCAACCGGACTTTTCACTTTTTTCCCGCTAATAAAACTTCTGATTTCATGGACGAAGAAATCAAACGCTGGTGCTATTTTTGAAACGCCAAACCATTTATATTCACCACTCATCATGAAGTAATAAACAAAGAAAGTAATTGTTCCTGTCCAAGTCAGCCCAACCAGAATATGGAGACTTCTTGCTGCCCCTCGACCGATCAGGGCAAGGGGAATATATTCACTGACAGAAAGCCCTGACAGCAACAGCAACAGAGCCTCCAGCACAATAAACCAGTGAAGAATCCGGTATAGAAAGCTGTGCCGTTTAACAGTTATTGTTTCACTCTTCATCATGGGGCTCCTCCTTACTGAAACGTCCAGCAACTGCATGCGTACCAATTCCTGCAGCAGTACCGATAACAGCAGCCCCAGCCCAAGTACCAACATCTGTCCCGTAGGCGGTTTTCAATTTATTTTCACCCATATGAGGTGTCATTTCGTTGTGACAGCTACTACATTCCATCGAACCTCTGGTAAATTGACCCGCTTCGAATTTTTTCCCTTTGAAATGGCAGACTCTACAACTTACGGTATCCTGTGATAATTTCATCGGGAATACGGTCTCGAGATTTCCTTTCATATGTGCATTCATCAGGATGACTGCCATTGCTGCCACATCTCCCGTGACTCGTGCACACCTTTCAGATCTCTCCTTAGATCCACTTGCATACCCGGACTTTTCACACCATTTTCCGACACTGACATGGCACAAAACAGAATGACTAGGTGATCGAGGCAACGCTTTCTGACTTTTGTACTTTGGCACCCAAAATTCATCATTCACGGCATATTCATTTGACTTCTTGTTGGGGAAAGCCTCCGTTTCATAGTACCTCAACAATCTTGGAACAATATCTTTCGCCTCCTTGTAAGGGATCGCACTGTTAATTGCTGCAGCTGCGCCATTGGGAGCTCCACATAATGAACCATAATTCATCAGTCCACCAACACCATGTTGCATCAGCACTTGAGGGTGCGGTTCCCCTTTATGCTTACCTTCAAGAATTTCGATAAACTTTTCCTTGGTCGGCATCGGTATCAGATTATAGGGATAACCAATTTTTTCTTTTAATGCCGTCATGATTGCCCAGAAAGCACCCCCGCCACACTCTTCAAGGTAGTAACCCAGATGACCAAGTTTTCTGACATACTCAGGATCAAGTTCCTGATATCCCCAAGGCATTGGTGGTGGGACAAAATCCGCAGGTAGCGTTTCAGCGGCTTTTGCATTATTTGCAGTTGCAACTCCGCAGATTGCTGCCCCTGACAAAACAG
>JAOZOH010000026.1 GCA_029933365.1 Desulfuromusa sp. | reverse complement strand
TTTTCTGGCGTTTAATCTGCGGAATATCACTAGCGTTGCCGCTGGCATCTTTGACTGTAGCCTGTGACTCAGGCAGAATTTTGTTCAGGTTCAATGTTTCTGCCGTCAGAGCAAACTCACCTGTAAAAATATTATCTGTAGCCCTCTCTGCTTTAGCCTGTAACTGAATCTGTTGATCCCCATATTGCAAAAGTAAATTCTCTGTCTGTAAAATCTTATCAGCATAGGTGATATCTCCGCTGACCCCGGCACGTAAATTTTCTGCACTTGCCCGGAGATCAGAGAGATTTAGTTGGGCATACTTAACCAGAGCGGCACCGCTATTTAACTTTCCTGAAAGATTTATCTGACCATCAATCAATCCGGCAAAGCTATATTTCTGATAATCGCGGAATAATTCTCCAGGAAGATTCTGCATCACTTCACGCAGATCAAACTGCTGCAATAATAAAGTAAATACCAGATAAGGTTCGGCTGCAGACAGATCAACTTCCCCTTCTGCGCCAAGATTGATTTCATTGAAATTAAGCAATAAAGTCGAGATGTCTAACAGCTTTTTGTTGATATCAAAATTTAAGGCATAATCGACAGCCAATTTCGCTTTCTTCAAACCAGCTTTTGGGAATTGCTTCAGCACCAGATCGACATCGTCAAGCGCAATCTTCCCTTTTGAGGAAATCAGGTCAGACTGGATGTCAACTTCCAAATTCAGGGTCAGTTGCGCTGAACCCAGCTTTCCAGGAAAGAGGCTACGATAATAGGGGGCAAATTGAACCAGATCCAGTGGCTCCAGGTGAATTAATAAATCACCAATTTTGCGAGCTAGGTCATAATGTCCAGAAATATCAATATTTGAACCATTCACAACGGCTGAAAGGTCAATAGGGAAGGATTTATCAAACGTTATCTGCCTGGCCTTAAAGTTAAGCTTCTCCAGGGTGTAGCGAAAAGGAGATCGAGAATTTTTAAATTTATCAACATACTGTAATTCCCCCCCTTTAATATCCACCTCTTTTACCAAAAGGTTAAAGGCTGCGGGTGATGCTGCAAAATCTTTTTGACCAGTTGCCGTGGTACCATCTTTAGCTCCGGTGGGTTCAGGTAATAAATCACTGAAGTTGAATTGCCCATCAGCCATACGGGTAACATAGATTGAGGGCTGATCCAGGAGAACTTGATTGATAACGACCTTGCCGGTCAAAAGAGGTAGAAATTGATAGTGTAATTCTACCGATTTAACTGAAAAAAATTCCTGGTCAGCATCCTTCTGCATGACTTTAAGGTCAGCAACAGAAATACCAGAGAATAAACCAATTTTTATTTCCCCAAAATTGACATTACGTTGCAACGTTTTTTCGGCCAGGGGAAGCAGCGTTTCTCGAACCTTTTCCGGAGTGAATTGCGTCTTAATCAAAACCGTTAAAGCAACAGCAAGAATCAGCAGCACACTGACAAGATAAATACAAAGTTTTACTGGAGTCGACATATTTTCCCCACACAAAAAGGAATACACATTGTTACAAAACTGATTTGGCGTCCTCAGTATAGCAAAATAATCTCTAATAATAGAAACTTATATGCCATCTAATTCATTTTTGCGAGCGCATCATCTTATGAATTATCCAGTGCTTTCATGCTTTTGAAAAAAAACCAGTAGCCAAAATAATATTTCAAACATTTATGTACTGTCCTAGCCACAATACTTCATCAGAAATTTCTCTAACATCCTGTAATCATAGCTTATTTTTGCTTAAATTTTAGCATAAATTTTAATATTAGAATAATTTACTTTTTGAGAAACAGCCGTTATCATCTCAAACATTAATAACAACACATTTCGTCTGGGAGTTACTGCACATGAAAAAAAACAAAAACTCACTTTTACTGGACATTGGCTGGTGTGAGTGGGTCTCCTTTCCAGCATTGAAAATTCCAGCAATAGAGGCCCAGGTTGTGATGGATTCAAAGCAGTCCATTTTGAATATTTTTAATTTCTCAACCTTTAAAGAGGGTGAGGACTTGCTGATCAGCTTTGGCGTTCACCCCATCCAGGACAATAGTGATGTCGAAGTCTATTCAGTGATACCGGTCAAAACCAGGCGTCTGGTCTCATTTTCCGCTGGTGACAGGGAATGGTGCTACGTGATTGAAACGGAAATGCGTATCGGTTCAATGAAAAAGATTATTGATTTGACCTTGGTCAATCGTGAAGAATCAACCTTTCGGCTCCATCTGGCGCCACAGACCATTAAAAGTTTGGTAAAGGTTAATCCACAGAAAAGCTATCTTACCGGGGAAATTTTAAATAACTACGCAATCTCGCCAACTTTGGGAGAAGTTTAAGTCCCAAAGTAAGGATTGTCTTAAAATTCGTACCAACCATCAATCATAGGGAAATAGAGTGCGGTTCTGATCGGCAAACGATCAGACTGTAGAGCTAGCAGCCGGGCATAAATATCCAGTTGTTCCCGGTAATGTTCGGCCTCCCGCTGCAAAAATTCCGCCTCCGTCTCGTCATCCACAGGGGCACTGGTTTTATAATCAATAACCCAGCGATATCCATCTGCAACAAAAGTACGGTCAATGACGGCATGCACCAACGTCCCGCGAACAACCCCGGTTAATGGCAGTTCGCGTTTATGCTCAGGGTGCTCCCCCAAAATCCATTGACCGCGCGGACTCGCGAGGGTTTTATCGATAGCAGTTAAAACCTTTTGCACGCCATAATCCAAATCAGCAGCTGCCACACCATAACGACTTAAAGAATTTCTCAGCTTATGTTCCAACCCCTTATTTTTTTCGTTAAACCAATGTTCTGCACCCAACTTGGCAAGGCGTTCAAGTTGCAGGTGAATCAGAGATCCGACATGACGATGCAGAGGATTCTCCCAACCACTGAACACTGTAACCGAAGCACCACCGGAAGATGCTGTTTCAGCCACCGGGGGAACCTGCAACTTCACCGATTTTAGACTCGGCAAAGACCAATCTCCTGGTAAACGCTGCAACATTGGCGGAATAAATTCTGCGTCAGCCTCCTCATTGTGCTGACCAGTGGTCAAAAAGTCACCCTGCAGCAAAGGCCAGAGTTTTTCCAATAAGGACCCTTTATTAGCTCTCAAGTCGCCAGCGTTGTTTTCCTCAGCATGACCAAGCAGATGCACATAGCGAATTGCTCTGGTCATGGCAACATATAACAATCGGCCCGCTTCCAGATCTTCCTTTTCCGCCTCCAACTGTGCAATTAATTGATAGATGGGATCTTTTTCCTGACTCCCACGGGCCGCAACCGGAGCAATTAATAAACCGTAATCGGGGTGTTCCTGCCACCGCAACAGGGGATTATCAATCTTCCCGGTGGTTCTTCCCAATCCCGGGATAATGACCGTATCAAACTCCAATCCTTTGGCCTTGTGAATGGTCATAATTTGCAGCTTGCCATCAACCTGGTTATCCGGTTCGGAAAATAGTTTGGCCAGCCCTCGCTCCAGTTTTTCAAAACTCTCCAGACTGCCCCCCTGATCCAATTTCTCAAGCAGCTCAAAAACCATTTGCGCATCAGATAACCCTTCGGCAGAGTAACAGGCGGCTCCTCCCAAGGCTAACCAGCACCCTTCAACCAACTGGCGTAAAGACAATTGACCAAAGCGCTTTAGCCCGGAGTTGAGAACCGGCCAGATACGCAACAACCGCTGTTGGCCATCAACTGACAATTGCTGACGCAGTCGATCATCCGCCAGCAAGGTTGGAATGGTCAGGCGCGGCGAATCCCCGGCCAGAACATGTAAATCATGGAGGGTCAAACCACACCAGGGGGCACGCAGAACCGCCAGCCAAGAGAGTCGATCAGCGCGATGCAGCAGCGCATGGGTCAAATGGACAATGTCAAGAGCAGCCGGTCTGGCGCCGAGAAGATCAATATCCTGGGCCTGATAGCCAATATTATGTTGCCGCAACAGAGGCAATATTTTGCGCAGATGATTCCGCCCCCGCACCAGAATTGCTACCGTTTGCTCCCGATCTTCAGCTTGTGCCTGTTGCACAAGCTCTAAAACTTGCAGCGCCTCGGCTTGATCGTTTCGACCGATATAAGGATAAATCTGACAGGCGGCACCTTCAAGAGAGGGTTTAACCGCCGCAGCTTTCGTTAGGGGAACCGCCCCGCTTGCCTCATCCATTAGCGGAGGGAAAATAGCAGCAAAAGCTTTATTGATCCAGGTGACTATTCCCTCTTGTGAGCGGAAATTTGAACAAAGTTGTAAGGGTTGCAGCTCTATTTGTGAATGGCCAAACTGTCCCCGGAAACTGTGCAAAAACAATCCAACCTCAGCCTCACGAAAGCGATAAATTGACTGCATCGGATCGCCAACCAGAAAGAGGGTCCGACCATCGCCTACCATCCACCCGGATATCAAAGTCTTCAGTAATTGATATTGTAAACGGGATGTATCCTGAAACTCATCGACCAAAATATGTTGCAGGTCATGATCAATTTTCAGCAACAGGTCACTCGGATCATCGGCCTCGCCCAGAGCTTGATTGGCTTTCAGTGCAATTTCGGCAAAGTCGGCCTGCCCGTGGTTCTTAAACACCAACCAGAGTTCGGCAACCAATGCAGGTAGCAGTGCAATCAAAGCCTCCAACAACTGCCATTGCCCATCAGAATATCCCCCTTGAGGTAAGGTTCTGATGTTTTGGAGCCGCTGAACAAACGTAGAATCTGGATCAAATTGACCCAGCACAGTCAGCATCCGTTCCTTGGCTGACTTATGCTCTTTACCGGCTGGGAAACCATGATTTTTGGTGACGGTTTTCCTTACCCCTCCAGTGGTTGTCAACAATAAGTTCGCAATATTTAACCAGGCGGGCAAATCGCTAAATTCCGTATCGGGCAGTAGATCTGGATTTTCATAATTTATGGGTTGAGAGCTTTCAAGATGACTGGAAGAAAAATTGCGGCAGGCGAGAAATTCTCCTTCCAGAGCAACGGGAAAAGATGCTTTTAAACTCTCCAGTTGATCACAACAGAAGTGTTCCAAACCCTGTTGCAGACTCTGACGTGAATTTTCATTATCTGCCAGCATGTGCCGCAGCCATTGATCTCGGCGCCGTAACATATCAATAAGCATCTGTTGCACGACCGCAACATTGTTATCAAGATGGCGCAGCAACAACTGTAATTGCGTTTCTTCTGACGAACCAGCATCAAGTCTGGAGAGCAACTTTTCCGCTGCCAGCTGATAAAGAGCATCAGCATCTTCACTCATTTCTGGCAAGCTACCAAAGCGTGAAACCCAAGGCATTTTACGCACCAGACTCGCATTAAAACTATCAATCGTCTGAATTGATAATTGTGCTGGGTTCAGCAGCAGGTTCTTGCCGTGCCGTTGTAGAGCCTTAACTGCCAGATTCCAGGTTTTTTGCGCATGAGGCTCAGCGGGACAAGGTAAATCCCGAGCACTTTCCAAAGCCAGTAATAAGCGCTGCCGCATTTCCGTAGCGGCTTTATTGGTGAAAGTGATAGCAAGAATCTGCTGTGGTTGTTCAACCACCGCAAGCAAGGCCAGCATCCGCTGAATCAACAGTTCGGTTTTTCCTGAACCTGCCGGAGCCTGGACAATACAGGATTGGGTCACATCAATAGCGGCTACGCGTTGTTTGGCATCAGCAATCATGATGGGCTCCCTGGAGTAGTCACAGATTCAGAAATCCTACAAATCCCTATTAAATCACAGTATTGACAACTTTTTAGCGGATCATAGGGATGAACAACAGCATCACCAGCAACAAAATCTGCAGCCAACTGGTCAATCTGCTGCCGCCAGAAAACCAGCAATTCAGCCCAGGTAGTAATTTCAAGTTCTGTACTCTGGGGATAAGCAGCAAACTCACGAACCTTGCCCAGCAAACCTTTTTCTTTAACGACACCAAGAAATCGGCACTCTCCACGTCGAAGTTTCGCAAAAACGATCCCGTCTGCCTGGAAATCAGGATCGGCTACGGCGTAAATAGGTAATTGCGGTTCAATCAATGGTTGACTGAGAAAATCTTCGGGATGAAGATTACTGCCAGTCTTATAATCCACTACAATACGGCCACCGTTATCCAGCTGATCGATCCGATCAACCTTCAAACGAATTTGCAGTGGCCCGATTCTTTCAATATGCTGCTGTTCTGTTTCCAGCACATGAAAAGGTTCCCGTTCCATTTCAACATTGGCCAGCCACTCATGCACCAGAGCCGTTATTCGTTCAGTCTCCAGCAGCAACAATTGCTCTCCCGGTGTCGGTTTATGTTCAAAATAACGGTCAAATGCCATCGCCACCTGTGATTTAACCAACTCAGCTCGTTGCTGTTCATCCAAAGCCAATAAATTGCTCTGCTTCTGCAGCTGCTTCCAGAGCATCTCAAGAACCAGATGAACCAGGTCGCCTCGTGCCATAGGGGAAATCCCGGGATCTGGTTCAGCAAACTGCTGGGCATGTAAACGATGGTGGAAAAAAGCTCGAAAAGGACAATGGGCCTGATCTTTGAGCAGATTTGTCCCCCCTTCGACCAATGCCTGCTTCAATCGCGGTCCACGTTGATCAGTGAGAACTTCCAGGGTGTGATGATTGGATTTCAACACAAAGGAAAGATCCTGCGAATCGGCCAACTGGAGAATAATTCCCAGGTTATGTGCTGGGATAAGGGGACTGGGTCGCAGGTCACAATCTCCATCACGGAGTGGGTAGCTGAAGACAATATCGTCGCTGGCAGATTTAAGCCGTGCAATCACCTGTTCTGCGAATTGGAGCTCCCGTGCAGAACTGGCATGCGGCATAGCGAAATCCCGCTGCAACGTTATGGGGATAAAGGGGTTGGGCTGAGGGCGAGCCGGCAAAACGGTTTCACCCAGTCCCATGACCCATAGATGTTGGAAATTTAATCCGGAAGACTCGAGCAAACCAACGACTTGTAATGGCCCGGCTGGTCCTTCCAGTTGAAACTCAATCTCTTGACTGATGCGACGTAATAAATTGAGTGCCCGCTGCCGGCTGATCGGTACAAATAGTGGGTCGAGGGCGACCAATGCGGATAATGCTTTTTCCTGCCACATTTTGACCGCCTGAAATTCACTACTTGCTGTCGATCTCTCCCCCGGCCATCCGAGAGAAAATAATTCATCGGCAAAACGAGCCGCCCAAACCCCAGGAAGGACTTTATCGTCACGCTGTTGCGCCAGTTGCACTATTCCAAGAAGCTGCGAAAAGATCGTCAGGTTGGTCTTTTCTTCCGCTAACGCTTTGAGCCGAGTAAGTTTGAATTTCTGTTGCCGAAAGGATCTCAATTTTTGATCGAGAAAAGCCCGGCTGTCGGCTTCCTTCAGCGCACCAGCAAGGTGGGGAGTCCGCAATAAAAATGATGTTTGCTCGAGGGTGAGTTGGCGTCCCACTACCAGGCACTCAAGGGCAGCGTGAACAACCCCTTGATCGGTAAGCGACCCACCCAGAGACAAGCTGAAAATGGCATCTTCAGCGTTTAATGCAACAGTCGCGGCAGGATCAATCTGCTGCCGAAAGATACGTTCAATCTGTCGCCGGCGCGTTTGTAAATCGGGAACAACAATGCCAATCGATTCCTCACCCTGATCCAACAGACTGCGCGCCCAGCATGCTGCTGATTCTATTTCATCCCGACTGTCCCGTGCTGCATAACAGGCAACCTGGCCTTGGTGTTCTGCCTGCAGCGAGACTTCACCACATGTACCCCCAGCACCATTAATTGTCTCCATCAACAACAACAGTCCAGGTGATAATTGATCAAATCCAACCAGCAAAACCTGTTGCGACAAATCCAGCTCGCTGTCTTTCAGAGCAGAACAAATCAATCGGGGAAGATCACTTTGATCCAGCCAGCCGTGTTGTTGACATTTATCCTTATAATGTTTCTGCCAGCGTGAAAAGACTAACTGATCCTCAGTGAGGTACTGACCATCCAAAGACAAATTGTATTCATTGAGTAAGCGGTGAGCTTGAATCGCTTTCTCTGCAGTTTTTGATAATTGCAATAATTCCAGAGTTGTTCCACGAGAAGAGTTTTCAATTTGTTCTTCCCAGAGACACTGTTGCTGCTGTTGGTTCAACAACCTCCAGCCTTCACCAAGATCATCCAGACACCGACTTAACCACCCTTCGTAACTAAAAATTTGTGGCGTCGACCAGACACTTTTCCCTTCTGCCAACATCTGCTGATCAAACTGATTGCGCAAGTACCGAAATAGACGTTTATTGGCGGTTAAAACCAATGTACCTGTTGTTGCCGCTGAAATGACTTTATCCAGATAATTCATAAACTGAGTTTCGTTGAACTTCCAAGTCGATCACTGAAAACATCTATCCTGAGTGGAATTTGTTCTTTAAGGTCAGCAACATGAGAAATCACCCCAATCATCCGCCCGGAAGATTGCAGATCAACTAAAGTCCGGATGGCGAGATCAAGAGATTCTGGATCGAGGCTACCAAACCCTTCATCAATAAACAGAGTATCAAGATGGATACCACCAGCATGAGACTGCACAACATCTGACAATCCCAGCGCCAGAGAGAGGGCTGCCATAAAACTTTCCCCACCGGACAAAGTTGCCACAGATCGTACTTTGCCGGTATAGGCATCATCAACCAGCAGATCCAACCCGGAAGCTTTATTCCCTTTGCTGCGATCCTCATTGCGCAATAGTTGATAGCGTCCTTTGCTCATCAGATTGAAACGCTGACTCGCCTCAAGCAGAACCTCATCAAGCAAGACACTCAGAACAAACCGCTGCAGACTGATTTTCTGCCCAGTCTGGCCATTCGCGACATCACTCAGAGTGCCAATAACGGCATAGTGAGAATCGAGTTTTTCCAGCTGCTGAATATTCTGCAACAGTTTTTTCCGGGTTTCCAGCAGAATTTTCTGACGACTATCGAGCTTATTCCAATTGTGTTCAGATTGTTGTTTTTCATCCGCAATCTGGTCTAGTTCAGCTTCGAGCTGTTGCAGATCTGGCCGGATTTTTCCTTTTAAGCTCAACTGCAACTGTTCCTGCGCCCCGCTAAGTTTCTGTTGACGGGAGCTAAACTCATCAATCTGTTTTTGCAATGCAGCCCCTTCCGTTTCACTCAAGACCATCTGCCGATAATGATCAAAATCAGTGAATGGGCTTTGCTCCAATGCGCTGGCAACCTTCGTATTGGCAGCCTGCCTCTGCCGCCGCAGTCCTTCGAGCTGCCGATTCACCTCCTGGAGTGTTGCGCTTAGTCTTTCAAGTTCGCCAAGAGCTTGCTGATGAGCTTCGCTGAGATCGTTTAGCTGCTTTTCCAGATCATCCAACTGTTGCCGCAACTCTGTTTCCAGCTGATCGAGGTCCTTTACCTGTCGATACCCATCAGGAAGCTGCCCTTCGAGAAGTTTAACCTCAGTCTCCAGAGCAGCAAGTTCCTGTTGCCGAATGTTAAATTTTTCATCCAGTTTTTCGGCCGAAAGATTGGCAATCTCAACCGAACCATCACGTTGCCATTGTTGATGCAACCCCCGCAGCTCATTTTCAAGAGCAGAAACTGATCCCGGACCATCGGTAAACTGTTGTAGCAACTCGTCATAGCGAGTTTTCTGCTGCGTCAGTTCTAATCCCGACTCTCGATATTTATCGCGCGCCTCTTCGAGGTTTGTGGTGGTCTCCTGAAGGTTCTGTCGGGCTGCTTCAAGGTCGTAATATCGGGGCAGAGCAACTTCATTACCTGCCGGAGCGGGATGATCAAAGCTCCCGCAGACCGGACACGGTTGATCGACTTCTAGTTCATCCGCAAGGATAGCAGCCTGCCCACGATGCCAAGTGAGTTCCAGTTCACGGGTTGTTTTTGTCTGTTGCTCATGAAGTTGAGCCAGTTCCAACCCTGACTTTTTGTCGTCATCCAATTGCCTCTGTATTTTTTTTAACTCATTTGCTAATCCGTCGAGAGCTTTTAACTGCTCCAGTTGCTGCTCTTTATTGCGCAATTGCCTGGTCAGGATTATCGTAGCCAGTGTCCGCTGCAACTGACCCTGCTGCTGGTGAAGCGCCTCAACCTGGTTCAGTTTCTTCCGCTGTTCTTCCAGTTGTGGCAACTCAACTTTAAGGAGATCCCGTTTCCGGCTAATCGCTTCACCCTGAAGTTGTAGCTGTTGTGCCGTTTCGTGCTGTCGTTTTTTCGCAGCTTCAAGTTGCTGCTGCAAATCCAATTGTTGCTTTTCGGTGCGCTCTACCTCACCAGTGCAACGTTGCTGATCAATAAAGAACGGACGTATCTTTTCCGCATCGAAAGCACAAACTAGAGCCTCCCGATCCCTCTCGATCTGCGGCTGGTGTTGCTCCAATTCCAACAGCTCAACCGTAACTTTATCTAGTTGTTGAAAGCTACATTGTAACACCCGTTCCTGCTGCAACTGACCACTCTGCGCAACAAACCGGGCTTCATATTTCTGTTTAGCGGTCAGTGCAACATCAACTTGCGGCAGCAATTCCTCCAACTCGGCATCAAGTTCTGTCGCAGAGACAACCTCTATCGCTTCGAGAATCCCCTCTTGTTTCTGCTGCAAACTATCACGCTCACGCCGAACACCAGCCGCCTGTTCCTTCAGTTGATTTTCCAGCTGTTTATAAATCCGGGTCTGAAACAGTTTACTAAAGATTTTTTCGCGCTCGGCTGATTCAGCCAGCAACAACTGGCGAAATTTCCCTTGCGGCAAGATCATCACCTGACGGAACTGATCAACCGACAATCCGGTCATATTTTCAATTTCGCGGGTGGCCTCAGACACCTTACTGGCGACATGTAACTTTTCCGTTCCGTCAGCTAGAAGTTCCAGCAGCTGTGCTTCCGGTTTCTGTTCGGTGAATCCGTCACCACGCGATTTAGGACGCTGCTGCTCCGGTACCCGGCGGATCTTAAAGTTCTGACCATTCAACTCAAATTCAAAATGGACTTCACACAGTTGCTCAGCAGAAGCCAAATCACAGCGCATCTGCGCCCCATCCCGTTCATCCCCGGTAGTTTTCCCGTACAGGGCAAAACAGATAGCATCCAGAATTGTAGTTTTGCCAGAACCGGTTGGCCCGTTGATCAGAAACAGGGGGCTCTCTCCAAGAGCAGAAAAGTCGACAACTTCAGTTCCGGGAAAAGGCCCGAAAGCAGTCATTTTAAGTAATAACGGCCGCACCTCAGCAACCCTCCCGGTGCAGCTGTTCTATTTCCTGACTGATGATTTGTTCCTGTTCAGGGCTAAGATCCTCACTGGTAATTTGTTGGTAGAAATCCCGGAACATCGACAGTTCACCCTTTTTCAGCTGCTCTCGATCAATTTTGAGCGACCTGCGAACAAGCAGACCGGGGCGTTCAAGATGGAGAACATTGGGAAAAACTTCGCGAAGTTTACTCATCACATCAAGAATAGCGTGGGTATCGGTCAATTGAATGCGTAGATAATCTTCCCGCTGAGGGTCGCTGTTGCCAAGGCGGAGTAACTCTTCAAGCGATCCCTGAAGAGTGCGCATATTTCTAACTGGGTTAACAGGGATTTTTTTAATATCAATATCGTGTTGTGGTGATAGATCAATCAGCGTCACCGATTTTTTCTGTGGCTCTTCCGAAAAAGAATATTTCAATGGTGAACCCGAATAACGAATCTTTTCAGCCCCCTGGAACTGTGGTCCATGCAAGTGTCCCAAGGCGGTGTAAGCAAAACCTTCAAACAACTGCGGAGAAACATATTCGACACCACCGATAGCAAGAGGACGTTCCGATTCTGAGGAGTCCCCGCCCGACAGATAACAGTGGGCAATGGCAACAGCAGGAATATCTGGCTCCCACTCAGCATGAATCAGATCAATCAGATAGCCCAGAGCATCCTCATGGGTCACAACATCGGTAGAATGCAGATTGCGCACCGTTGCCGGATCAGTATAAGGAAGTGGATAGAAAGCAACCTTCTGCCCCTGCCGATCCTGCAGAACAATTTTCTGCGGTGTTTTCCACAAAGTTCCGACAACGTATAAGCCGGCAGTCGCTAATTGTCGGGCGCCAAACCCCAGGCGCTCCGGGCTATCGTGATTTCCGGCAATCACAATCATTGGTACCTGCAACTTATGACAGATCCGGTCGATCGTCTCATCCAGCAGCTCAACTGCAGCGGCCGGAGGAACGGAGCGATCGTAAATATCCCCGGCAACAATCACAACGTCAACCTGCTGTTCAGAAACAATTGTACAGATCTGCTGCAACGCATAACGTTGATCTTCCAGCAGAGATTGATTATGAAATTGACGCCCCAGGTGCCAATCAGAGGTGTGAAGAATGCGCATATCACTCTCGTACTTTGATAGAGGAAAATAATGATCTTACAAAAAACACGAGCTTAGTAATATCGGCTATAATAGGGACATGAAACAAAGAAAACCAGATAGGTTTAAACCTTTTTTGCGATTGTTTCCAGTTTTTCTGCTGTTGTTGCTCTGCGGTTGTATCAGCAATAACCACTGGGTCTGGCAGAATCCTGAGAAACAAGGCGAACTACTGCTTCTGAAAGACAAAAAAATCTGCCGAGAACTGGCTCGAACAGAAGTGGCACAAATCAATTATTACTATAACTTTTATGACATAGATTACCTGTACGACTATCCCTTTTACCCCTACTATCGTGACAGATACCGCAGACCTTTTTTCCACGGTTACCATCATTACCGATTTATGCAGCAGCAGGATGATTTAGAGCATTTTTTCCGGGTGTGCATGAAGGCTAAAGGCTGGTATCGAGTCAAAATTAAACCTGAAGCGAAGTAACATTTCGCTACGGTGTTCCCTCTCCGCGAGGAGATGGGGAGGGGGCAGTGCCAGTATCGTTGGAAGAATTTGGAAAGCTTATTTCAATCTTGGTGTGAAAAGGCCGATTTAGCGTCTGTTACCCATGATTCGTAACAACATCAGGAACAGGTTGATAAAATCAAGATAAAGTCGCAGAGCACCAAGAACAGCTGCCTTTTGCTGATCCTGTCCATTGGCAAAACCAGCTGCACCAATCTGCTTAATTTTCTGTGTATCGTAGGCGGTTAAACCAACAAAAATAAAAACGCCAATATAGGTTGTAACCCAATAGATCATCTCGCTATGCAAAAAGATATTAACCACCGAGGCGATAATGATTCCGATCAACCCCATAAACAGAAAGTTGCCAAAGCCGGTCAAGCTCCGTTTTGTCACGTAACCGTAGAGACTCATTGCGCCAAAGGTTCCGGCAGTTACCAGAAAGGTGCTGGCAATTGAACTACGCGTGTAGAGCATAAAAATTGCCGCAAAAGTCACACCATTCAGTGCCGAGTAGGCAACAAACATCAATGTTGCAGTTGCCGCGCTGATGCGATTAATGGCAGCAGAAATGGCAATCACCATCCCCAGTTCAGCGAAAATCAAGCCATAAAAAATAATCTTATTACCAAAGACAAGTTGCTGTGCAGGCTGGCTATAGAGCATAAAAACTGAGGCTAATGCGGTCACAGCAAGACCCACCGTCATCCAGAGATAAACTTTTTGAAAAAAGGTGTTAGTGTTAACCGTGGAAATAGGGTGGTCAATAGAAATTGTTTCATTCGGGTTGTACATGATTTATATCCTCTTTGTTTACAATTAAAATGATAGTTCTACTTACACAAGGCATTGTATAACAATTGCCCCATAGCGTGAAGTCAGGCAACCAATATTTATCAGCCGTGCCTTGTTGTGCCCATATTCACTCTCCTCGTCATTAGATCTAACTAGTTTTCAATGTTCGATTATCCTTATTATCACCATTTTACCAAACTGTGCCTTTGCCCTTGCAAAAAACCACTGTTTTTCTTATAGTCAACATGAGGAGAAACTAACAGTCAAAAAAACGGATAGAGATAGTTATTCAAATGCGTATTGTCAATTCATATATTTCGGATCAGCCCAAACTATCAGCCTCAAATAGCGGTGTGTCCTCCGCTGATCAAGCGGGGAAACAACGAAGAATCCAGCAGGCTAGGGACAGTTACAACAAAAATGCAGCATCGGCGGAGGTCATTGAGGCTGAATATGTTGACCTCTACACTATTGACACCAAGGACTTACGGCAGGAACACCAGAACCTTCATCTTACTCTGGAACCGGAAATGGTTTCCCAGGCACAAGGATCTGAAATAGATCAGAATATCGATTCAATCCTCAATAGATACCAGACAAAGCCAATAGATATGCCTCTCCCTGGAACCTATCTCAATATTTTTGCTTAGCGGCCCACGCCCCTTGGGCGAATTTTCGTAGCGTAATTTTGTTTGATACATAAGAAGATCAAAGACTTTTTTGACAGGATGAAGATCTGATAAAGTCTGATGAAAATCAAAGTTCGGAAAAACGGTTATTTAAGGGTTGAGAATTAACATCAGATTTTATCCTGTCGATCCTGTCAGAGTTTTTTTGAGGTTGTTACAAAAGAGCACCATCAGGTCGTTAGTTTTAAGTTACGGAGAAGCCAGTTTATAATTTTGCGGCACCATCAATTTTTAGTCAACCGTTGCATTACCTGCTTCATGTCCTCCCAGACAGGTCTCTTTCCAGATGGATTTCGCAGCAAATAGGCAGGATGGAAAGTCGGCATCAGCGGAATCCCCTCATATTCATACCAATGGCCCCGCAATTTTCCAATGGGCTGCTTTGTTTTCAATAGCTCCTGCGCAGCAAACCGGCCTAGGGTAACTATCAACTCCGGCTGAATCAGTGCCAGTTGTTGTTTCAAAAATGGTTCACAAGCGGCAATTTCATCCGGTTGAGGGTCACGATTACCCGGCGGCCGACATTTTAGCACGTTACAGATATAGACCTCTTCGCGCGAAAGGTGCATCGCCAAGAGAATTTTATCCAAGAGTTTACCCGCCTCACCGACAAACGGATAGCCCTTCTCATCCTCTTCACGCCCTGGAGCTTCACCAACCAGCACCAATCTGGCCTGTGGATGTCCAGCGCCAAAAACAATATTTTTCCGTTGTTCACTGAGTCGACAAAGAGTACAGCCACTCAGGTTCGCCTCTAATTCTGCCAAAGCATTAGTGTGATCATGAGTCAACACGTCTTGCTGAGATTGAACGACAGCTAAAACCGGTTTTTCATCAGGCAACTTCACCACCGATGCAAAACCCCAATCCTGCAAATCTTCAAGAATTGCTCTTCCTTGTGAGATTACTTCATGGCATTCGTGATATAATTTATCAGACATCAATATTCACCCTTGGAGGCGATATGTTCCGCCTTTTTATATTTATCATATTATTACTGTTAATACCCGCCGATGCGTTCGCCTGGGGTGCGGGGGTTCATTTAGGACTTGGACTGCGGCTGCTGGCAGCGCCTGAGGCCTTACCTGCAGCCTTACAGGCACTCCTGGCAACCCATCCTATGGATTTCCTCTATGGCTGTATTGCCGCTGATATCACTCTGGGGAAAAAACACACCCACCATCTGAGACACTGCCACAACTGGAGTATCGGTCGCAAGCTTCTCGAGCAGGGCAAGAAACAAAGTCCTGCGGCAGAGGCCTGCGCTTATGGATATCTGGCACACCTGGCAGCAGATACCATCGCGCATAACTATTTTGTTCCCTATAAATTGGCAATGACTTACAACACGGCACTGTTAAATCATGCCTATTGGGAAATTCGCGCTGACATCGGAGTTCGAGACGAAACCTGGGCAACCGCACAGCAACTGGCCAAACGGGATAATAGCCAGCTTGATCGGATGTTAAACAAAATTCTGGCACCAACAATCTTTTCGTTCCGCACCAATAAAAAGATTTTCAATTCAATGATGTTAATCACCCGGCTAAACAATTGGCATAGGCTGATTAATGCCATTACAAAACGCTCAAAATGGAAATTTGATGAGGAGGAACATAGCGAATACATGCTCATGGGGCTCGCAGCCATAAACGGTATTCTGGGCGACGAAAACAGCCCCTACTGGAATGCAGATCCTACTGGAGATCGTGCTCTGACTGCAGCAGGTCTGATCAGAAAAAACATGAACAATCTTTGGCTCGATGGAAAACTTCTCCAAGAAGATTCAGATTTAATTCTCAAGGAGCTGCGTAATCGATTCAAACTGGGAATCACTGATCCCGATGAAATCTTGCCATTGTTTACCGTTGTTTAACCTTCCACAACACCGCAACCCGATCCAACAACTGTTGCGCCACCTGCACCTTACTCATCAAGTCAAGCTCTTCAACCCGACCATCGGCATACAACAACCGGACAACGTTGGTGTCAACATTAAACCCCGCACCTTCTCGGGTAATATCGTTAGCAACAATCAGATCAAGATTTTTCTTTTTCAGCTTTTCTGCAGCGTGCGCCAGTAGTCTCTCGGTTTCAGCAGCAAACCCGACGAGGATTCGCCCGTCTTTCTGTTGGCCAATTTCGGCGAGAATATCGGGATTTTTTTCCAGCTTTAGAGTTAGTTTCTCCGCTGTTTTCTTCATTTTCTGTACCGACCGATCAACCGGGCGGTAATCGGCAACGGCAGCCGCCTTAATCACTACATCTATGCTTTCCAAATTGTTGAAAACTTCAGACCGCATTTCCTCAGCAGAAAAGATGGGAACACAGCGTACCCCAACCGGTACTGTCAGATTGGTTGGCCCGGCAATCAGAACAACCTGCGCCCCACGTTGTTGCGCTGCAGCAGCGACCGCAAAACCCATCTTGCCGGAAGAATAATTGGAGATATAGCGCACTGGATCAATCTCTTCCTGAGTTGGACCAGCAGTGACCATAATGCGACAACCGAGCAGATCTTTGGGAGTTAACATTGATTCTGCAGCATCAAAGATAACTGTGGGATCAGGCAACTTACCCTGTCCTTCCCAGCCACAAGCCAATGCTCCCTTAATGGGCTCCAGAATAAAATAACCGAAATCAGACAAACTTTTTTGGTTCTGCTGATAGATCGGATTTTCATACATATTGCTGTTCATTGCCGGAACAATCAGAACCGGGGCTTTAGTCGCCATAACACTTGTAGTCAACAGATCATCGGCAAGTCCCTGAGCAATTTTACCAACAAGATTAGCGGTGGCTGGTGCCAGAATAAACAGGTCAGCACGATCAGCAAGAGAGATATGGTCGATCTCCTGCTCCTGAGAAAGACTGAACAAATCCGTATGAACCGGATGACCTGACAACGCTTGGAAAGTCAGCGGGGTAACAAATTCCTGGGCATTTTTCGTCATGATGACATGGACATCAGCGCCCGCCTTGGTTAACAACCGCAGCAGTTCAACCGACTTATAAACGGCAATTCCACCACTAATTCCAAGTACAATACATTTACCCTGCAACATATTTTGCTCCTCAGCTCAAAAATGGATTATACAACTTTTCCTGAGCAATGGTGGTTGTCGGACCGTGACCGGGGTAAACCCTGGTTGTTCCAGGCAACACTAATAGTTTTTCCACAATATTTTTGATTAACAATTGATGATCGCCACCCTGCAGATCAGTCCGTCCAATAGATCCGGCAAACAGCGTATCCCCGACAATCAAATGATCTTCAACGTAGAGACAGATTCCACCAGGTGAATGGCCTGGAGTATGGATAACCTGCAGTGAAAGTTCTCCCAGCTGCAGCGTTTCACCTCCACAGAGTTCACGCGTGGGCGCAGGTGACGAATCCGCCCGCAGGCCAAAAGCGGCGGCATCCTCTCCAGCATGCTCCAGTAAAAGACGGTCATCTTGGTGAATCAGCAACTCCGCACCGGTTGCTTCCTGTAATTCACGATTCCCACCAATATGATCAAAATGACCATGGGTATTGATGATCATGACAGCTTTCAGTTTGTGTTTGTCCAGTAATTGGAGAATCTGGTCAACATGACCACCTGGATCAATGACAGCGGCACGCCCGGTCGCCTCACAGCCAATGATGTAACAATTGACCTCAAGTGGCCCGGTGGGCAAAGTATCAAGTATCAAGACTTTTCCCCTTTTTCAGTTATTGCAGAAAACAGGTCCAGATTTTTTTCCTTCAGTTGATCTCCAAGGGTTGCGCCGAGAGGTTTATTATATTGTTTACGTTCCCCGCTGAGCGGTTTTTTCCCCACCGGTGGCTGCGTGGGGGTAGGTAGCGGCGGAGAATCTGCAGAAACCGTCTCCTGCACTGGTTGTGAAGTGCTTCCTTTGTAGAAATAGCGATCATAAAGGCGATGATAATTGGTCCAATGGCCTTCTTTGTCCGGTTCTTTATCGATGTGGGTCTGTACACCATTGATTTTTGAATCCAGATCGTCAATAAAGTTCAGGATCACTGCCTCAAGAAATTTTGGTCTTTTCGGAGAACCAAAATCGTATTGTCCGTGGTGAGAAAGGAGCAGATGCTTGATCAACATCGACAACTCATCGGGAAAATCAGGGATTTGCCGAATCCGATCATCAATCATCTGCACCCCGATCACAATATGACCCAGAAGTTTTCCTTCATCGGTATAATCAAATGAACGCTGATATGCCAGTTCTCTCACCTTACCAACATCATGTAGCAATGCCCCGCAGATTAAGAGATCTCGATTGACCTGCGGGTACCGCCCTGCGACATCAACAGCCAGTCCAACTACGGCAAGTGAGTGCTCCAGCAAACCACCGAGGAAAACATGGTGCATCGCTTTAGCAGCAGGCGCTTTACTGTAAAGAGCAAAGAATTCTGGATCATCAAAAAAAGCCCGTAACAAAGTCTCAATATGTGGATTGGTTAAGGATGTCAGGATATTGTCAAGCTCCTTGCGCATCTCTTCGATTGAGCGCTGCGAAATCGGCAGAAAATCGCCAAGATCAACCAGGGTTTCTTCAATTTTCCTTAGATCCTGAACAACTAACTGCATTTTCCCCATATAGACACTGGCTTTGGCACTGACCTGAATAAAATCATTTTTCTCGAACAGACTGGAAAAATAGTCAACCTGATCCCAGATCCGCCCTTCAACCTCGCCGGTTCTATCCATCATTTTCAAAGTCATGTAGGGCTTACCATTCTTCGCCATTGCGGTAATTTTATCCCGCACAAGAAAGGTAGATTCAACCCGTTCACGCTCTTTAATCTGATCAACATAAGTGGTTTTAATTCTATTTTCGTTCAAAGGATCCCCTTTTCAGAAACTATTGCTATTGTTAGCGTTGATAATTGTTGTTGCTGCTTTTAGACCATCAATTGCGGCACTCATAATTCCCCCCGCATAACCTGCTCCCTCTCCCACTGGAAACAGACCTTTGTGACTGACCGACTCACCGAACTGGTTACGGACTATTCTTATGGGTGCAGAGGTCCTTGTTTCCACCCCGATAAGAGTTGCCTCCGATCCGACAAACCCGCGCATTCGCTGATTAAAAACAGGCAAAGCCTGGCGCAGGTTCTGGGTAACAAAATCGGGCAGACAGGTACTCAAATCAGCATGAACAACCTGTGGCTGACACGATGAGTCCAGGCGCCCACCACCCCCTTGAAGAAATTCCAAGAGCGGTTGCGCCGGGGCATGCCAATCTGAGCCGCCAGCCAGATAAGCGGCATGCTCCCACTTGCGCTGAAAACGGATGCCAGCCAGCACATCAGTTGTAGGAAAATCATCTGGGGTTACAGAAACCACCAGAGCACTGTTGGATCTTGCCGCCTTGCGAGAAAAATCACTCATCCCATTGACCACAACCCCATCTGGCTCAGACGAAGCATTAACCACCATCCCACCGGGACACATGCAGAAAGAATAAACACCCCGCCCGGTCTCAGGATTATTCCAGGCCAAGCGGTAATCTGCGCTCGGCAGTTTTGGGTGACTCTGCATACCGTACTGAATCTGATTGATCAATTCAAGGGGATGTTCAACCCGCAACCCCATGGCAAAGGATTTTTGCTCAAGTTTGACGTTCTTATCAGCCAGTAGTTGGTAAGTATCGCGGGCACTATGACCAATAGCAAGAATCAATTGATCACATTCTACCTGGGTAGAATTATTTATCAGTCCTGCGCTGATCCGCTGATCAGACAATTCGAAACCAGTCAGCCGGCTGGAAAAATGGATTTCGACACCCAGGGCAAGGAGATGCTGCCGGAAATTAACCAACACTCGCCGTAAACGATCAGAGCCAATGTGCGGTTTTGCCTGCCAGAGAATTTCTTCGGGGGCACCAAATCCAACCAACCGTTCCATAATATAATCTATTGACGGATGGTTTGAACGGCTGGTCAGTTTACCATCAGAAAAAGTACCAGCCCCCCCTTCTCCAAACTGAATATTGCTTTCGCTTTTCAATTCACCGCCAGCCCAGAAACCATTAACATCCTGTAAGCGCTCAGCAACCGGGCGTCCCCGTTCGATCAAACAAACTTGCGCACCAGCTTCAGCCAGGGACAACGCACTAAAAAGTCCCGCTGGCCCCATCCCAACAACTATAATTTTCGGTTGAAACTTAAATGAACAAAGTTCCAGGGATGGCTTATGTTTTACCTCCGTCAGAACGGCGACATGGCTATTCCTGTGGAACAGTTCAAGTTCGTCTGCACAACTGAACTCAACAGTGTAAACACGCAAGACATCGGGCTTGCGCCGCGCATCAATCCCCATGCGCACAATTTTCCAGGAATTAATATTTTGCACGTCAAAACCGAGAAACGTGGCAATTTTACCTGGAATCAAATCCTCAGGTTCGTCCAGATGGAGAGCGATTTCACGCAGTCTAAGTGCCATAATCGTTAATGAACCAAATTTGGAAACAGCGGCAATTCAAGCAGAAAACTAGCCCCTGATCCGGGCGGGCTATCAACACTTATTCTGCCTCCCAAACTATTGACAACCCGCAGAACAACAGACAATCCGAAACCGGTTCCCTTTTCTTTCGTGGTGAAAAAAGGATCGAAAATCCGTGAAATATTAGCGCTCGGAATACCGGAGCCAGTATCAGAAATTTTGATTAAATAATGTTCCATGTCGGCTTGCAAAGAAATAAACAGGGTTCCACCATGTGGCATTTCATAGAGAGCATTACCAATCAGGTTAGTAAATATTTGCTCGACCTCTTGAGAAGCAAAACGAATTGATGGTAACTGACCCGCTACGTCCAGTTCCAATTTTACCTTTTGCTGACTTATTTGGGTTTGATAATCACTGAGAACTTTCTCAATAATTTTCTCAAAATCGACCTGCTTCAGCTTATTATCATCACTGGAACCCGCCGCCAACATCTGTACCAGAATCTTATCGATCCGTTCAACCTCCTGAGTAATCTTGACAACATAACCTTGATTTTCTTCATCCAGCCCCTTGGCAGACTGAAGAATCTGCGCAAACAAGTTTATTGAATTCAATAGATTGCGTATTTCATGCGCCATACCCGCTGACATATGGCCGAGAGCAGCCAGTTTTTCAGACTGGATTATTTCTTTGTGTGCCCGCTCCAGTGCAAAGCTTTTTTCGCGCACTCTCAGCTCCAGCTGAGAGTTCCACTGCTTAATCTCACGCTGCAAAAAGTCACGTTCTTTGAGCAGTTCACGATTTTCAATCTCAACTTGTCGAACCGATAAAACAGCGTCAATCCGTTTGTGCAAACTGCCATTAGCAAAGGGCTTACGCAGGTAATCTGCAGCACCAGCCCGCATCAGCTCAACCGCAACCTCTTCATTGCCTTTACCGGTGAACATCACAACATAGGTATCTGGATAGTCGCTACGAATTTGTTTCAGTGCATCAAGACCGTTCATCACTGGCATCATGTAATCAAGGAGTACAAGCGCAGGCTGATGTTCTGCAACCATTTTCAAACACTGCTCACCATTGTTTGCGGATAAAACGTTAAAACCACGTTTTTTTAACAACAGTCCCGCCAATTCGACAATGACTTCTTCATCATCAACTATAAGAATTTTTTCGCCGGCAAAGCGGCTTTGGTGGCCAGTCATTTAGAAAAACCCTCACTGACTATTGAATCCACAGCAAAATAATCACTAACTTGGAACTATATCAATCATCCACCATTATAAGCAAAGTAATCACACTAAAAAAGCAGCCATACGGCTGCTTTTTAGCAAATTTTATAGTAATTCCATTCTATCTATTCTTCAAGTCGGACAGTCAAAACGGGGATTTCTGATTTACGTACCACCTTTTCTGCAGTACTGCCAAACAAAACGTGATCCAAACCTGCCCTTCCATGAGTCCCAATCACAATTAAATCAGCAGATTTTTCTTCAGCCTGAGCAATAATTTGTTCATATGGCAATCCTGCGACAATCAATGATTCAAAATTCTCAAAATCATGAATATTCTGCCGACAAAAACTTTCCATCATTTTCTGCGCTCCCTCTTCAATCTCTTCTTCCAGCTTTTCAAAGGAGATATGAGGAACGTAAAAACCTCGCAAATCAACAGGTTCATTAATCACGTGCAACACCACCAATTGCGCAGAGAAGCTTTTTGCCATTGAGAGAGCCATTTGAAAAGCATTATCCGAACTATCGGAAAAATCAATAGCAGCTAAAACGGTCGAAATTTTATTCATAGTCACCTCCTGTCAGGATAGAGCTGAAAATTTCCCCAACGAACTTGTTCGATTAAAGGTTTTGCCTATAATTGCCCTTAAATCTTTCAGTTTAACCGGTTTCTGTAAGTATTCCAGCGCGCCCAGGTTCATCGCCTCCAGATAAGATCCAACCCCACCATAAGCGGTAATCATGACAACTTTAACATCAGGGTAGATCCTGTCTAGCTCCCCAAGAAAAACTAAACCATTCATTTCTGGCATATTGAT
This sequence comes from Desulfuromusa sp., assembly GCA_029933365.1. Next base: position 9,238 of record JAOZOH010000026.1, on the reverse strand, counting down.
GTCAGTAATAACCAGATCAACCATTATTTCTTTAAGGTACTCCAGTGCCTCAAAACCATTACCAACCGCTTCAGTGTGATAACCCTCCTGACGAAGTAACTTAACTAGGCCAATACGGGTATTTTCTTCATCATCCACGACTAAAACTCTTGCCATTACCACCTCTGTAACAAAGTTGTTTTAACAAGTGTAACAGCAGGTAGCAATCTGTCAAGCACCTCTAATAAATCTTAACATACTGATATAGCAGTGTTATTACTATTTTCAAGGTTGGATTATATTAGCAAACCTATTTGAAACGACATCAGGAAGCAGGAAGTGATTGCAACAGTTTTCGTGCCTTGCGACCCAATTCTGAAGTGGGGGAAAATTCTAGAATGACTTTGAGTTGTTCTGTCGCATCCTCTACAGAGTTCTCCTGCAAAAGCAAAACCGCTAGCTGATAACGTGCCTGCATGAACTGCGGAGAAATTTCTATTGCACGTTCTAGCGCGTCCTTTTCTTGATCGGTATCGCCCTGAGCATGATAAACTTCACTTTTGAGGAAATAGGCGGAGGAATAGCGGGGAGCAAGCTGTGTTGCTTCGATTAGATAATTCAGCGCTGCCGGGTAATCCAGTTTCTTGAAATAGGCATACCCCTTACCCGCAACCGCGACATGAGCGTTGACAAACAAAAGATTTTTTGCGGCCTGATCAAAATAATTAATCGCCTTGTCCCACTCTTCCATATCTAAATAAAGAGAGGCAATATTATTTTGATAACGTGGATCGTTGTCGGAGAGTTTCAAGGCCTGCAAATAATGTTTTTCAGCCTGAGGATAAGCTTTTTTACGCTGATAGGTCTGTGCCAAAGCAACCTGAATGGAACTATTTTTCGGATCCTGTTTTACCGCAACCAGAAGTTCTTTCAACGCCGCAGTCGGATTGTCAGCTTGCAGGTGCGCCAGTGCCAGTTTGTAGTGGACATCAGCCTGGTGATGCTCTTGCTGCGCCTCAGGATTGACCGGGACACACGCAAAAAGAGAGCTCAGCAGCACAATAGTCACAAGTTTCAATACAGAAAACATCTGTTCCTCCAAAGAAAATTACATCGAGGCAAAAAAACGCCCCAAACTTTTCAGACTATGCGAGCGCAGCTTTTTTATTTCTTCGTCTGCTTTAATTGAATCGGCAGATTTAACCGGCTCATTTTTTCTTGCCGGTTGGCAGATTGGTAGAGCCTTCCAGTATGCCTGTTTTTGTGGTTCCGATAATAAATGATAATCCGTTTCATTCAGGATAAAACCCATCGACTCGACAAAGCTATAACCGTCTTCATAGACCTGTTCAGATTCTGCATCTGGCAATTCACCAAACTTTGGCACAAAAAAAATGGAGCGCTGACTTTCAGCCAGATAAAAAGCCACAACTACCAAAACCTTGTCGCCTCCTGCAATTTTCAGCAGATAAGCTCGACATAACTGTGGCGGATATCCGGCGAATGCCAACTGAACGCTGCTTGATGCAGAATGCAGATGTCCAACTTTTCCAGCCGGGATATTCAAACTTTCTAACTGTTTGTGTTGGATAAACATCAATCATCCCCCTTACTAGATTACATGACTATCGATTAGAACACATTTAATCAATATCGGCAAACTCCGTCAGTAATTTGATTTTTCTATAACGATCAGTAATCTCGGGGTATTCAATTTCCTTAAGCCGATCAAGGCTGAACTTTTCTACGGTGAAAGACGCCATAACTGTGCCGAAAACCGTTGCTTTGCGCAGATTATGTTCTTCCAGATTTCTGGTCGCAGCGAGATAGCCGACGAATCCTCCAGCAAAGGTATCACCAGCTCCGGTGGGGTCAAAAACTTCATCCAGAGGATACGCGGGGGCGGAAAAGATGGAGCCTTCGCCAAACATCAGCACCCCGTACTCACCCCGCTTTACGACCAGAGTTTTAGGGCCAAAACTACGCACAATTTCAGCAGCTTTAAGTAGATTCGAATGATCTGCCAACTGGCGCACCTCAGCCTCGTTAATAACCAGAATGTCAACCTTGGCAAGAGTCTTGATCAGCTCAGTCTTTTTCCCTTCAATCCAAAAATTCATCGTATCACAGGCAACCAGTTTTGGATTTTTCACTTGTTGAAGGACTTCTAATTGTAACTCAGGGTCAATATTGGCCAGAAAAACATATCCGGCATCTCGATAGGTTTCAGGTAAAGAGGGCTGGAACGATTCGAATACGTTAAGATGGGTCTCCAGTGTGTGGGCTTCATTTAAGTCATAATCATAGCGCCCCTTCCAGCGGAAGGTCTTCCCGGCACTCTTCTGCAAACCTGATAGATCGATATTACGGCTCTGTAAAAAATCTATGTGCTCTTGTGGAAAATCATCACCAACGACTGCCACCAGATTAACTTCGGTGAAAAAGCTGGCGGAAGTTGAGAAATAACAGGCTGAGCCTCCAAGAACATCATCCGCCACGCCGAAAGGGGTTTTTATAGAATCAAATGCAACGCTGCCAACAACCAGAATACTCATTTTAGATGTCCTTTCAGCTCATATATTTGCCGATAATGGGTTCAAGGGCCTGCAGAGTTTCAAGCGGAACCAAACTTTTCTCTGTCATAATGGCAAACTTGAGTGCTTCAGCGCAGGCGCAAGTTCTCTGTTGCCGTTGCAGAACAATCGCATTCGCTGCCGTTTTTATAACCTCTTTTGCGGTTGCAACATTCTGCTGAATAATCGCGATAACCGCCTCAACCGAAACATCATCATGGACTTCATGCCAGCAATCATAGTCGGTTGCCAGAGCCACAGTTCCGTAGCATATCTCGGCCTCCCGTGCCAAACGGGATTCGGGAAGATTGGTCATACCGATCACATCAACGCCCCAACTGCGATAAATATTCGATTCGGCCCGAGTTGAAAAATTAGGACCCTCAATACAGATATAAGTTCCCCCCTGATGAACAGTTGCCCCAACTTCCCGAGCTGACTGAGCCAAAATAGCCGAGAGATCAGGACAAACCGGGTCGGCAAATTGTACATGACCAGCAATCCCGTTGCCAAAGAATGTCGAAGCACGCTTGCCCTGGGTTCGATCAAAATATTGATCTGGCACCACGATATGGCCAGGAACAATGTCCTCTTTCATACTACCTACGGCAGAAACAGAGATAATTTGCTCAACTCCGAGAGTTTTCATCCCATAGATATTGGCTCGATAATTCACCTCGGACGGTAACAGCCGATGACCACGACCATGCCGTGGCAAAAAAACCATCTGCGCATCACCCAGAGAGCCGGTTATAAATGTGTCTGAAGGAGCCCCAAAAGGGGTTTCAATTTGCACCTCTCGAACCCCTGTCAATCCTTCAATTTCATAGAGGCCACTACCACCGATAACCCCAATAACCGGTTGTTTCATTCTTATATTCCTCCTCATTGACAAACTATACAATAAGTTTAACTTATGGATTTATTGTCCAGTTTTCCCTTTAATTGCCCACATGCTGCAGAAATGTCCTGCCCCTTGCTGGCGCGAAGTGTGGCTACAACATCCCGCTGTAACAAACAGCTCTGAAAAGCCTTGATCGCCTCTTCTGTTGGCGCTTTAAAATCTGCCCCAGCATGTTCATTGTACGCGATCAAATTGACCTTACTGCGCACACCATGGAGCAATTTGACAAGCCGTTTAGCATCCGCGATTGAATCATTCACCCCGCCAATCAAAATGTACTCAAAGGTCACCCGCTGTTTAGTATGCTGAGCATAGTCCTGGCAAGCACGCATTAGCTCTGCAAGAGGATAACGTTGATTAACCGGCATCAACTGGTTGCGAACCTCATCCGTTGTCGCATTAAGGGAAACAGCCAGCTGAACTTTGATTCTGCGGCTCAATTCGCCGATTTCTGGAACCAGACCGCAAGTTGACAGAGTGACCCGTCTGGTACCGTAACCAAGGCCATCATCCAGATAAAAAATCTTCAAGGCGGTCACTACATTATCTAAGTTATGTAGTGGTTCACCCATCCCCATCAGCACAATATTACCTATCGGCCCATCCTGTAATGCTGCACAAACCTGGTTGACTATCTCCTCCGGTCGTAGATTTCGCGCTAGACCGAATGTTCCGGTCATGCAAAACTGACAACCCATGGCACAACCAACCTGGGTTGAGATACACAGGGTCGCCCGACCTTCATCCATCGGGATTCTGACTGCTTCTATAGACTCACTATCATCAAGACGGAATAGGTACTTACGGGTTCCGTCATTGCTGGTTTCAACCATTTCAGGCTGCCAGGAAGAGATGATGGCACGTTCTTCCAGCTGACTGCGAAACTGCTTCGCCAGATCTGTCATCTGCTCGAAATCGGTCACATGGCGTTGATAAATCCAACGCAAAATCTGTTTTGCCCGATATTTTTCTTTGCCAAGTTCAGAAAGAAACTCTTCAAGCTGATCCTGAGTCAGACTTTTAAGATCAATTTTTTCTTTATTCAATGTGATGATCCATATTAGTCACGAATAAATGCAAATCTTCAGCGTAAGGGCCACCACGTAACGGAGTAAATCCGGGACTGTCCCCAGCCCTATCGGGGGCTGTCCCAGGTATTTACGGTTTTGAACCCGTGGCAACTCACGTCGCAAAAGCCTGGGACAGCTCCCTCTAAAACCTCAAGGGCGCGGGGGCAGTCCCGTTTTTGCTGATACCGTATCTACTGCAAGCGAAACAATAACAAAAAATAGCCCTGCGGAATCTTACCGAAGGGCTATTGTATAAACAAGCTATTTAACTGGAGAGACTAAAGTAATTCCAGCCCGTTAAAGAAATAACCAAGTTCAAAAGCTGCCGTTTCAGGAGCATCTGAACCGTGGGTTGCGTTTTCACCGATGTTACTACCAAATTCTTTACGCAGAGTACCATCAGCAGCTTCAGCGGGATTAGTAGCCCCCATCAGATCACGCCATTTAGAGATGGCATTGTCAGCCTCAAGGGCCATGACAATACAGGGGCCACTGCTCATAAAATCGGTTAACTCAGCAAAGAAAGGACGCTCACTATGAACAGCATAAAAACCTTCAGCTTCAACTTTGCTTAGATAGAGTTTTTTCAAACCAACAACTTTGAAGTCCTCGTCATAAATACGTGCCAGGATTTTACCAGCAGATCTTGCAGCAAAAGCATCAGGCTTGATGATTGCGAATGTTCTTTCCATGATATTTTCTCCTTATAATAGGTTACCAAAGCGAGGCGCTTTTTAACACCAGCCTGCAGAACTGTCAAGCTCTTACCTTGCTTTAAACCTACAGTTCAGCAAGTTTCAACAACAATGGGATAACTTTGCGTAATGCCATGCCCCTATGGCTGATGCGATTTTTGATTTCGAGAGGAAGTTCGGCCATGGTTTTGCCATATTCGGGAACGATGAAAAGGGGATCATAACCGAAACCGCCATCACCTCGTCCTCCACGCATAATTAAACCTGATACTTGGCCAGCATAAGTTTCACAACGCCCATCGGGCCAGGCTAACGCCACAACACAATGAAAAGCAGCCTGTCTTTTTTCGTCAACAACAGCATCCATTGTGGCTAATAACTTATCATTGTTGGCAGTATCATCGCCCTGCTCACCAGCATAACGTGCTGAAAACACCCCAGGGGCACCATTGAGAGCATCAACAACAAGGCCACTATCATCAGCTAAAGTCAAATAACCACTGAACTCTGCCATTTCTTGAGCTTTTTTACGCGCATTGTCCGCAAAAGTAGCACCATCCTCAACAACTTCAGGAGGATTTGTGAGCTGGTCAAGTCCAACAATCTCAATCGGAGAATCCTCCAAAAGGTTACGGATTTCTTGCAACTTCCCCTGATTACCGGTAGCAACCAGCAATTTCATGGTTCTAACCCCAACGATTTTTGTTGTAGACGAGTCAATTGTGCACAGCCACGCAGAGCCAAATCACGTAGTTCATCCAGTTCCAGAAGAGAAAAAGGTTCCTCCTCCGCGGTTCCCTGCACTTCAACAAATTTACCCGACCCAGTGATGACGAAGTTCATATCCACATCCGCTTTGGAATCTTCTGCATAATTCAGATCAAGCAGTGGCTTTGCGGCTAAAATCCCAACACTTATCGCCGACACGCTGTCTTTGAGTGGCATATTTTTCAAAACACCTTTAGCCACTAAACCACTCAGGGCATCATGGAGAGCCACATAAGCCCCGGTAATTGATGCAGTTCGTGTACCACCATCAGCCTGCAAAACATCACAATCAATCTGCACCGTTATTTCACCCATAGATTTGAGATCGGTGACCGCCCGCAATGAACGTCCGATCAAACGCTGAATTTCCTGAGTTCTTCCAGAGATTTTCCCCTTTGCAGCTTCACGCATAGAACGGGTATGCGTGGCACGTGGTAACATGCTGTACTCCGCAGTAACCCAACCGCGTCCCTGACCGCGCATAAAAGGGGGAACACGCTCCTCAACCGAAGCGTTACAAAGAACCTTGGTTTCACCACAACAAACCAGCACTGAACCTTCTGCATATTTGGTAAATTGGCGCTGAAAACTGATCGGTCTTAATTGATTTTTCGACCGACCATCGAAACGCTGCATATCTGTTGACCCCATTTATTTCTCCTTGGACTTTTTGGCGTAACTGCGAATACCGGTATAAAGCGCCTGAACTATTTTATTTTGATATTTTGAACTTTGCAGCTGCTGCAATTCTTCTGGATTGCTCAAAAAACCAAGCTCAATCTGTACCGTTGGCAGGTTTCCCCGACCAAGAGACAAACGTGACGAGGGATAGATTCCGCGAACCTTAATAGCACTTTCCCTTAGCGCTAAAGCCAAATTATTAGCGAGAAGGAGACTGCCACTCTTGACAGGCTGAGAAGCCTCCTTTTCGGAAATATTTTTGGTCATTTCTTCTGCCCTGATAAAAAGAGTGACTCCACTCTGTTCAGCAGAAAAAGCAGCTTGAGCATGTAATAAAATCCAGAGGTCGACATCCTCCTTCGATGCCGGCAGCAGACGCTGCTCCATCGTCAGCTCATAATCACCGTCCCGGCTTAAGTAAATCGGAATTCCCAGCTTCATCTTCAATTGCTTTGCCAGTTTTTCTGCAACCTCCAGATTGAGCTGTTTTTCTTTATACCCCGTCGCTGCAATGACCCCCGTATCCAAACCACCATGCCCAGGGTCAATGGCAACTGCATGAATTAAAGACCCATTTTTAGTAGTTTTTTTATTCAGCAGAAAAGAAAATAACTTTTCCAGATTGCTCGACTGCTTTGCGGGAGCACTGTTGGTACCGGGATCAAGATTACGAAAATAGATGGATCGACCGGTTAATTGAGCCAATTGATTGAGAATAAAACTGTCGGTAACCCGAAGACGACCATCAATAAAACGAGGCTTGTCTTTCAAAGGGTAAAATTCACCCGCTATTTTTAAAAAACCACTTGCAGGAGAAATTTCCGCCTTGCCATGTTTGGTACTAATGATAAAGCTATGGCTGATGGAGTTCCAGTGGCCGGTTAAGCCAACGACATCCAGAGCATCTTCTATTGCAATATAGGGGATGCCCTGCTGCTGATAAACATCCTCCAGGCGCACCGGATCCTTGCCACGCAGAGCAATATCAACAGCAGCAAACGCCGGATGAAATGGTAAAAACAAACAGAATAAAATGATAAAAAAACGCATAGCAACCCCCTGAAAAGCTGGATGGTTATAGCCTAGCTTTCAGTGCTCTGTCAATTAATGGTCCTCAGTAGATTCTCTCAGATAAGTGATTTACCTGCAATTTGGGGGAGGTTGAGAGCCTGGAACATTCGCTCTGTAAGTATCTGCTCCAATTCCTGTTGCGCTCCATCATCTCCATCAATATTACGCACCTGCCCCCCTGCAATCATCCCATGCCCCCCTGCCGTTCCAATTCCTGAGACCATTTTTTGTATTATCAATCCAAGCTTTGCTTCTGGATTGAGAGAACGCATCGACAGAATCTGGGTGCCATTAAACCAGCCCATTCCTAAAACATAATTGACACCCTGTTGGCGCAGCAAAAAATCAGCTAATTCAGCGACAAGATCAGGATTTTCAACCTTGCATAAATTAAAAATTAACATTTCACCAAAAACCCGTGCACTTTCAATTGCAGTATGAAAAGTGGAAAAATAATCACGAGGAACCTGGGGATGGATAATATCGTAAAGGATCTTGTTATTCGAAAGGGGCAGCAACCTCAAATAGGCCTCACGATCTGCCTTTGACCACTCCCGCCCAAGATCCTGAGTCTCCGATTTAATCGCATAAAACAGGCTGGTCGCAAGCTTTGTATTAATCGACACATCTTGACTCTGTAGATATTCGTAAAGGATGGTTGCTGAAGCACCGTAGTTCTCACGAACATCAATCCAGAAAATATCCGAAAATGCTTTCTTCGGCTGGTGATGGTCAATGATCAGATCAACCGGTTGCCCCGCGGGTAAAGAATTATTCCCGGCGTCCGGTTGAGTATCAACCATACAAACGACCGCAAACTGAGAAAGATCAAGCTTACAGATCGGTACCAAAGTAATTTCCAGCAATTCAACCATTTTACGATTTTCGCTACGACCAATCACGCCACCATATGCCAACACAGCATCTTGTCCAGTTTTAATCAGAATCAGATGGCGCAATGCCACAGCAGCTGCAATTGAATCAGGATCAGGATTGTCGTGGCAGATAATCAGAATTTTGCCCCGACCGCGCAGCCATTCAATCATTGAGCTCACCGAGTCAGCTTCGGTTGCAGGATGCAAATGACTTGGTCGTTCCGCAGCTAACTTAGGCTTATTCATCTTCAATCCTACCTTCATGAATTGCAGAAAATATTATATCAACCGCCTGTCCCGGGTTTTCAGCTAGATAGGACGTTGAGATTTGTGGCCAACTATCAAGTTGCACAACCGGCTTACCTAATTTCAAGCCAATTGCGATTTCAGACAAAGTACCATACTCCCCTTCAATAGCTATCAGCGCATCAGCTGTCTGGGCTATAATGACATTTCTGGCATGTCCCATCGCAGTAACAATTGGCAAAGAGACATAAGGGTTGGCAACATCAGCAGAGTCTCCTGGCAATATCCCGAGGACATCACCCCCAGCTTCGGCACAACCACGCGAAGCCGCTTCCATCACCCCACCCAGTCCGCCACAAACTAATACGGCACCCTT
>JAOZOH010000259.1 GCA_029933365.1 Desulfuromusa sp. | reverse complement strand
CCGGAGCACACAAAGTTGGGGCAACCTATGGCTGTCTTGCTCCCGGATTAATAACAGGGCAGTTTGATCCGCAGAAAACCAAGGCGGTCTGGCCTTCAACCGGAAACTACTGTCGTGGTGGTGCTTATATCTCCGCCCTGCTCGCCTGCAATGCGATTGCTATTCTTCCTGAAGAGATGTCCAAAGAGCGGTTTGAGTGGTTGAACACGATTGCCGGTGAGGTAATTGCGACACCGGGGTGTGAATCAAACGTCAAAGAAATTTTTGACAAGTGCTGGGAACTGCGTAAATCTGGTGAAGACCTACGTATCTTCAACCAATTTGACGAAATGGGTAATCCCATGTGGCACTATGCGGTCACGGGTCATGCAGTTGAGACGGTATTGAATCAATATCTGACCGAAGGCAAACGATTTGCAGGTTATGTCTCTTCCTCCGGTTCTGGAGGCACCTTGGGCGCAGGATATTATCTAAAAAAGAAATTCCCCCGTTCTCAAGTTGTTGCTGCAGAAGCTCTTCAGTGTGCCACCCTCCTTTATAACGGCTTTGGTGCCCATCGAATCGAAGGCATAGGCGATAAGCATGTTCCCTGGGTTCACGATTGTAAAGAAACCGATTTTGTTGTCGCTGTTGATGATGAAATCCCGATGCGGGCCTTACGCCTTTTCAATGAACCGACAGGACGAAAAGCACTGATTGCTAATGGTGTCACTCCCGAATTAGCTGAGCAGCTTGATCTGCTGGGAATCTCGGGTATTGGTAATATGGTTGCTGCTATTAAATATGCAAAATACAACGAACTGACCGAAGACGATTATGTCGTTTCGATAGCGACCGATTCGATGCAGCTTTATGGTTCACGATTAAACGAACTTGCCGAGGAACGTGGCTCATATCAGGAAACTGACGCCCAGCGGGATATCGAGATGATCGATTCGATCGGGATTGATCACACTAAGGAGCTCTCTTACTACGACAAGAAATCGGTTCATAACCTGAAATATTACACTTGGATTGAGCAACAGGGACGCGATGTTCAAGAGCTAAATACTCAGTGGTACGACCACGATAATTACTGGCATTCAATGTTTGATCAGGTTGATCAGATTGATGAATTGATCAAAGATTTTAACGAACGGGTAGGGTTGTTGTAGCCAACTAGATAAGCCTGTGCATCAATTTTGAGCGGAGATAACAGAATTATGGCAACAATCAAAGAACAGATTGCACAACTGAAACAGTTGAATTCTAAAGGGATGTATCTCGATGATTTCCTGCTGACCTGGGATCGTAGTGCTGATGAAATTTCCGCAGTATTTAAAACGGCAGAAATTCTTATGGGCTTGCGTAAAGAAAATATCTCACCCCGAGTCTTTGATAGCGGATTGGCTGTTTCACTATTCCGTGATAATTCGACCCGGACACGGTTCAGTTTTTCAAGTGCCAGCAATATGCTCGGTCTGACAGTACAGGATCTTGATGAGGGGAAATCACAGATTGCTCACGGTGAAACCGTCCGTGAAACAGCCAACATGATTTCGTTCATGGCAGATGTTATTGGAATTCGCGATGATATGTATATCGGCAAGGGTAATGCCTACATGCGCGAGGTTGCCGAATCGGTCAGCCAGGGGTACAAGGCGGGAATTCTGGAGCAGCGCCCGACGCTGGTCAATCTGCAGTGTGACATTGACCATCCGACCCAGTCGATGGCGGACACTTTACACCTGATTCGCCACTTCGGTGGATTGGATCAGTTGAGAGGGAAAAAGATTGCCATGTCGTGGGCCTACTCCCCTTCCTACGGTAAACCACTCTCGGTTCCACAGGGGATTATTGGTCTGATGACCCGTTTTGGGATGGATGTCGTTCTGGCTCACCCCGAAGGGTACGAAGTGATGCCGGAAGTCGAAGAAGTCGCACGTAAAAATGCTGCCGTTTCGGGAGGATCTTTCACCAAAACTGGGTCGATGGCTGAAGCATTCGTAGATGCTGATATCGTTTATCCCAAAAGCTGGGCACCATTTAATGCAATGGAAAAACGGACTGATCTTTACGCAAATAATGATCATGACGGCATTAAAAATCTGGAACAAGAGCTTCTGGCGCAGAATGCAAAATTCAAAGACTGGGAATGTACCGAAAAGTTGATGGCTCTGACCAAAAACAAAAGTTCCCTCTATATGCACTGCTTGCCTGCTGATATCAGTAGCGTCAGTTGTGAGCAGGGCGAGGTTGCAGCATCGGTCTTTGATCGCTACCGTGATCCCCTCTATTTCGAGGCGAGTTACAAACCTTACATTATCGCTGCTATGATTTTCCTGGCTAAATTTGAGAATCCGGTCGAAAAATTTGCACAGATTCTGCAGAGGAACAAAGCAAGGATATTATAAAGAATTACTCAGGAAAACTTATCCCGAAATTCTTTATTTTTACGAATGAAGAGTTTCGGAATTTTTTTATCAAATCTCAACTTTCAGACAGATTGTTTTAAGCTGGGAACCCTTGCCTTAATAGCTTGAATCAGTTAGTTTCGGGCAGTCATTTTTTTAAAGAACCTACCCATACGAGGCGCCATCAGTGAGAAAAGATTTAAAGAAGTTTATTATTTACGCCATCTTTGTTTTTGTGACTGGTTTTTCAGCCTATTTCGGTTATGGATATTACCAATCATCTCAGTATGACGGGACAGTTATCCCCTATATCCAAAAGGTTTTACCGGAACTATCGACATGGGATCCAGAAATCGTTAAGC
>JAOZOH010000025.1 GCA_029933365.1 Desulfuromusa sp. | reverse complement strand
GCAACAAACCGGCAGGTTTTACCCAAGTTGGTTTCTGCTGTCAACCTCAAATCTGCATGTCAGGCTAAATTGGATGAACTGGACATACCAGCCAATCCGTTCCTGCAGCCAGTTCATCAGCCGCCCTGCTTGCCGCCGTAAAGTCGGAATAAACGCCAAAAACAGTGGCGCCACTGCCCGACATCAGAGCGCCTGAAGCTCCGTGAGCAAGCAACCGCTGCTTAATTTCTTCTATAAGTGGAAATCGTTGCAGAGTCACCGACTCAAGGTCATTGTGCAATGCAGCGCAAAGATCAGCTCTCGTCACGACAGAAAACCTTGGAAGGTTAGCCAGTTCACCCCCTTTTGTCAACTGTAAACTTCGGTAAACCTCGGCAGTCGATACAGCTATTCCTGGGTTAATTAACAGATAAGCAACCTCCGGCAAAACCGGCAACGGCTCAAGTTTAGTCCCGATTCCAGTCGCCCAGGCTGGCTGTTGAAATATGAAAAAGGGGACATCGGCTCCCAGGCGACTCCCAATTTCAAGAAGCTGTTCAGGGCTCAGGGAAACCTCAAGCAATTCGGACAATCCAAGTAGAACGGTTGCTGCATCCGAAGATCCACCGCCCAAACCAGCAGCGACGGGTATCCGCTTTTTAATTTGGATATCTATTCCAACCCCGATCTGAGTTTCCTCAAGAAACAATCGAGCCGCCCGCGCGGCGATATTCGCCTCATCTGGTGGCAGCTTAACCCCAGAGCAAACCACACGTATCCCTGGCAAACCACCAAGTTTTACCTGCACATCATCATACAGATCAACTCGTTGCATCGCCATTGCAAGTTCATGATACCCGTTTTCCAGCCGACCCAACACGTGCAGGCACAGATTAATCTTAGCCGGAGCTTTAAAAGTCTTTTTCAACATCCACCACGCTCCTCTAACCAATAATATAAACCACCCTCAATCAAACGATAATCAACGGCTCAAGCCGTTTGATAGAGCAGAATGCTGTCCATCAAATGAATCTGAGAGGTAACCCCCGGAATATTGTTAAACAATATAATCGAGTTCTAGCGGCTATCAATGCAACCACATTAAATGGCAATTTCTAACCACTGATGGCTAAAACTAGCCATAAATATTACCAATACATTTTTAAATTTATCGAGAAAACAGCTAGTACCACGTATGTTTACGCAGATCAGCTAAAAAAAACCATGATTCTAATAATGGCATTATCCTTGCGGTAAAGAGCTGCAGCTCCAAAAATAGAATGGTATTTTTTATATGCTTTCAACTTTCATATGGGGTATAAGAAAAATAAGTAACTTGTTGTACGTTTGTTTGTGTCAGAAATGCTAATCCAGCGATCTGACTTTGTTGTAGCACACATATTATCAACCCACACTAAGGAGAATGTAAAATGAAACAAGTTGTTAAAGTTTTGTCACTACTTATCGTAGCAACCGTCGCCTTTAGCATGCCGGCTCTTGCCAAAAAGGATCGTATTGTTTTCGGTGGTGGCCCAGCCGGTGGTACCTTTCAAACCGTAGCAAACGCCATTCAGGTTTATGGCCCAGTAAAAGCTATTGATTCCATCAGTGTTAAAGCACAATCCTCAGCTGGTTCGGTAGAGAATCTGCGCAAGGTTAACTCCGGCAAAATGGACTTTGCCACTGTTTACTCAGGTCATGTTTATCTCGGCGCTAACGGCATGATGAAAAATGATCCTAAAAAGTACACTGACGTGCGTGCAGTCTCCTTCCTCTATGGTGCCCCTGCACAGCTGGTTGTCAAAAAAGGCTCCGGCATCAAGTCGGTTAAAGACTTGGTTGGCAAAAAAGTCGGCGTTGGTAACGCTGGTTCTGGCGCATTCGCTAACTGCGAACTGTTCTTCAGCCACATGGGCGTTTGGGATAAAATTGAGCGCAATGCCATGGGTTACAACGATGCCGCAGCCGCTTTCGGTAACAACCAACTGGACGCCTTCTGGCTCTTTACTGCCTTTCCATCCGGTGCTGTCATTATGGCTGCCCAAACCAACGATATTGAAATGATCGACCTGGGTGCTGATGCAGAAGCCTCTGGCTTCTTCAAAAAATACCCATACTTCGGAAAACTTGCTGTTCCGGCTGGCACCTACAAAGGCGTTGACACCGACACACCAGCTTTCCAGGATTCAGCTCTTTGGGTCGCCAACAAAGACGTTTCTGATGATGTCGTCTACAAGCTTCTCTCTGTAATCTACACCCCTGAAGGTCTGGCACACATGGTTGCTCAAAAGAAAACCTTCAAGGCCATGTCAGTTGCTAAAGGTGCTGATGGCATCGTAACTCCAATGCACCCAGGTGCTATCAAGTTCTGGAAAGAAAAAGGCGTTCTCTAAGCCATTCTCTTGATCATTGTTCATTCGGGGCAGGGTGTTTCACCCTGCCCCAATATTTTTGTTACTTTACTCAGGAACAGGGCATAGTGAACAAACTGGCTTGTTTATATTTTTGTTCATTATTTCGTGCTCCCAAGTTAATAACCTGAACTTTTAACTGAACAGAGGTTTTCCGTGTATAATGAATTAAACAAAATTGAGCAGATCTTCTTTGATGTTTGTGCCCTCTTCCTGCTGTTGTTTTACTCTTATGCTGCTGTCATATCTCCTGCATCGACACAGTTTCACCGTGGCATTTACGTCATCATCACCTACATTCTTGTTTTCCTTTTATACAAGTGCAAATCAACGTTGATGCGGATTGTCGACTATCTCTTGATCGCCATTTCGGTTATCACCATCGCCTATTGGATGTTTAATTTTGAGGCGATCAACTACCGCACAGGGGCTGAGACAACACTGGACGCGGTCATGGCTGTTGCCGGAGTCCTGATAAGTATTGAACTGGCTCGACGGGTCGTTGGCAGCGTCTTTGTCATTATCGGCGTCGTCATGCTTGCCTATGGTGTATACGGCGATTACATGCCCGACCTCATCTCACATGCCGGGGCAACTTTTCCAGAGCTTTGTGTTTCGATTTTTTATAAGAGTGACGGTATCTTCGGCATTATGGCTAATGTTCTTGCGACCTACATTATTCTCTTTGTTCTGTTCGGTGCATTTCTGGAAAAATGTGGCGCACAGAAATTTTTTATCGATTTCCCTCTGGCAGCTGTCGGTCACAAAGTTGGTGGTCCAGGCAAAGTTGCCGTTATTGCCTCTGGCCTGTTCGGTTCCATTTCAGGTAGCGCCATTGCGAATGTCGTTTCAACCGGAGCTTTCACCATTCCGATGATGAAAAAAGCCGGTTTCAAACCACACGTTGCTGGCGGCATTGAGCCTGCAGCTTCAATCGGCGGGATGTTCATGCCACCAATCATGGGTGCCGGTGGCTTCATCATGGCCGAACTGACTGGACTACCTTATTCGAGAATCATGCTCGTCGCCCTGTTTCCGGCCTTCATGTATTTCTTCAGTGTTTTTGTTATGGTTCATTACGTAGCAAAGAAGGACGGTATCGTTGGTGAAAAATCGGAAGAAAGCGCCATGGCAATCTTCAAAAAAGAATGGTTCTATACAATTCCTTTGGTCACTATCACCATATTCATGCTCTACGGCTATTCACCTGGCTACTCTGCCATCCTCGGCTTGATCTCCTGTATTGCTATCTCATGGGTTCGCAAAGAGACCCGCATGGGTCCTAAAGAATTTCTGGAAGCAGCTCGCAACGGTACCGAGAGTAGTCTCAAGATCGGTGCAACAGTCGGTGTTATCGGTATTATTATTGGCGTCCTGACCTACAGTGGTCTGGTTTTAACCTTTGCCGATATCGTCATCAATCTCGCCGGCGGCTCGCTGGTTATGACCATCCTGCTGATTGCTCTGGCTTCACTGGTTCTGGGGATGGGAGTTCCGGTCACCGCAGCCTATTTGATTACAGCCGTTGTTGCCGTTCCGGCGCTAACCCATTTGGGTGTCAACGAACTTGCTTCACACATGATCGTTTACTGGTTATCCCAGGACTCCAATATTACCCCACCTGTTTGTATCGCCGCATTTGCCGGTGCCACAATCGCCGGTGCCAGTATGTGGAAAACAGCTTTTTCCGCATTCAAGTTTGCCAAGTTCCTCTACCTTGGCCCATTGCTGTTTGGTTTTGTCCCCGGCTTTTCACTTAACGGTTCATCGATGGATATTATCAAAGCTTTTATCTTTATCCTGTTTGGTACCTGGCTCTACTCCTACGCACTCAGCGGTATCTGGCTAAAAACATGGCTAGGTATTGGCAAAAACAAGCCGGCCTGATTTTAAATATCAATTAAGCAAAAAAAAGACCTTCCCTTCACTGGAAGGTCTTTTTTTTGCTATACTTTCACCCTGCTCAGTCATCCTCATCTGAAGATTCCCGCAGAGTTCAACAGTCTTCCGAAAATATGATACAATTCGACGATCCGGGGTAAAGTAATTGCGAAAGGAAATGACTATGCTTAGTAGACAAAACAAACTGATTCACTTGAGCATCCTTCTATTGGCGCTACTCATTCTAGGTTTTTTATCTGGTTGTGCCGATCATAAAGAAAAAACGCAAGCGCTATTAGCTGAAGACTATCGGAGCTTATCAAACGACAATCTGACTCTGTATTACTATAAACTGGAAGATCAAATCGAAGTGGTCGAGCGGAGCAAAAGTAGTCCGTCTCTGAGCCTTGGCTTGGGGTTAGGTAGCTTTGGGCACCGCAGCGGTGGCAGTGCTGGGGTTGGGGTCTCAACGCGAGGAAACAAAGCTAATGTCGCCACCGACCTGCGTGATCGGCGTAATGAAGTCAAACTGGAACTACAACACCGGGGGATAACTCCCTAAAATAGCTAGTGTTGTGTCACGGATGAAATGTTGCAAAATTGCGCTGGAATTTTGTACGTCAGCAAGGCGTGGGTTTTGCTGCATAGCTATGGCTATGCAGCGGAAAACACAACGTAGTTGACGCACAAAAGAACAAGCAAGATGCGGCATTTGATCCGTGATATGAAACTAGAGAGCGATTACTTCTGAAACAGCATAATTGGAGCTTCAAGATAACACTTGATGGTATCCAGAAATTCAGCGGAATCAACCCCATCCAACACCCGATGATCTGCAGAAAGGGTTAAGCGCATAATCGGTGCCACTGCCGGTTCCCCCTGGGCATCGACAACAACCTCCCCCTTGATTGTCCCTACAGACAGCACGGCAGCCTGTGGTGGGGTAATAATAGCACTGAATGACTCCACCCCAAGCATCCCCATATTGGTAATGGTGAACGTCGCATCGTTACTTTCCTGCTCAGCCAGTTGGTCCTGAAGCATGACTTCTTCTACCAATTCACGAGCTTGGTTGCTGATTTCCTGTAAACTCAATTTTTCGCACTGCAACAGAACCGGATAGTAAAGGCCCCGATCAGTGGCTGCAGCAATCGCTATATTAATATCGGCAAGTTCAACCCCTTGTTCGCCATTCCATGTTGCATTTACCCAGGGATGCTCAATCAGGGCCTGTGCCGTTGCGGCAATAATAAAATCATTAACGGTAACGCCTAGGTCGTGACGAAAGCGAACCACATCAGTCATATCCACCGAAATAGTCACGTAAAAATGGGGTATCATCTGCCATGCTTTCTCCATTTTTCGTGCCAGTAAATGCCTTATTTTAACCGACTCCCCGCAAGGATCAGAATTAGGCAGTGAAACCTTCTGCCGATATGCGGTTTGGGGGCTATTTGCTGAGTTGGAAGAGAGCTGGGCCCGTTGAATATCAGCTAAGACAATTCTCCCCGAAGAACCACTTCCACGCAAAGAGGCCAGATCTATTCCTAACTCACCTGCCAGTTTGTTTGCAGCAGGCGAAACACGGACTGAAGTATCTTTGAACTCTCTAGTTTTAGTCATATAAATTTCTCACCATAGCCAGTGATCTCAACAGCAGTTGATCTCTTCACCACAGACGCCACAGCGCCGACAACCTGGAACACAAGGAGGTGTCTTTTTCTCCTCTTGTGCCCGCCGATATTCTTGCCAAAGGTAACTCCGCCTAACCCCTTGATCAATAATTTCCCAGGGGAATATTTCATCGACGCCTCTTTCTCTGGTTACATAGAAATCGAGAAACAATCCCATTTTTTTACACATTTGTTTAAGGTTTTCGCCCGCAGCAAGCTTGGGCAACAACCGCCCGATACGTCGATCTCCCCGTGACAAAAAAGTCTGCAGAACAGCAGCGCGGACTGATTCATGATGCATTCGCGTGTTGGGTATCCGTGAGATGGAAGATTGCAAAAAACGCAGTTTCTTTTTCAGGCTTTTTTCACCTTCCATTCCAGCCCATTGAAACGGAGTGAACGGCTTAGGTATAAAAGGATTGACACTCAAAGTCAAATTTCCCATCTGCCCGCGCTTACGCCCTGCGGCACGCCAAATAGTTGAAATACTTTCTGTCAGAGTCACAATCGCATCGATATCACTCTGTTGTTCATCAGGAAAGCCAATGATAAAATAGAGCTTCAGGTTTTTGATTCCCCCATCAGCCAACATTTGCACTGATGACAATATCTGTTCTTCACTAATCCCCTTGTTGATAAAATCACGCAATCTCTGGCTACCAGCTTCAGGGGCAATGGCAACAGATTTGTGTCCCGCTTGATATAAAATATCTATTTCTGCCGCAGTTAAAGCATCAAGCCGCAGACTTGACATGGAAATCTGTCCATTTTTTTCCAGAATCCCTTGTTGTAACTCCTGAATATTTGCATAGTCAGACACTGCCGCAGCAACCAGACCAATCCGATCACGTTGACAGAGCCCCTTATCAACTTGGTCCAGAAGATTATCCAAACTGCGTTCGCGAGGCGGCAGATAGACAAACCCCGCAGCACAAAATCGACACCCACGAGAACAACCACGCGACACCTCGGTCAGAGCCATACTGCCAAACTCAGTTTCCTCGGTTTGGATAAAGCTACGACTGGGAGACTGGTCCAGATCAAGCAAAAATTGTCGAACAACTTGTGAAGGAACTCCATCTGCAGGATTTAGATGGGTCACTTCTCCCGTCGCGACATAAATCGGAGCGTAAAACTTGGGGATATATATTCCAGGTAAGGTAGCTAGAGTTCTCAGTCTGGCTACACGATCCGGAGAGTGATTCAGCAGAACATCCAGCAATCCGGGCAGAATTGGTTCCGCTTCACCAACAGCAACCAAATCCACAATATCTGCTAATGGTTCCGGGTTGATAAAGGCACAAACCCCACCAAAAAGAACCAGTGGCCAGGATTGGTCACGTTCTGCAGATAAAAAAGGAATTCCAGCTAATTTAAAAATTATCGGCAAATTAAGGTAATCATTCTCAAAGGAGATAGAAAATGCGATCAAATCAAAATCGGTCAACGGATGTTGAGATTCAAGGGAAACCAGGGGAGATGAGGACCGACCAGAATTTGCTAACTCTTCTTTATCGGGAAGGAAAAAACGTTCACAAAGGCAATCATCACGTTGATTCAAAAGGTGATAAACAGTTAAGAAACCAAGGTTGCTCATCCCCTGATGGTAGGTATTGGGATATACCAGTGCAATCCGATAACGATCCTCATTCCAAGAATGAAATATGGTCCCTGTTTCTGTCTGCAATCTCAGCTGACTATTGTGTTTGTGGTTTCTAGGCATAAATCTATTTAAGCAGCCGAGAAATCACTTCGCGGTACTTTGTTTCAATAACATGGCGCTTCTTTTTCAAAGTATTGGTTAATTCCTCCCCTATCTTAAATTCTTTATTCAAAAGATGAATATTCTGCATTTTTTCAAAAGGTTTAAACCCATGCTTTGGATGCAACATCTGATTTATTTCTGTTTTAACCCGACTGAGCACCTGTTTATCCAGCACAAGTTTATCATTCTCCACGGCTGCTATTTCGAATTTATCGCTGATAAAATTACGCAACTGTTCAAAATCCGGGACAATCAATACGCCAAGCCCCTTTTTATCCTGACCAACCAACACCGCATCACTGACGAAAGGTAATTTTGTGATTGCAGACTCGATACGGCTGGGGTCAATATTTTCCCCACTGGCCAGAACAATAATCTCTTTAGAACGACCAGTGATAACCAATTCACCACTCAGAGTCAGCTTGCCAAGGTCCCCCGTTTTAAAAAAACCATCAGCAGTAAAAGCCTTGCTGTTTTCCTCCTCATTATCGTAGTAACCAGGGAAAACCTGTTCACCACGGAGCTCGATTTCACCAACTTTTCCAGCTTCCAACTGCTCCCCCTCTGCGCCGACAATCCGTAACTCGGTATTTTTAGTTGGTGGCCCCAAAGTGCCAAAAATCTCACAGTTGACAGATCGACCCGCAATAGCTGGAGCACATTCTGTCATGCCATAAGCATTGACAATACGAATACCGATGGCGTCAATCCATTCATCCAGATAGGACGGCAAACTGCCGCCACCACTGATTGCTATACGCAATTTACCACCAAATTTTTCTTGCACCAGCAACAATTTCTTTTGTACCAGATGGTTCAATGGTGCAAGTAGCAGCAACTTGACAAATGCGTTCAACTTGTTTCGAAAGCGTTGCAAAAACGAGACTTTACTAAAAACAGGCAACTGGTCATGCAGCATTCGACGCTGGTATTTGTATCGAGCTGAGATTCTGACCAACAACTTAAACATTCGTGCTTTTCGTGGGTTTTGCTTTTCTAACGTCTGATTAATTTTACTGTACATTGATTCCCACAATCGTGGCACTGTTGCGACCATTGTCGGTTGGTATTTCTCCAGGTCAGCAGCAAATGTTTTGACTGTAGAATAAACCGTACAGCACCCCTTTGAGAGAGCAATATACTCTGCTGCTCGTTCAAAAATATGCCAACTGGGAAGAATAGAAACCCAACGATCACTCTCCTGCAAATCTATCAATTCAGGCATGTAACGTACATTATACATAATGTTACGATGAGTCAGAATGACCCCTTTTGGCTCTCCGGTGGTCCCTGAAGTATAGATCAGGGTAAAGGTATCTTCTAAGCTGAGGGCATAGCGTTGGGCAATGAACTGATCTGAATCAGTCGTGCTGATATTACGATCCTTGAGAATATCGTTATAGCTATAGATATTGTCAAACCAACGATGGGTCTTACCACCCTCAATGATGAAGATTGCTTTGAGTGTCTTCAATCCTTTGAGCATCTCTTCATGTGCTTTTAGGAGTTGCTCAGTTTCCAGAACCATAAATTCACATTTGGCATGCTGAAGAATATATTCAAGTTCCCGAGTCGGGGTATCACTGCCACGGGGAACACTGATTGCGCCGAGGGAAACCAGAGCAAAATCGGTCACTATCCAGCCATAACGATTATCTGAAAGGAGCATCACCTTGCTCCCTTTACCTACTTTGCGAGATTTAAAGGCCTTTGAAAGAATCAAGGCATCGTCAAACAGTTTGGCATAACTCACTTTCAACTCAGTCGCATGCGAGCGATAAATAAAGGCTGTACGTTCAGCATACTGAAGACAGCTATTCAGCAGCATGTCGAAAAGCGTCCCTTTATTTAGCACTGTATCTGGCATCTAAACCACCTTTGAAATAGATTGGAAAATATTTTCACAATGTATCATTCTATTGGTTTTGGTTCGAGTTTTTCTATGGGAAAAGAAAAGGGGCCACAAAGTGGCCCCAGTGACGAGGGAGTCGTCGGGAATTCATAACAAAGTACAGAAAGCTGTACATCTGCCGGGCGGAGAACCGGCCTACATTACATAGGTAAAACGATACTGCTCCTCCTGAAGAGCAAACAATCCAAAACCCTGACGGTAAGACAAGAAACTAGCTTAATCCACCCTACGGCGCAGGAAAGTTGGGATATCAAACTGTTCATCATCAACAAACAAATCACGAGCCTGATTCGACAGATCACGCGTCCTGCGGCTGCTTGGAGATACAGGTTGTTGCTTGCGGATATGAGTTGGCACGTCAAGATCAACCTTTGAACTCACCTGAGCCAGTGTCTGCGAACGTTGATCAACGATATCAGTGATATGGCGTTTCTCTTCAAAAACTTCCCCAAATCCAGTAGCAATTGCAGTAATCTTAATCCTGTCACCTAGTTCTTCATCTATAACAAGTCCAACGATGATATTGGCATCTTCATGGACTTTTTCGTGAATAATAGTTGAAGCCTCTTCAAATTCTTCCATGGTCATGTTCGAAGAACCTGAAATATTCACCAGAACGCCCATCGCGCCAGAGATATCAACCTCTTCAAGAAGCGGGCTACTGATGGCGTTATGTGCCGCTTCAGCAGCGCGGCGTTCACCTTCAGCAAGGCCGATTCCCATCATTGCCATACCGTGATTACTCATCACCGTACGCACATCAGCAAAATCGACATTGATTAAACCTTCAGTTGTAATCAGATCAGAGATTCCCTGCACTGCCTGGCGTAAAACATCATCCGCCGGCTTAAATGCATCCAGGATACTCATATGTTTGCCGGCAAGACCGAGCAAACGGTCATTGGGAACAACCACGAGGGAATCAACAACTTCGCGCAGCTCGGCAATACCTGCTTCTGCCCGCTGCATTCTCTGACGACCCTCACGGGTGAACGGCTTGGTAACAACGCCAACGGTTAATGCGCCTGCCTCTTTTGCTGCTGCGGCAATAATTGGCGCAGCACCGGTCCCGGTTCCGCCACCCATACCGGCAGCAACAAAAATCATATCAGCGCCTTCAAACATTTCAACCAGACGTTGTTTGTCTTCTTCTGCTGCCTGACGGCCTATTTCCGGATTTGCACCCGCCCCCAAACCTTTGGTCAGATGTCCACCTAGTTGCACCTTCATGGCGGCTTCGCTGCGCCGCAATGCCTGTGCATCGGTATTCGCAGTGAGAAATTCTACCCCTTCAACATTGCTGCGAATCATTGTATTGACAGCATTTCCACCACCGCCACCGACACCAATCACCTTAATTTTTGCGGTTTGATCCAATGCTGCTTCAAACTGAAACATGACTCCCTCTTGACTAGGCATAATGCCCTCCCTGATGCTGCGTTTTCAGCTTCTCCGCGAACCTGAAAACTAGTTATATTTAAGTGAACGCAATTTACCAATGTTTTATTCATTTGACAAGTAATTATATGATAATTATCAATCAAAAGAACTCACTAAACCACTCTTTCATCCGCTGTGAAACCCGCTCAAACACGTTCTTTTCTCCAATTTTAAAGTTCTGCGCCTTGGTATTCATACTTCCGTATTTCACCAAGCCAACACCAGTTGCATAAATGGGAGAGTTCACAACATCAGTCAACCCACCGATATTCAAAGGGTTACCGCGGCGCACCGGCAAATTAAAAATCTGCTCTGCCAGTTCCGGCATTCCGGGCAAGATCGCGCTACCGCCAGTAATAACAATTCCAGAAGCAATTAAGTCCCCATAACCACTTTTGGTGATTTCCCGATTAACCAGTGAAAATATTTCTTCGACCCGTGGTTCCAGGATTTCAGCCAACAGTTGCCGTGATAAAATTCGTGCCTCTCGGCCACCGACAGAGGGAACCTCGATGGTTTCATCTTTGCCAACCATCGAAGTTAAACAGCAACCGTAGGCTTGCTTAATCTTCTCGGCTTCCCCCATTGGGGTTCGCAAACCCACGGCAATATCGTTGGTTAAATGATCCCCACCAATTGACAAAACTGAGGTGTGTTTGATCGCACCTTCCGAAAATATGGCGATATCTGCTGTTCCGCCCCCGATATCGACCAACGCAACACCCAGATCTTTTTCATCGGATGACAGAACTGCCTCACTGCTGGCTAATTGCTCAAGGACAATATCTGCAACATCGGTTCCCGCCCGATTACAACTTTTGATAATATTTTGGGCACTGGCGACGGCTCCGGTAACAATATGAACCTTGGCCTCCAGACGCACACCACTCATTCCCAGTGGTTCTCGAATGCCGTCCTGATCATCGATGATAAATTCTTGCGGCAGAATATGCATAACTTCACGATCCATAGGGATCGCAATTGCCTTAGCGGCATCGATTACCCGCTGCAAATCTTCACTGGTCACCTCACGGTTTTTGATCGCAATCACCCCCTGCGAATTTAACCCCTTAATATGACCACCGGCAATTCCTGCAAAGACCGATTTTATTTCGCAACCGGCCATCAATTCCGCTTCACGAATTGCCTTCTGAATTGCAGCAACAGTGCTTTCAATGTTGATGACAACACCCTTGCGCAGCCCCTTTGAAGGACTCGTCCCGATACCGACAACCTCTAACCCTTCCTCGGTCATATTACCGACAATACAGCAGATTTTTGTGGTACCGATATCGAGTCCAACAATTAAATTTTCTGATCTTTTACTCATGACACCCCCTTGGTATCAGCCTTTGGCCAGTTGTTTAAGCTGTTCAATTCGCACAATTACTTTTTCTTCAACATTCAGGTCAATATAATCGAGCATCTGCAATTTTGGTTGCAGCTGGGTATAGATTCGTTCCAACCGATCCAGCTTCCGGCTGAAATCGGCGTAGCCTAATTTCACCTTCACACCACCTTCCAGAGTGAACAGAGACAAACCACCCCGCGTTGCAAAATGGATTTCGGACACTTGGTCAAGGCTGAACAATTTGCGTTGACTTAAATCGGTCAGTAATCCGACAATCTGCCGCAATTGATGTGCATATTCAGGGTTGTGTTCCTGCGCTTTCGTATAATCAAAACCGGTAACAATTGGATAATCAAGGTTGTCTGCAGCTCCGAGAACCTTGAAAATTTCACCCCGACTATCCAGATAATAAAGGTAACCGAGATTGATAATAGCTACAGGCTGCCGTTCTTCTATGTTGATCAGTAACTGACGGGGAAATATCCTCCGCACATGCGCACTTTCTACCCAAGGATTCTCTTCAATTTTTCGGCCGATCAAACCAAGGTCCAGGTTGAATGTATTGATTCCAATCTGGATATCTGAAAGAGCTACCACCTGATTTTCCTTGAGCCGACTATTTCCCTGCACTGTAACCTGTTCAACCCGAAACAAATCAGAAGCCAGCAACAGTTGGGTAACAAAAAAACCTCCAACCACAATCAAGACAGCACTAAAAGTTGCAACTCCAATACGCAAGGTTCGATGCAATAACTTTCGCCAGTTTAACGGCTTTTTCTTTTGCTTAAGCCGATTCTGGCGAACCTTTTTAGTTGTTTTCTGATTTTTTTTCAGATCACGCATGCTCTTCTCTTACTTATCCAGATCAGCATCAAGTAATATCTGTTCAACCAACTGTGGAAAATTGATTCCTGCAGTTTGGGCCGCTTTCGGTAGCAGGCTGGTTTCGGTCATCCCCGGAATTGTGTTCACCTCAATGCAATAAAACTTCTGCTTGCTGAACATAAAATCAACCCGTGCTGCCCCGCGACAACCAAGTACCCGACAAGCCTTAACCGCCGCTTGCTGCACCAGCTGGTAACTGTCAGCATCGATTGGAGCCGGAAGTACATATTCAGTAGCGCCAGGATTATATTTTGCCTGGTAATCATAAAAACCACTTTTCGGGACGATTTTAATAACCGGTAACGCCTTGCCATTTAACACGGAGACCGTCAGCTCAGAACCATCAATAAAATCTTCAATCAAAACAGTACCATCCAAAGTAGCGGCCAGAGCAACGCCAGAACGTAAGTCATCATTATTCCTGGCAATGGTGATACCAATGGTTGAACCTTCCCGAGAGGGTTTAACCACCACAGGCAAATGGTTACACCGCGCAAGCAAATCAGCGGCTGAGTCGCCGGGACGCATAAAATCAAATTCGGGCGTCGTCAAATTATGGTAACGCAACAACTGCTTGGTCACGACCTTATCAATCGCTACACTGGAAGCCAGCACCCCACTGCCGGTATAGGGAATCTGCAACATTTCCAATAATCCCTGGACGCGGCCATCCTCACCGAAACGGCCATGGAGAGCGATAAAAGCAATTTCGGTACCTGCTTCCTCTAATTGCTGCGGCAGATTTTGTTGCACATCAATCGCCACAACATCGTAACCAAGTTGTTGTAATGCTCGTAGCGAAGCATTTCCTGTTTTTATAGAGATTTCCCGTTCTGCCGATAATCCCCCGAGCAAAACAGCAATTTTTCTGGAAATCATCTTTTCACGCGAAAAACAATTCATCCCTAAATAGCTTTCTTCCGCAGTTTATCTGCCAGCAAACGACAAACCTGATTGATGTTTCCAGCTCCCATTGTGATCACCATATCGCCAGGCTCAACGATTTCAGCGACATAATCAGTCACCTCTTCCAAGGTGGCTCGATAAGTCACGGCTTTGTGACCATGTTCAACAATTCCCTGGGCCAATGCATCGCCTGTTGCCCCCACTATGGGTTCTTCTCCCGCTGCATAGACGTCCGTAACAATCAATTGATCCGCCTGATAAAACGCGGTCAAAAAATCCTCAAATAACGCCGCCGTTCGAGTGTAGCGATGTGGCTGAAAAACTGCGACAACCCGCTTGTTCCAACCACTTTTAGCCGCTTCAAGAGTCGCCTTAATCTCCGCCGGATGATGGCCATAATCATCAATAATCATGATATTGTCGATTTCATCCCGCAACTCAAAACGGCGCTGTAAACCACCAAAATTACGAAAGCCACCGATAACTGTCTGGAAGGGGACCTCTAGCTCATGAGCGACAGCAATCACCGACAGAGCATTCAATACATTGTGTCGTCCCGGCATCCGAAAAGAAATCCTTCCCAGCTCCTCTCCCTTGTGAAAAGCGCTAAAGCTGGTTCGGCCCTGCCGGAGCTGAATATCCTCAGCATGAAAATCGGCCTGACTGGTAAAACCGTAGGTAATAAAGCGTTTTTTAACTTGGGGAAGAATATCCTGAATATTCGGATCCTCGAGACAAAGAACGGCCCGGCCATAGAATGGGACTTTATTGATGAAATCAATAAAAATCTGCTTTATTTCCTCAATGCCAGAATAAAAATCAAGGTGGTCTGCGTCGATATTTGTCACAACAGCAATAGTTGGCGCCAGATGCATAAAAGAGCCATCCGATTCATCAGCTTCGGCCACCAAAAACTTCCCTCGCCCCAACTTGGCATTCGAACCAAATGCATCGATCTTTCCACCAATCACGGCGGTGGGGTCGATCCCCGCATGATGCAATACCACCGACATCATACTGGTGGTTGTCGTTTTGCCATGGGTCCCGGCAATAGCAATACCATATTTCATCCGCATCAGTTCTGCCAGCATCTCCGCCCGGGGAATCACAGCAATATGTTGGCGTAATGCCTCAACAACCTCAGGATTATCCCCTTTAACAGCCGTAGAGGTCACTACCACATCCACCTCTGTAAGATTTTCAGCACTGTGGCCGATGATAATTTCCCCACCCAGTTCACTCAATCTACGGGTGGTATCCGAGTCACGCAGATCTGAGCCAGAGACCCGGTAACCAAGATTTAATAACAGCTCGGCAATCCCGCTCATGCCGATCCCACCAATACCAACAAAATGGATTTTCTTGATCCGTCCGTACATCTATCTTCCCTCCACCAATGGCATCCCGAGCAAACGGCGGCATTCATTCAAAATCCGTTCCGCAGCACCCGGAAAACTTAACTGTCGCCCTTGTTCAGCCATACGTTGCAATGTTTGCCGATCAGTCATTAAGTTCTTCACCAATACGGCCAGAGATTTGGGTATTAAATCACTTTGCGCTAAGCATATTGCTGCACCAACATTTTCCAACGCCTTTGCATTGGCTGTTTGATGGTCTCCTGCTGCATGGGGAAATGGAATTAGTATTGCAGCTCGACCACAAGCGGCCAGCTCTGCCAGAGTTGTCGCCCCGGCGCGGCAAATGACCAAACTTGCCTCACGATAAGCTGTGGCCATATCATCAATAAAAGGGACAACCTGTGCAGCATCAAACCCTGCATTACGATAGCCCTGCTGCACTTGTAAAAAATCCTCTTCACCTGCTTGATGGAGAATTTCTGGCAGCTCTTTCCATCCATATAAAAAGGGTAGCATTTCAAGCACCGCCTGATTTATTGCTTTAGCTCCCTGGCTACCACCAAATATCAATATTTTTCCGCGCTGGGGGAGATCCACTGCAACTGTTTCCATGCCTTGTCGCAAAGGATTTCCAGTGACCAAGGTTTTGTTCCGCTTAAACCCATCATTACTTCCAGAAAAAGAGAGACAGATTAGTTTTGCCCACCGGCCTAACAGTCGGTTACTTAAGCCTGGAATTGCATTCTGTTCATGGATCAGATAAGGGACACCTAACATTTTTGCCATTAACAACACCGGTACCGAAGCATAACCACCCACCCCAATGACCAAATCAGGCTTAAAAATACGGATTATTATTTTTGCCTGAATAAGACTCTTTACTAATTTTGGAACCAATTCCAACTTACCGCGCCAGCCTCGACCAACCACACCAACCATATCCACTGTCGCCAACGGTAAACCTAGCTTAGGCAGTAAGCGCTGCTCCAAGCCTCGCTTGGTACCAACAAATTGTACCGCTGAATTCTCATCCTGCTTGAGCAACAGCTGAGCCAGCGCTACTGCGGGAAAAAGATGTCCTCCGGTTCCACCACCGGCCAGCATCAGCCTCACTTTGCCGACTCCAGAGAGTTTGAGATGTTCAATAAAATCCCGACAGCGATCAAACTGACCACCAGACTGGTTCCTCCATAAGAAACAAATGGGAGTGCCAACCCTTTTGTGGGTAACAAACCCATACAAACGGCCAGGTTTACAAATGCTTCCAGCCCCAGCAATAGACTTAAACCAAAAGCTAAATTGCGGCCAAATGGTTCCTTACAGTGCAGCGCAATGCGAATACCACAAAGAACCAACATCAGAAACAGCGCTGCAACAATAAGGGTTCCAACCAAACCAAGTTCTTCACCAATCACCGAAAAAATAAAATCGGTATGAGCTTCCGGCAGATAGAATAACTTCTGTTCACCAATTCCCAAACCTTGGCCCAATACTCCACCCTTACCAAAAGCAACCAAACTTTGAATAATCTGGAATCCCGTATCAAAAGGATCGTCCCAGGGATCAAGAAAAGCCATAATCCGACGGCGTCGATAATCGACCTGCATAATCAGAAAATAAACGACTGGCAATGTCATTAAAATTGTGGGGAGGATGTAGCGCCAGCGTACCCCGGCAACAATCAACATCGACAGAGCAACCCCAGCAATAATCATGGCACTGCCCAAATCGGGTTGTTTTAGTAACATCCCAAGCAACAACCCCAGTACGATCATATAGGGGAGATATCCTTTCAGCAGCGAGCGGACTTTCTCTTTTTTACGGGTCAGCGAGTGGGCCAGATAGAGAACCAGGGTCAACTTAACCAGCTCTGCCGGCTGAACCGTCAGACCAGGTAAGCGAAGCCAGCGCATTGCTCCACCAACCCGAACACCGAAGCCGGGCACAAATAGTAATGCCAACAAAGCAATACTGCCGAGCAGAGCAATCACCGCAATTTTCCGCCAGTTTTTATAATTAAAATAGGTCGCAAATGCCATCAGCGCAAATCCAACCAGAGCATAGAGCAGTTGCCTTTTCAAGAAATAGAAACCATCTTGAAAACGCTCTGCAGCCATAATGGCCGATGACGAATAAACCATCACCACTCCAATACAGGTCAGGGAAACCGTCAATAACAGCAGGCTGGTATCTACATCACGCCGGAGTGTCATGATATGACCCTCTCTTCCGGAAGCTGTTGTACCAAATGCTCAAACTCATTTCCTCGTGCCTGATAATTGGTGAACATATCAAAACTGGAACAGGCTGGAGACAGCAACACTGTCCCACCAGAGGCAGTGATCTCATAAGCCTGCTGAACGGCAGATTTCAATCCCACAGCCAAGCGAATCTCACAACTTCCTGATAATTCTGCAGCCATTTTCTGTGCAGCTTCACCAATCAGGATCAGATGGTCAACCTTCTGCTCCAGCAAGGGGCGAAGGAGGGTATAATCGCTCCCTTTATCTTTTCCACCAGCGATCAGGGTCACCCCGGAGGATAAACCAGCGAGGCTTTTCATCACACTGCCGACGTTGGTTCCCTTTGAATCGTTATACCAGTTCACCCCGTTCAGTTGCCGCACCAATTGCATCCGATGTTCGAGCCCAGGAAAGGCACAGACCGCATTCCATGCAAGTTCCGCCGGGCATCCCTGCAGCAACGCCGGAATCATCGCCGCCATAGCGTTTTCTATATTATGCTCACCGGATAACTGCAACTCTGACAGCGGTAGTTGGATATCGGCTCCAGCCCAATTCCAGACCAGCTTATCCCCCAACCGAACCATCCCATCAACCAGCCGACCCCGGGCAGAAAACCAAACTTTGGTTGCTTCGAGGTCGGCTGTCAGACGGCAGACTTCAGAATCATCTGCATTCAAAACAGCAAAATCAGCTACCTTCATATTACGAAACAACCTCAATTTGGCCTGATAATAGCTTTGCAAATCAGCATAGCGATCCAGATGATCTGAGCTTAAATTGAGGAGTAACCCAATGACCGGATGAAATTGATCGATGGTTTCCAATTGAAACGAAGAGAGCTCAACAACCACCCCATCAATCTCAGCAGAACACGCTTCGATCAAAGGGGTTCCTAAATTTCCACCGACAAATATATTTCTATCCCAGGCCTGCATGATTTCACCGATCAAGCTGGTCGTAGTCGATTTTCCATTGGTGCCGGTCACGCCAATGATCGGCACAGTAATTTCCCGGGCAGCGATTTCAATCTCTCCAAGCAGTGGGATTCCACAGGATGACGCCCGCCGCAGTGGTTCGCAATCAAGAGGAACCCCAGGACTTACAGCAATGAAATCAGCTTGTTCAAAAAGCTGCAAACTATGTCCACCCAAATCTAGGCGAATAGGCAACTCATCCAGGGCAGCAAGCCCCTCAATTTGTTCCCGATTGCGTAAATCAGACAGTGCCACCGTTGCCCCTCGCTCGACCAAAAAGCGCACCAGAGCCTGCCCACTGAGGCCAGCACCAATAACGACAACACGCTTGTTTTTAAAATCGAGCTTCATGATCCACTCACGAATAAAATAGTTAAATGGTTTAAATGGCTAAGCAAAAATATCGTCCAGCAAGGCGTAGTGATTTTTCAGGGACAAAGACATATATCAGTATGTTGAAATCCTGAAAAAACGCTGCAACACAGCAGGGCGGACTTTTTACGACGCCATTTTTCATCGCAACTTCAATGTTGAAAGAGCAATCAATGCCAGCACAATGCTGATAATCCAAAAACGGACAATAATTTTGGGCTCTGCCCACCCTTTTAATTCAAAATGATGGTGAATTGGCGCCATCCGAAAGACTCGTCTCCCCCAATAACGGAACGAGATCACCTGGACGATAACTGAAAGAGCTTCGATCACAAAAATTCCACCCACAATCACTAACACAAATTCATTTTTGGTGATGACCGCAATAGTTCCCAGCGCTCCACCAAGAGATAAACTGCCAACATCACCCATAAAAACCTGGGCGGGATAACTGTTAAACCACAAAAATCCGAGACCAGCACCCACCATTGCACCGCAGAGGATCGCCAGTTCGCCCGCTCCCTGAATACCTGTGATCTGCAGGTAACTGGAAAGCTTTGCGTTTCCAACCAGATAAGCCAGTAACAAAAAAGTGGCAGCAGCAATGATCATCGGGCCGATTGCCAAACCGTCAAGGCCATCGGTTAAATTGACGGCATTGCTGGCTCCAACCATGACCAGAACAGCAAACGGGATATAGAAAATTCCCAAATCAGGATTAACATTTTTGAAAAATGGTAAGCTCAAATGGGTGTCAAAATGACCTTGGTTGTATAGTAAAAGAGCTGCAACCAGGGCGATCAGAACTTGCCAGAACATTTTCTGCCGCGCAGATATACCATCACTATTTTTTCGCACAACTTTTAAGTAATCATCAATAAAGCCAATGGCACCATAGCCGGTAGTCACCAATAATGTGACCCAGATATATAAATTTGTCAGGTCAGTCCAGAGCAGTGTCGGGAGGATAATCGCCAATAAAATCAAAGCTCCACCCATAGTTGGGGTGCCCTCTTTGACAAAATGGGATTCGGGACCAACCTTACGAATTGACTGTCCGATCTGCATCCGTTGCAAGGTTGCAATCATCCAGGGACCAAGGATAAAAGAGATCAACAGGGCAGTAATGGTCGCATAAATAGTACGAAAAGTGATGTAACGAAAAACATACAGCACAGAGTATTCAGTATGGAGAGGATATAAGAGGTGATATAGCACCCGTTAGTTTCCTTTCTGCCCATTTAAAGAGGGAGCAACCGTAGTCTTTAAAGCTTCTGATACTTGTTCCAAATGGACTCCGCGCGATCCTTTTACCAAAATTTTATCTCCGGAACGTTGTCGTCCTTGCAGATATTCAATCGCAGCTGCAGCATCTGCGACTTCAGTCATTTGCTCGGATTTCATTCCAGCAGCTTCTGCCCCCCGACAAAGATCAGCAGAAAACTGGCCAACTCCAATCAACAATTCAGCAACCTTCGCAGCTTTAGCACCGAGTTCTTCGTGATGCTGTGCAGAATCTCCCCCTAATTCAAGCATATCGCCCAACACCGCAACCCGGCGTCCCTGCCCCGACAACGACATCAGGGCATCAAGTGCCGCATAAGCAGAAAGTGGATTTGAATTATAACTATCATCAAGCAACAAACCACCACAAGGCAGGGGGAAAAGATCCATTCGCCCCTGAATCGTAACAAATTGGCTCAAACCAGAGACAATTTTTTCTGCCGGCACTTGGATTTCCATTGCTGCCGCTGCAGCAGCCAAAGCGTTAGATACGTTGTGTCGACCGGGAAGATTCAGCTGCACCGGATAGCGTTGTTCCGCCATTAAAAGCTCAAAACTGACCCCTTTTTCTTTATCTTCAATCGATTCAGCACGAACCTGAGCCTGTTCCGACAACCCATAAGTCAGTTTTTTCACCCCATTGGCAACCGGCAATTGTGACACCCGGGGATCATCAAGATTGAGAATGGCGGTTCCCCCCTGCAGTCCGGCATAAAGCTCACCTTTTGCTCTGGAGACCCCATCCAACCCCTGTAAAGTTTCCAAGTGTGCTGCACCTATATTTGTGATAACGCCAATTGTTGGTTGAGCAATTTCCGTCAAGCGCTCTATTTCACCGATAGCGCTAGTACCCATCTCCAGAACTGCCCATTGATGTTCTTTTTTCAAGCGAAACAGCGTTAATGGCAGTCCAATCAGATTATTAAAGTTTCCAGCTGTTTTCAGCCCGGGCGCCACCTGCTCAAGAATTTTGGCCAACATTTCCTTGGTCGTAGTTTTTCCAGCAGACCCGGTGATAGCCACTAACGGCCCATTGAGCTGTAAACGGTAGGCGGCAGCGATATCTCCAAGTGCCCGTAGCGTATCTGTAACCCGCACCACCGGGACACTTAAGCCGGCAGTGACCTCCTCACTCAAACAAGCAGCCGCGCCATTTTTCACTGCTTGGCTGAGATAGTCATGACCGTCAAAGCGTTCGCCACGCAGGGGAACAAACAGTGATCCGGGATTCAGATTGCGGCTGTCAGTAGAAATACCACTCAGCTGGCAATTAACTTTCCTGCCGGAAAAATCACCGTCAACAATTCTGGCAATCCGCTCCAGATCAAACATAATTTTCAGCTCCGCTTCCACTATTCAGACTGTTTGTTCTTTGACCCTGGTTCAGCACGCGACTCAATTCCTCCCGGTCATCAAAGTGGATTTTTTTAGTCCCAAGAACCTGATAATCCTCATGCCCCTTCCCTGCAACCAGTAATAGATCGCCTTGTTCGACAAGGCTGCCAGCAAACTCAATCGCGGCGCGGCGATCAGGGAGGACTATAAAACCGTCTTCAGCTTCAGCTTGATCAGCACTCAGCTCCCTGCTTCCCGCAGCCAATGCACCACCGCGAACCTGCTCCAGAATCTTTAAAGGGTCCTCGGTGCGGGGGTTATCCGAGGTAAAAATTGATAAATTGGAGTATTTAACCGCCACAGCAGCCATGATTGGTCGCTTGCCCTGATCCCGATCTCCGCCACAACCAACCACTGTTAACAGCCGTCGAGAGTCAAGTTTGGATAAGGTCTTCAATGCTTGCTCTAAAGCATCAGAAGTATGTGAATAATCGACCAGAGCTAAAACTCCTTTGTTATTCTTGACTTTTTCGACCCGTCCCGGCACCTGGGGGGCCACTGAAATTCCTCTGGCAATAATTTCATTGTCGATTCCAAACTGCTGTGCTGTAGCAACGGCCGCCAACAGGTTGCTGACATTAAAATCGCCGATCATTCCACTTTCAACAACAACATCTCCTTGCTCAGTGGCAAAGATTCCGCTGATTCGATCACGCCCCACCGTAACTTTACGAGGATAAACCTTTGCTCGTTCATCCAGACCAAAAGAGATCCAGTTTTGGTTTTCCTGCAATAAGTCAGCACCGCAAGAATCCTCACGGTTAATGACCCCAATCCCGGCACCTAACAGGTCGGTGAACAGGCGTCGTTTACTAGAAAAATACCGCCCCAGCGTTTCGTGATAATCAAGATGGTCCTGAGTGAGATTGGTAAACACAGCGGCATCAAAACTGACCCCGTCAACCCGGTGCTGCTCTAATGCATGAGAAGAAACCTCGAGAATGATGACATCCACACCCTGCTGGCGAAAATCAGCCATCATCCGCAGCAAGTCGATCGATTCTGGTGTTGTGCGTGAGGCTGCATAACGCAATTGACCGAAACGATATTCGACCGTCCCAAACACCGCAGGAGAAAAACCAGCCTGCTTAAAAATTGCTTCGAGCAAATAGGTGATGGTTGTTTTCCCATTGGTCCCTGTTACGCCTATAACTGGAACATCCACGCTTGGGTTGCCATAAAACTCAGCAGCTAGGATTGCCATCGCCTGCCGGACATTAGCTACTTTGATGTAGCAGACATCTTCCATGCACTTGTCTGGAATTCGTTCCGCGACAACAGCGAGTGCACCCAATTTTAAAGCCTGAGGTAGATAGTCGAAACCATCAGCCACGATTCCTGGTAACGCAAAAAACAGCATGTTCGCCTGGACCTGGCGAGAATCGTAGGCTAATCCAGATATATTCTGTTCTGCTAATCCAATAACTTCAAGTGGCTGGATAGCTTTTATGAGTCTTTCCAGTTTCATAGCTGTCCTTGTTGTGAGACATCAGTGAAAATTTAGTAAAAATGAATCAGATGGCTAAGCAAAAATTTCGTCCTGCAAGGCTTAGTGTTTTTTCAAGAACGAAGACATACATATTGTATGTCGAGATCTTGAAAAACCGCTGTAACGCAGCAGGGCGGACTTTTTGCGACGCCATCAGTTACACGCCAAACTTGATCCAGGCCTGTTTTCCATAACGGATAACTTTCCCTGGAGCCGGATATTGTTTAACCACCTGACCACTGCCAGAGAGTTTCAGATTCAGATTTTTCTCTTCCATTGTCTGTAACACCTGACGGTAACTCATCCCCGAAAAATTGGGCATTCGCAACCCGTCACTCAACTCAATTTCTGGCAACAGCGCCGCTAAATCTGGCAAAGGTTCTGCTGCCAACTGCTCCTTTGTCAGCGCAGCAACGGTTCCCTTGGGAAGGATATTCAAATGGCTGAGAGCTTGACCGGCGATTTTCGCAAATATCGGCGCTGCAACCAGGCCGCCATAAGCCTTTCCCTTTGGCTCATCAACGGTGACAGAAAGGACCAATGCCGGGTTATCTGCCGGAACAAACCCGATAAAAGAAGAGACCCGCTTGTCCGGAGAGTAGCCGCCAGTCACCATATCGACCTTTTGTGCTGTACCCGTCTTACCGGCAACCCGATACCCCACCAGTGCCGCTCTGGTTCCAGTTCCACCCGGTTCAGTGACAGCAACCATCATATCCCGTACTTGCCGCGCGGTTTTCTCTGAGATAACCCGTCGCCGAACTTGGGGAAGTCGTTTTGCCACCTGCTGCCCATCAGCTGTGGTTATTTTTTCAACCAGATAGGGCTCCATCAGCAGACCACCGTTCGCGATGGCAGCCATAGCGGCAGCCATCTGGATGGGGGTAACACTCAAGCCCTGGCCAAAAGAGATTGCCGCCAGATCGATTTCAAACCAGCGGGAAGGGGAGCGGAGTATCCCTTCAACCTCTCCAGGAAGATCAAGTCCGGTTTGCTCACCAAATCCAAAATTATGGAGGTAAGAATAGAAGCGCTCACGCTCTAACGTCTTTCCCAGCTTCGCAAATCCTATGTTACTGCTGAATTTAAGGACTTCTTTCAAACTCAGGTTCTTGAATTTTTTATGGTCACGGATTGTCTTACCACCAACAGAATAACGGCCATTTTCACAATATATTTTCTGCCCTGGCCGAGCCAAACCTTCCTCCAGAACCCCTGCCAACAAAAATGGTTTAAAAGTGGATCCGGGCTCGTACATATCACACACAGCTCGATTGCGGCGTTTTGCAGCCCGATATTTTCCGGCACTATTCGGGTTATAGTCAGGCTGGCTGGCCATCGCCAAAATCCGCCCACTGGCAGGTTCTAGCATCACAACGGTTCCGCCAACCGCACCTGTTTCATGAACGACTCGAGCAAGTTCTTTCTCAGCCACATATTGCAGCGACCGGTCCAAAGTCAGATAAAGATTCTGGCCCGGCACCCCACCCTGTACCAGTTGATCTGCCGAAGCCAGTCCCCGGCCCCTTGCATCCCGCACTGAAACCAATCGTCCCGATGTTCCCTGCAACTGCCGGTCATATTCTAATTCGATCCCCTCAAGTCCGTTAGGATCCAACCCCGTAAAACCCAACACGTGAGCTGCAGTACTTGCTTGTGGATAATAGCGCTTCCGTTCAGTAACAAATTGCAGCCCATGTATTTTCAACCCGCGAACCTGCTTGGCAAGTTCAGGATCCAGTTTTCGTTGCAGCCAGACAAAATGTTTTTTTGCAGAAAGTAGTTTGATTAGCTCTTTTTTGGGAGCATGAAGTAGCTTTCCCAACTGACCAGCAGCCTGTTGTGGATTTTTAATCAGTGTCGGATCAGCATAGAGAGATTCCGCCGCCAAGCTCACTGCCAGAGGATCCCCTCGACTATCAAAAATACTGCCTCGTTGGGGAGCTAGTTTGACAACATGTTGTCGTTGCTGATCGGCCCGTTCCTGTAACTCTGGAGCGAGAACCACTTGGAGATAATATGCACGCCCAACAATTGCCAAAAAAGCCAGGATAAAAATGGCTCCAAAAAAGCGGATACGGATCTGCACTCCACGTTCCGTTAAGGCCATATCACTCCACCCTGATAATCTGACCGGGCGACGGAGTGCGCAACCCGAGAACTTTTTTAGCCAGTTTTTCAATCCGCTCGTCCCGGGACAAAAAAGCGGCTTCCAGCTTTAACTCGGTTATCTGCTGTTGATGGCTGCGGATATCCCGTTCAAGACTGGAAATATTATATTCTAAATTAAGCGCATGAATCCGCGACCAGACAAACAGCAGAGACAGCAGGGAAACCAGTAAAATTGCCACACAGACCGAACCAAAACGGGGTCGATAAAAAGCAAAATCCGTAGTTTTAATCGCTTCGTGTGATACAGCTTCTGCCATTTTATTTACCCTTTCCTTCCCCACATTCAGCTAACAACGCTCAACCGCC
This sequence comes from Desulfuromusa sp., assembly GCA_029933365.1. The sequence continues at coordinate 6,397 of JAOZOH010000025.1, read as the reverse complement.
CTTAAGATTGCGCTGCGGGAGCGCACATTTTGATCAACTTCATCGCTGTCAGCCCTTACTCCCCTGCGAGTTAGAATTTTCACGTCGGGAGTATGGTTACATTGGCAAACCGGCAAACGGGGTGGACAAATGCAACCCTTAGCCTTGTCCCGAAACAGGTGTTTAATAATTCGGTCTTCCAGTGAATGAAAACTGATCACGACCAACCGACCGCCCGGATTCAGTAACGAAATTGCAGCTTCAACACCCCGCTCTACCTGCCCTAGTTCATCGTTGACATAAATTCTCAGCGCTTGGAATACCCGGGTCGCCGGATGAATCCGACTTGGCCGCTGCCCCCCAGGAATCGCCCCACGAACCAATTCAGCAAGTTCGAGCGTTGTTGTTAATGCTGTTTCCTGGCGCTGTGCAATGATCTTACGGACAATTCTTCGGCTGTAACGCTCTTCGCCATATTCAAAAAAGATGCGTACCAATTCCGCCTCTTCAGTCTGGTTGACAACATCAGCAGCAGTAATTCCCGTTGTGGGATTCATGCGCATATCAAGAGGCGCATCGTGACGGAAAGAGAAGCCCCGCTCCGGGGTGTCGAGTTGATGGGAGGAAACCCCGAGGTCAAGAAGCATACCGTCGAGACTATCAATGCCAAGTTGCTGTAGCACCTGACCGACCTGATCAAAAGTTGCATGGTGCAAACTAACCCGCTCTCCGAAAGGAGCCAGGGTTTCAGCTGCCTCCTGCAATGCAGCAGGATCTCGATCCAGCCCAACCAAGCGGCTACCTGCTGCAGCCTCAAGAATTAAGCGCGCATGTCCAGCACCTCCAAGAGTGCCATCCAGATAAGTACCGCCAGGCATTGGCTGCAACCAGTGTAAAACTTCCTTCGGCATCACCGATAGATGCTCAAAAGAGTTCTGCAACATGATTAAAAGCCCAAATCCGCCTGCCCCTGGGCATCTTCGTCCAACATCGATTCAGATTCAGCAGCAATCAGGGTATGAGCCTGTTGGCTCCAGATTTCAATTTTTTCAAACATCCCGAGAACAACCACATCTTTATCCAGACCAGCATGTTCACGTAGTGATTGGGGAATTTGAATCCGCCCCTGGGCATTAAAAGAACATTCCTTTGCCGGGGCAATCCGGTTACGCAAGTTGGCTTCACGCTTGGGACCAGCTGACATGGCAAAAACATTGGCACAGATCTCTTCCCAACGCCTCGGTGGGTAAGCAACCAGACCATTCTTATAGCGGGTTACAACCAGCCCCTCAGATTCGTAAACCTGATGCAGTTCATCCCTGAAAGAGGCCGGGATACTGACCCGTCCCTTCAAATCGATACTGACGTTGTATTCACCAGAAAATTTCATATTGACACCACTTGACACTATTTGACACCTAGATGATGGAAATATAGCGGTGCAATCATTTACTGTCAAGCAGAAATGCTGATTAAAAGGCGATTACTTGATCTGGAAAATGTTGCTATGACAAGGGCTTGACTCTAATGAAAGGAACCAAGTTGATATTGAAAAGCGACCCGAGTCAGCCGCCAGAGAGACCTTGTGAAACTGCATATTCAATCTTTTGGTGCAGAGATAACCATTTCCACTTCTTCGATCCGCCGATCCTCCATCTGCCGCACCCGAAACAGGAGGTTTCCTTCTTCACAGGAATCACCTTCAACAGGGATTCTTCCCATAATCTGTAATAAATGCCCGGCCAACGTCGTGACATGCTCTTCGGGAAGATTTAAGTCAAAGCGACGGTTCACTTCACGTAGAGGCATTGCAGCGTCAATCAGATAGTGACCGGCTCCTAATTCTCTAAAATCAAGTTCTTCTATATCGTATTCATCATGAATCTCACCAACAATCTCTTCCACAACGTCCTCTAGAGTGACAATTCCTTCCATCCCACCATATTCATCCACTACAATTGCTAAATGCTCACGTTTTTTGCGAAAGCTCTGCAACAAAACGCCGATCCGCTTGGATTCTGGAACATAATAAGGCTTGCGGCTCAACTCCTTGAGATCAAAATGTTCAGTCTGGCCAACATAGTCAAGAATATCTTTAGAATGGATCACCCCAACGATGCTATCAAGATTTTCGCTGAACACTGGAAAGCGCGAATGCCGAGTTTGCCTAGCTATTGATAGAACTTCCCGAAAGCTTGCAGTCTGATCAATCCCCGTAACTTCAGTCCGGGGTATCATAATGTCACGAACACGGGTTTCCGACAGGTCAAAAATCCCATGCAACATTTGCCGTTGTTCGGCGGCAACAACTCCCGACTCTTCACCCATCTCAATCATCGCTTTTATTTCATCTTCAGAGACAGATAAACTCTCTGCAGCCTTTTTCCGCAAAAAACTGGTCAAAAAATTGGAGACCGAAGAGACAACCAAAATAATCGGGGTCAGAGTCCAAACGATAAAGCGGATTGGCTTCAATACCAGAAATGACATTTTTTCCGGATACTGAGCCGCGTAGGTTTTCGGGCATATCTCAGAAAAAATCAGCAGAATCGGGGTTAAAATCAATACCGTTAACCATTCCCCCTGCTCACCGAAATAACTGACAAATAAACCTGTGGCAATAACTGAAGCGGCAATATTTACCAGATTATTGCCAACCAGAATTCCGCTGAGAAGCCGATCAGGATTATCGAGCAAATTAGCTAACTTATCAGCATTGGGGTGTTCTTTCTGCTGGAGAAAACGGACTCGCAACTTGTCAAGGGACAGTAAAGCTGTTTCTGAACCAGAAAAAAACCCGGAAAGTCCCAGCAACACCAGCAACGCCAACAATCGCCACATTATTTCGTCGGACATCTATACTCCAAGGGGATATGTTCTCAACTCTTCGATAACGATCACTTCGTGGCGAAGTTTAGCGCAAACCTTACCAAAGGGAAAGAGCTTGCTTTGCACCAAATTGATCGACATGATATAAGCCGATAAAATCAACTTACGAAAGAGAAACGATGACGATTCCAGATCAATTTGAAGTAGCACAAAAGCGACACCAGGAACTAGCACGACAACTCCACCACCACAATTATCAGTACCACGCTCTTGATCGACCAGAAATCAGCGATGCTGACTACGATCAATTGATGCGTGAACTCCTTGAGATAGAGAAACAATATCCAGAACTTATTACTCCGGACTCACCCTCACAACGGGTTGGCAGCACCCCTTTAAGCAGTTTTTCGACAGCGACCCATGCCAGCCCGATGCTATCGCTGGAAAATGCTTTTACTGCTGAGTATCTCTACGATTTTGATGCCAGAATTAAACGCTTTCTCTCTCGAACGGAAGATGTGGAATATATTTGTGAACCAAAATTGGATGGAGTTGCCGTTGCTCTCACTTATCAGCAGGGGAAACTGGTTCGAGGTACAACCCGAGGTGATGGAACGAAAGGTGAAGAGATCACTCAGAATATCCGTACAATTGGGGCGATTCCATTGCAACTGCAAAATGATTACCCAGAGCGGTTGGAAGTCCGTGGTGAAATCTATATGGAATTAGAAGGTTTTCGCAAACTCAACCAACAGCGACGAGAAGAAGGAGAGCCGACCTTTGCCAACCCACGTAATTTGACCGCAGGAAGCTTGCGCCAACTTGACGCCAGATTGACTGCCAGCCGTCCGTTGACAATCAGCTGCTATGGCAGTGGGAATATATCCGGAATTGCCCCGGAAACCCATGCTCAGCTTCTGCAATCCTTCCGCCACTGGGGTCTCAAAGTCAACTTGGAAACTGTATATATTGCTAAAAATATAAACGCTGTCATTTCCCGCTACAAGGAATTACAAAACTTGCGCGACCAACTTCCCTATGAGATTGATGGTATGGTCGTTAAAGTTAACAGTCGCACATTGCAACAGGAATTGGGCGAAAAGAGCCGCACCCCCCGCTGGGCAATCGCCTGTAAATTCCCCGCCCGCCAGGAACAGACAGTCCTTGAGTCGGTCCGGTTGCAGGTCGGTCGAACTGGAGCAATCACCCCGGTTGCCAATTTACGACCAGTTAATATAAGTGGCGTCACTGTTTCCAGTGCCAGCCTACATAATTGGGATGAGATAGCTAGACTCGGCATTATGATCGGCGATACCGTCGTGGTTGAACGAGCCGGAGATGTCATCCCGGATATTGTCCGAGTCGTTAAAGAAAACCGCACTGGCAGTGAACAGCCCATCCCGGAACCAACACACTGTCCAATATGCGGATCTCCGGTCAATCGTGCAGAAGGGGAAGTTATCCCCCGCTGTCAGGGGCTGAATTGTCCGGCTAAACTGAAGGAATCACTCAAGCATTTCTGTTCCCGCGGAGCTATGGATATTGAAGGACTCGGGGATCGCCTCATTGATCAACTATTAAGATTGAAGCTTGTCAGCAGCCTGGCCGATCTCTATCATTTAACCAGGGAAGACCTGTTCCAATTTGATCGGATGGGTGAAAAACTGGCTGATAATTTACTCCGGGCAATTGCAGCAAGCAAACAGCGTTCGCTGGGAAATTTTATTTTCGCCCTCGGTATCCGTCATGTTGGCAGCCATCTGGCAAAGCTACTAAGCCGCCAGTTTGGTAGCTTAGAGGCATTAGCTTCTGCCACTAGCGAGGATCTGCTGGCTATTCATGAAATTGGCCCACAGGTCAGTGAAAGCCTGGTCCGCTTTTTCAGTAATCCAGACAATCAAAAACTCCTTAAAGATCTGGTCGACTCAGGAGTGAATCCTATAAATGATGATCAAGCCACTGGAGACAGATTACGCAGTCAAACATTTGTATTTACCGGTTCTCTGGAACAATTCAGCAGAAAAGAGGGAGAAACTCTCGTTGAATCTCAAGGTGGTCGTGCCAGCGGTTCGGTGAGTAAAAAAACTGACTATGTTGTTGCCGGACCGGGAGCAGGTAGCAAACTGGTGAAAGCACAACAATTGGGGATAAAGATTCTCAGTGAGAGCGAATTTCTCGAACTGATCGGGCAGAGAGTGTAGAATGGAAACTATCAGGGCAAAAGTTCGCGTAATAGGTCGGGTTCAGGGGGTCTGGTTCCGGCAGAGCACCAAAAATACCGCGGAACAATACGGGATAAAAGGCTGGTGCTGCAACAATCCCGATGGTTCCGTTACCGCCGTATTCGAAGGAGAAGAGGCTGCCGTCAACACTGTTATTGACTGGTGTGAAAGTGGTCCAGATATGGCGCATGTGGATGATCTTCAGGTGGAATGGCAAACACCGACCGGAGAATTTGACCGGTTCAATATCCGCTAATCAGCCCCGTTACGACACTCTGAATTGTTGGGCTTCCACCCCGCTCTGGCTAAAATCTCAAAGACAAACAGGTTAAGCCGCCATCTATTTTTGCAAATTCTGAGATATCGACATCTACTACCGAAAACCCAGCACCACAGAGAAGCTGGTTCGTTTTTGGAAAACCGGCAGGCATAAGAATCTCATCCCCAAGGTCGATGCAGTTGGCAGCTTCTTCTTCACCCTCTGCAACTTGAATAAGCCTGAAATTCTTGAACTCTGGAGGAGTTGTAAATCCGCAAGCAGACACCAGGGTATTATTGCCAATCCAGGTCACCCCGGTCTTGAGATGTAAAAAATTATGCACCGGGATTGTGGAACCAGTCATTCCATATTTTTCGAGAATGCCAATCAATTGTCGAGCCCCTTCCCTATTGGTTCGCTCCGACAAGCCCACGTAATAATGGGTTCCTATCTGCATAACATCGCCACCTTCCAGTGTGCCTGGAAGTGTTATTTGTTCAATGTGGGAAAAGAAGCCTGACAACGTTGTTTTGATCTCCTGAATTTCTCCTGCGCGCGTTTTCGCACCAGGAGCGGTAATAATGGCACATTCCGGAGTCAATACAGCGACATCTTCGACAAATGTCGAATCAGGAAATTCTTCAGCAGCGTCAAGAATGACGACATCCAACCCGCACTTTTTTAATGCTTTTATATATTGATCATGTTGTTCCAAGGTTTTTTCATAAATTGGGGTTGTGTGTGAGGACTTAGACAGGCCAGACACAACACTCCGCCCAGGTCGTCGTACGATAGCCCTTCTGAATCTTAGAGAAGGTTGTAAATCTACAGAACTGGACAAAATATAAATCTCCCTATTTTCCTGTCGTCACATTCCGAAACGGTCGATACAGCGGATCACCTATCAGCACCATCTGCCAGGACAAATAGGGCAGACTCAAGAAATAACTTTCTGCCAACGTATAGTAACCATCGAGCAAAAAACCGAAAAACAGTTCCGGCAAGGGAAATCCCTGAACGTAGGGTTCAGCCACCGGACCGACGGTTGCTGCCACGCCATCTTCCAGCATCCGCTTGCACCAAACTTGACTTCCCTCTTTTTTTAACG
>JAOZOH010000258.1 GCA_029933365.1 Desulfuromusa sp. | reverse complement strand
TCAGTAGGTTATGTGCGATATTATAGCAAAATTAACGTGCCGACTCTAGTAAAATTAAGGGTTTGGACTAATAGTTTTTCAACAACCTGCTAGTATCACCGAGTTAGGCATTTATTTTTACCAAGCCCATAAAACCAAATCGTTTTTCAGGCTTTTATCCTCCTTGACTTCCCTTGATAAAAGCGGAGGTTAAGAACAGAACACTTAGGCCTTACTCGTGAGATCGTTCACCTATTGGGACAAGAAGAAAATTGGCAACAAATTGATATTGTTCATTTTTAACCAGTTCGGTTACTCTTACCATATCAATATTCATATAGTCATGAACAATCCGATTGCGCAATCCGACAACTGCATTCCAAGTTATCAGGTCATTATCATCAATTATACCAAGTTTGGACAATTCGCTGAAACTATCATAAGCAGATATCGGTACTGGCTTGCCTAGAACCTTAAGGGTTTGCTTTGCCTTACCAATAGCGTTTTCTGCCAAAACCTGAAAAGCATGTAAAATACCATTATTCTCGAGCGGGGATAACGTTTTCCCGGCAACAAGCATGTTGCGCGCATCATCGAGGATTGCAGCTTGTGTGCGTGCAATGAGTGCTGTTTCTGCCAGATACAGATCAAGCCGCATAAATCTCCTCCCAATATTGCATCTCCAATTCACGCCACGTCCGTTGCAAAAAATGAAACCAGCCTAAACTATCATCACCACAAAGAACATGACCTTCCTCAGCGACCACCGCTCGCATAGCAAGACGTGCCGTTGGCAAGTCAATAAGATCTATATCTGAAGGATCAATTTTAAGGCAGGTGGAGATGTGTTTGCGCAACTTTTCAGTGGCGCTGAGCTGTTCCATAAAACTCATCTCCCTATCCCACTGAATAGCAAAATCCCAATCACTGTCAGAATGGGCCGTTCCATTGGACCGGCTGCCAATTAAAACAGCAAATTCGAGCTCTGGGATAACCGACAAAACAGGTTTTAAATCATCTATCTCCACAACTTCTCAACCCTCTTTTAATATCACCCAGTCTGTTGCTCTCGCATCTTAGTCATAAATTCTGCAAAAAAAGCAGCCATAATCCCAATCATCAGTCCAAGTAATCCTGACAACACAACTATAAGAGATTTTCCAGTCCCAACAGGTTTTATTGATCGCGCTGCAAAATCAAGGACTTTGGTATCCTGATAGAGGTTAATTTTATTTTCAGCTTCGGATATTTTACTCCGTTGCTTATCCTGGTCACTGGAACGTTGCGCTTGCAACTGAATCAATTGACTTTTTAACTCTTCAATCTTAGTCGTTTGCAAATATCTCAGTCTCTGATTCTCAGAGAGCTGCCCTTCAATTTGCTGTTTTTCATTCTCCAGATTGACATTCAGCCGCTCACGCAAAGCAGCCAAACGATTCTCATTCTGCTGAATATCACTATTCAACATCAAAAAAGTCATCGCCTTGGCTTCATCTGTGACTTCAGAAATAACTAGATCTCTTTTGGCATAGGATACTTTTAAATTCTTTTCAATTTGTTTTATCTGTTGCTGCAGCAATATTTTGGTTTCTTTCAATCCTTCCTTCTTGGCCTGAAGAATTTTCTTCTGCTCATCTACTCCCACCAAGTCCAGTTGAGCTGACTCAATCTGTCCCTTGATAGCATTTTCGGCTATTGCAAAAATCTTGGGATCTTCCAAGTCCTTGAGAATCAACTTGGCTCTCTGGGCTAAAATTTCATATTGCTTTTTTGATGCAGCAATCAGTTCACGGTGATTAGCAATAAGTGGAGAAACAGCAATGGTGTGCAGATCTTTTAAAAACTGACCATCTTCAAGGGAGCCCTTAGATATTATAAGTAGGATGTTACTATTTTTATTCTCTTTGACAGAAGCAGAAGCCAGGCGACCTTCGTATCTACCACTTATCTGGTTTATTGCCATCGGCAGATAGACTTTTTCAAGTTTCAACTTGACACTGGGAGAAGCCTCTATGCCGGTTTTTTGAGCCGTATCACCTCCACCAACCAGTGCCGTGCCAATCTGGATTGCTGTCGTATACTCATACAGGGGCTTTTTCCATAATGCATAGCCAATCCCGGCCAACAAACAAATAAGGGTCACTGTAACAATCAGGGCCTTACGCTTCCATAAAATCTGGAATAGTTGCACCAAGTCAATCTCGTCATCAGCAATTTGGCGGGTGGGGGTCTCAGTTTCTTGCTTATTCATCTGCTGTTCCATAAAACAGGTTATCTCTCAATCCTCTTAGAAAAAAAACATCATCAAAATAGAATAATGCATACTGACAAATATCTGGATATTATTTCATAAAATAACTTTTGTACCATTCAATAAAACGTGCCACTCCATCCTCAATTGAGGTCGCTGGTTTGAAACCAATATCCTCAGTCAACGCCTCCACATCAGCATAGGTTGACGGGACATCACCCGGCTGAATTGGCATCATCTGTTTGTCGGCAGTTTTACCAAGGGTTTGCTCCAGAACTTTTATCAAATACATCAACTCAACTGGATTATTATTGCCGATGTTATAGAGCCGGTATGGCGCTGCGCTGGTTCCGGGATCGGGCTGCATCCCTGACCATTCAAGGTTCGGTGGTGCCGTATGATCCAGCGTTCGTACCACCCCCTCGACAATATCATCAATATAGGTAAAATCACGCTTCATTTTTCCGTAGTTAAATACCTGAATTGGCTCTCCGGCCAGAATTGCTTTGGTAAACAGGAACATCGCCATGT
>JAOZOH010000097.1 GCA_029933365.1 Desulfuromusa sp. | reverse complement strand
TATTATTTTTCGTGCAGGTGCTAAAGTTTTGCGGTTCTGGGACAGGCTCTATCTACAGTACTATCAGGGAACCGTCAACGCAGTTAAAGTGGTTTCAGAGTGTGGCAAACGGCTCAAGTTTCCAGCTGTACGGCTGCGCCCATTCTTGTCACATACAGGAATTAACGGGCGGTTTCTCTTAACCATCGATAGCAACAATCGCTTTATTGATCTGCAACAACTTCAGTAAAATTATCAACATCCACCTGTCCCTGCTCCAGCCACAATACCCTCTCCACCAGTGGTGGGTGAGAATAATACACCGCCGCATAGAACGGATGGGGAAACAGGTTGCTCAAGTTCTCTCGTGCAAGCTTCACCAATCCTGAAGCTAATTCCTGACCACTACCAACCATATTGATAGCGAACTGATCCGCCTGCCGTTCATGTCGACGTGACCACCAACTGCTGAGGGGTGTCCAGAAGAATCCGAGGAGAGATCCCAACCAACCCAGCACCAGCACCTGACCGGCAAAAGAGAGCTGTTCCAAGCCAAACCAACCGGGTAACAACTGCCCCTGCAACAGGGTAAAAGCAAGCCAACAACTGAACAGTGCCAGCAATTGACTTTTAATCAATTGCTGGCGCAAATGACCTCGGCGCCAGTGGCCCAGTTCATGTGCCAGAACCGCCAACAGCTCTTTATTGTTCAGCTGTTCCATCAGTGTATCGAACAACACCACCCGTTTGACTTTACCGATACCAGTGAAATAGGCATTACTGTGACCGCTACGGCGGGAGGCATCAACTTGCAACACTTTTCCAGCATGAGCTCCCGCTTTTTCCAGCAGATCACGAACCTCGGTTTCCAGTTCAACCTTTGCCAAGGGGGTAAATTTAAAAAATAGCGGTTCTATTAAATAGGGGGATAGATAGAGGAGAAATAGTGAAACAACAGCCCAGAAACCCCAGACCCAGAGCCACCAACTTTGCGGAGCCCACTGCACCAACCAGAGCGCCCCACCAGCCAGCAGCACAAACAGCACCGAGCCAATCAGCAGGGATTTCAGAAGATCGGCACACCAAAGTTTAAAACTCATCCGGTTGAACCCAAAGCGCTCTTCCAAAATGAAATTTTTGTAGAGGGAAAAAGGGATACCGACCAGCAATTGCACCAGAGCAAGCAAGCCGAAAAACAACAGTCCCTGCACAATGAAGTTGCCTGAGAAACCAGCAATCAGATGATCATACCAGGGGAGCAATCCGCCAAACAAAAACAGCAGGGTCAAAAGCACACCAACAGTATCTTCAACAAAACCGACTCGATCCCCAGCCAGAGCATAAGCATCACTGTGTTTGAGTTGCTCTTCGTCAATTTGGCCAACAAAAGCATCCGGCAATGGTTGACGCACCTTCTTCCGATGCTGGATATTAATCCAATCAAGGGCAAAACGGATTGCGGTCACAACAAGATAGACAGATAACAACAGCAGTTTCATTTATTTTACAGCCCTTTCCAAACGTAGCAGATCACCCTCTTCGGCCCAATTTGGTAGCTGCAGTCGCAGTTGAGAATTGGGCTGCCCTGCAGGAAGTAAATCGCCAGAAAGGTTTCGAATCTCATCAATCCTGATTTTTTGTTGGCGCATTTGCGGTCCAATCAGTTCAACCTCATCCCCAAGGAGAAAGCGGTTACGCCCTTCAACCCGGAGACCGTCATCATCTTTTCGGACAAATCCGACAAAATCATGGGTACGGATATAGTGAGTGTCAGCAGCGTGGATTTTTGCATCCTCATGACCAAACAGAAAGCCGGTGTCGTAGGGACGATGACTCACCTTTTCCAACTCCTCCCGCCAGAGGGGATCGATATCAGTTGGATCGACGTTGAGCCGGTCAATTGCATCACGGTAAACCCGCGCCGTTGTCGCCAGATAGTAAAGGCTCTTCATCCGCCCCTCAACTTTGAAGCTGTCAATCCCTGCAGCTAACAACTGTGGCAATTGCTCCACCAGACAGAGATCGCGACTGTTCATGATATAGGTGCCGCGATAATCCTCTTCAATAGCGAAACTCTCTCCTGGGCGGGTCTCTTCAACCAGCGCATAATTCCAGCGACAGGGCTGAGCGCAATCACCTCGGTTGGCGCTACGCCCAAGCAACGCGGTGGAGAGGAGACAGCGCCCCGAATGGGCGACACACATGGCACCATGGACAAAGCATTCCAGTTCGATCTCGGTCTGCCCGGCAAAACCATTAATATCATCCAGAGTTAATTCTCTGGCCAGATTAATCCGACTGGCACCACAGCTGCGCCAGAATTCAGCCGTCTGCGGGTTGCAGCTGTTGCTCTGGGTAGAAATATGAATTGCCCGCTGCGGATCAACTCTGCGAATGGTCGCCAGCACTCCGGGATCGGCAATAATATAAGCATCCAGATCAAGGGTTTTCAGTTCTTCAAGCAAGTTTTCCAAATCGGAGAATTCATCTGGCCGCAGTGAAGCATTGAGAGTCAAAGAGAGAGCAACCCCGGCCTCACGCGTCAAGTTCCGGGCAATGCGCAATTGGTCGATGTCAAAATTACCCGCATGCGCCCGCAGCCCAAAATCGGCGGTCCCCAGATAAACCGCATCGGCTCCAAAGCGGATCGCCGTTTTCAGTTTTTGCATATCCCCGGCAGGCAACAGTAATTCGGGACGGTTTCGATTTATTTTTTGTGACATTTAAGTTCCCCAGAAAATATTTACTTTCAAAATAACTGACGGAGCATAGCATAAACAGAAAATTTGGAGCAGTATGTGGACAGCAAAAAAATAGCCGTATTTTGCCTTATTTTGCTAGAATAGCTTACTCAGATTTCAATCAAAAAGGTCGATAGTTCTCGATTCTGACGATAGAAATAGGTGTTGAGTACTCAGGATATTATCACCAATATTATGTTCTTAGGAGAAGTCGGAATGAAACAGTTGGCAGTCTTAATACTTATCTTGCTTATCGCAATCTCACTTTCAGGATGTGGCATCCCCGATCTTCCTGGCCCTATCGGAATCCCGGGGTTTTAAGGTACTGTATCCTCGAAATAAAAACGAGGAGAGACCGATGATTCTAGATCCTGACAACCAATATATCCAAGCCATCAACTCTCACGCCTCTTTGACTGGGGCGACGATTCTTGAAATTGGTTGTGGTAACGGACGGATGACCAGTGATATGGCGCAGTATGCCGCTAAAATTGTAGCAACCGACCTCAATTCAGCAGCTCTTGAACAGGCTAAAAAAAACATTACCGCAAAAAATGTTGAGTTTCTGTTCATACCAGACGGGACCCCCAACCTCCCCGCACGATCTTTTGATATTGTTATCTATACTCTGTCACTGCATCACATCCCAAAAGATAAAATGATCGACAATCTTCGCCACTCAGGAAACCAGTTGAAAGATAACGGCAAGATCGTTGTTGTTGAACCAGGAAATGACGGTTCTTTTCAGGAGGTTAAGAAGCGTTTTGGTGCAGGAAGTGGCAATGAAAGCCTAGAAAAGAAAGCTGCAATTATCGCAATGCAGAATTTTGATGATTGGATAATGAGTCCAACATATCTTTTCGATGTCAATTTCCAGTTTACCGATGAAACCGATTTCTTTGTCAGCAAATTACCAAAATACCGGAACTTGTCAGTAGAAAAAATCATCGAACTAAAAAAAATTCTAAAAAAGCACACAACAAACCAAGGGATTATTTTGACATCTGGCCGGCACCTGAATGTCTTAACCCGAGATCTCACTCATAAAAAATGATGATTTAAAGGCTTTTTTGGAGTATTCTCATCTTTCCAGCTTGACAACCAGTTAAGAAAACTATAATTTTTACAGATTAGTTTTTATTGTTTTATTTCCCGAATTGAATCTGGAGTTCTGTTAAGCTTATGAAGCGCCCCCACTCATTCCTGATAACTGGGCTCATCCCAATTTTGGGGTCTGTTCTTTTGCTCAGTTCCTGTGCTCCGACACCAGGCCTTGCCCCTTCAGGAGCATTGAAGGATCAGCTACGTGAAATAAAACTGCAACAGCAGGAACAAGCGACTCAATTGCAGCAGATACAGCAGCAATTTGCTCAACTTCAGCAACAATTGACAGGTAAAAATGCAATCTCAGCACAAATCCAGGGTAATCTGCAAACACCAGAGCTACTAACACCTTCTGGTCAATTCATCCCGAATCAGGAAGTCGTCAGCATAGCCGCTTCCGCATCGTCCTATCTGGCGGCATTTTCAAACCTGGCTGCTGGCCAGATGTTATCTGCTGAAGTTGGTTTCCAAAGTTTTCTACGTGATTTCCCAGCTCACCAATATTCTCCCAATGCCCGCTACTGGCTGGCCACGGCTCAATTATCCCAAGGAAAAACCGACTTAGCAATAGACAATCTGCACCAGATTGTTGTTGATCCTAATGCCCAAGCTAAAGCCCCTGCAGCATTAACACAATTAGCACAGATCTACCGCCAACAGGGGCTACCAATACAAGCCGACAACGTTCTAGAACAGTTGCGCAACCGCTTTCCAGAAAGTCCAGAAGCGCAACAATTTTACCGGAGCGACGAACCGACCAATTAACGGTTCACAGCTCTGTCTGAGAGGGAACTGATGACACGAACACTCTTTCGCTGGTTATCGCTGCTGGTTCTATTGCTGATCTTGTCAGGGACAAGTTTAACAATGGCCGCTGAAGAACAAATCTACACCATCAAAAAGGGAGACACCCTCTGGGATCTCTCCCAACGTTTTATTGATGATCCGTATTACTGGCCAAATGTCTGGGCAAAAAATCCAGAAATCACCAACCCACATCTGATTTTCCCGGGACAGAAAATACGTATTCTGGATGGTCGCCTTGAAATTGTTCCCGCTTATCCAGAAGCAGGAAAAACGGAAGAGAGCGCTCAGATAGCACCACCAACTCTGACCAGTGTGGACGCGGAATCAATCAAAATAAAATCGACAGGTAGTGGTGACGGATTTATCCTCACCGATGAAGAACCACTGGGAATTCTGGTTGATTCGGTCGACAATCGGATCTTGCTGACGCAACGTGATGTGGTGTTTCTCAAAATGAAGGACACCGCAAGTGTTACAGTCGGCGATACCTACGGATTATTCGAACGGGGAGATGTAATCAAACATCCACAGACCAACGAGCCACTCGGAACCATGATGCATAATCTAGGGTTCCTGCAGGTCACTGAAATCAACGGAGAAACTGTCGTTGCCAAAATTGGTGAAGTCTTCCGTGAAATCACTCGGGGTGCAGAACTGTTTGAATACATCCCGCAGCGCAAAGAGATTACTCTACAGCGTGGCACCACCGATCAAGGGGGCTACATCATTGCAGGACGGGACAGGAAGAGCACCTTATCAGTTAACGATGTGATTTTTGTTGACCTCGGCAGTGACGATGGTTTGGCAAGTGGAAATTTATTTTATCTTTCCCGACCACGCAAAGCATCTGATGAAATCATTAAGCAGGCTGGCTCAATTCAATTACCCGATGCCGTTCTGGGTGCCGCAATTACCATTGAAACAAAAGCCAACACCGCTTCAGCTATCATTATCAAAAGTGTTAACGCCGCATATATTGGAGATAAGGTATCGGTTGTAACCAATTAGTTTTTACTACAAGATAACAAACGATAAAAAAGGATTGGAGTTATTTCAATCCTTTTTTATTTGCAACACGTACCATTGATGCACTCGCAAAAATGAATCAGATGGCTAAGCAAAAATTTCGTTCCACAAGGCGTAGTGGTTTTTCAAGGACGAAGGCATACATATGGTATGTCAAGGTCTTGAAAAACCGCTGCAACACCGTGGGGTGGACTTTTTGCGACGCCATCACCACTGATCTGCTTTCGGGAGGGGACAAATGAATGCTTCACAACAAGCTTTACTGAGACTGCACCTGACTCCCGGCCTGGGGCGCACTGCTCTATTTAAACTTCACCAATATTTTAAAAATTTCAGTGCCGCGCTTAACGCTCCGCCACAGCATTGGCGAGAAGCGGGGCTGACAGAAAATCTCTGCAACAAAGTTCCCACTGAAAATGATCAAAAATTCCAGCAAATCTGTCACAAATTAGAATCACACCAAGTCCGCCTGATCAGTTTTTGGGATGATGATTACCCGTCTCTACTGCGCGAAATCCATGATCCGCCAGCTCTTCTCTATTTACGTGGAACATTACCTGCTAATGATTGCTTTGCCATTGTCGGTTCACGACGCGCCACTAGTGCAGGGTTGACCTTGACCAGAGAACTGGCAACAACCCTTGCGCATCATGATGTTTGTATCGTCAGCGGCTTGGCGCGTGGAGTTGACAGTGCAGCACACCGGGGAGCACTCGACGCCAAAGGTGCAACCATTGCCGTCCTCGGGTGTGGCATAGATCGAATTTACCCGCCGGAAAACAGTCAACTCTTTCTGGAAATTCAGCAGGCAAATGCCATTATCACCGAATACCCACCTGAAACCCCGCCCCTCGCTGGACATTTTCCTGGTCGAAATCGCATCATCAGTGGCCTCAGTCGTGGCGTGCTGATTGTCGAAGCGGCCGAAAGAAGTGGCTCCTTAATTACTGGTGACTTTGCTCTGGAACAGGGGCGCGAACTGTTTGCAATCCCGGGAGCTCTGCATAATCCCAATAGCAAGGGGACCAACAGGCTGTTGAAAGAAGGGGCTCAACTTGTCACTGAAGCTGAGGATATTTTACAGGTGCTCTGGCCGAATCACCCAACGAAACAGGAAAAGCGGCAGTATAGTAATTTCTCAGAGCAACTGGAAGAGCCAGCCCTAAGTGTCTTCCAGATACTTGGGCATGAACCCCGACATAGTGACGAAATAGCCCGGGAATGCGGCTTGACTCCCATGGAGCTTTCCGCTATTTTACTCGACCTAGAGCTCCGGGGAGGAATACAAACACTCCCGGGAAACCATTATATCCGTGGACAGCTATAAATATTGACACCCATTATGGGAGGTTCCTTGCGTGAGCGAGTTCTGGCGATTGTCAATCTGATCGCCCAATATGTTCTGGGAGCGGAAGACACCCCAATCAGTGAACAGGAACTGAAGACAGAATTGATATCAGTTGGCTTTGATGCTGATGAGATCAATGATGCCTTCTCCTGGATGGAAACGATTGCTCTACAGCCTCAAGCTGAATCAGCATCCGTTGCACCACTGATGAATCTACCCACCTATCGGGTATTTAGCACCGTGGAGCAGCAGAAGCTTACAACCGAGGCGAGAGGGTTTTTGGTCAAGGTTCGCACTTTGGGATTGCTTTCAGACGAAGCACAGGAAGAAATTATTGAGCGGGCAATCCGTGCGGCAGAAGATCCGATCACTGAGCAAGAAATCAAATTGATCACAATACTCAATCTCCTGTCACGTTCGAACAGTCTCTGGTTACGAGAGATCGACTGTTTTCTGGAAAACGACTGGGGTCGTATCTACCATTAAAAAAATAAAGTTACGCAAATAACTTAACTTTGTTCACAACTGCTCCTTCGGTTTTGTCCGAAATGACGCACATAGAGGAAACAGATGGCACAATCACTGGTTATCGTCGAATCTCCGGCGAAAGCAAAAACCATCGAAAAATTTCTAGGCAAGGGCTATAAAGTGCTTGCCTCCTACGGTCACGTCCGCGCCTTACCAAGTAAGCAAGGTTCAGTTGATATTGAGAATAACTTCAAGCCCAATTATCAGATACTGCCGGATAGTGCTAAACATATCAGCGTACTGAAAAAGGAAGTTGCTAAAAGTAGCGAATTAATCCTTGCAACTGACCTCGACCGTGAGGGTGAGGCCATTGCCTGGCATCTTCTGGAAGCCCTCAACATCGATGAGCAAGCCAAAAAACCGACAGTTAAGAGGGTAACTTTCAATGAAATCACCCAGACAGCTATCGATGAAGCGATGGCTCATCCACGTTCCATTGATCGTGACATGGTTGATGCCCAACAAGCTCGTTCAGTGCTCGATTATTTGGTCGGCTTCAACCTGTCACCATTTCTGTGGAAGAAAATTCGCTATGGATTGTCTGCAGGACGGGTTCAATCGGTCGCATTACGTCTTATATGTGAACGTGAAGATGATATAGACGCATTTAATCCACGTGAATTCTGGACCATTGAGGCTCTTTTGTCCAACCTAGCCAAAAGTCCATTGACGGCAAAACTGCACAGTTGTGACGGTAAGACACTCAATAAGTTTGCTATCACCACTCAGGAACAGGCAGAAGACATTCTTGTTGAGCTGGAACAGGTACAGTTTCAAGTATCCTCTCTGGAAAAAAAGGCACGCAAACGCAACCCCGCCCCCCCCTTTACCACCAGCACCCTGCAGCAGGAAGCCAGCCGTAAACTTGGTTTTTCAGCGCGTAAGACGATGAGTGTTGCACAGAAGCTGTATGAAGGGATTAAGGTTGAGGATGGAACACACGGCTTGATTACTTATATGCGAACTGACTCTGTTGCTTTGTCAACAATGGCAACCAGTGAAGCGCGTGAAGTTATCTGCCAACTTTATGACAAAAGTTACGCCCTGGAAAAACCGCGGGTTTTCAAAAACAAAAGCAAAAATGCCCAGGAAGCGCATGAGGCGGTTCGGCCAACCTCTGTGGCCCGTACTCCAGCACAGCTGAAACAATATCTAAGTTCAGACCAGCAACGTCTCTATGAGTTGATCTGGAAGCGCACCGTGGCATCACAAATGACGCAGGCAATTTTCGATGCCACCAGGGTCGATATTGCCGCTGGCGAACGTTATAGTTTTCGCGCTACCGGTCAGACGATCCGCTTCCCTGGTTTTATGGCACTGTATATCGAGGGGACAGACAACGGTGATGATGAAAACAAAGAAGGCTTGCTCCCGCCGTTGAGTGAAGGTGAAAAGCTGACCAGGAAACAACTGACTCCCGACCAACACTTTACCCAGCCACCACCGCGCTTTACTGAAGCCAGTCTGGTTAAAACACTGGAAGAATATGGTATTGGGCGTCCATCAACCTACGCCAGCATTATGAATACTCTGGTCACCAGAAAATATGTCCGCTTGGAAAAGCGAACCTTCTTTCCGGAAGATACCGGGCGTGTCGTGACCAAGTTGCTGACGGAACATTTCAGCCAATACGTTGATTATGACTTTACTGCCACTTTGGAAGAAGAGCTTGACGCTATTTCACGTGGTGAGTTGGCTTGGATTCCATTGATCAAACAATTTTGGGATCCCTTCATTGCCCTGTTACGCCGCAAGGATCAAGAGGTCAGCAAAGCGGATGTCACAACCGAAAAAACTGACAAAATATGCCCTGAATGTGGCAAAGAACTGGTGATCAAACTGGGTCGCTCAGGTCGTTTTCTGGCCTGTTCCGGCTTCCCTGATTGCCGCCACACCGAACCACTTAGCTCCGATGGGGAAGCAGCCGAGGAACCAGTTGTTTCGGATGAAAAATGTGATAAATGCGGCTCACCGATGTTGATCAAAACGGGTCGCTACGGTAAATTTCTGGCCTGCAGTGGATATCCCAAATGTAAAAATATTCAGCCATTGGAAAAGCCCAAATCCCTCGGCATTACCTGCCCCGAATGTGGTGAGGGAGAGATGATGGAGAAGAAGAGCCGTTACGGAAAAATCTTTTACTCCTGCAATCGTTATCCCAAATGTAAATATGCCCTTTGGAATCCACCCAAAGAAGAGCCATGTCCAAAATGTGGCTGGCCACTGACGGAGATCAAAACGACCAAACGGTGGGGTACGGTGCAGCGCTGCCCGCAGGAAAATTGCGACTGGGAAAAAGAATTGATCCCGCCGGTTAAAAAAGCCCCAGCTAAAAAAGCCGCCACAAAAAAGAAACCTGCGGCAAAGAAGAAAGTAACAGCAAAAAAAACGACAAAAAAGACATCTTGACCCTCTACCCTATATAGCCACCAAGACGCCAAGGCACCAAGAAAAACAGATAATTTTGCTTTTCTTGGTGCCTTGGTGCCTTGGTGGCAAATTTATCTGTCTGGTTTAAACAAATGCTAGAGATTACAATTATCGGCGCTGGATTAGCTGGATGTGAAGCGGCCTGGCAAGCAGCAAAAGAGGGCTGTCAGGTTAAATTAGTTGAAATGAAACCATTGCGGTTCTCCCCTGCCCATCAAAGTGAGGGGTTGGCTGAACTGGTCTGTTCTAACAGCTTGCGTGGTGCCGGGATGAATAACGCGGTCGGCTGCCTTAAAGAAGAATTGCGCCGTGCGGGTTCTTTATTTATCGAAGCAGCAGATGCTACAGCAGTCCCGGCTGGGGGTGCCCTGGCGGTTGATCGGGATGAGTTTTCTAGCTATATCAGCGCTAAAATTGCCGCAGAACCAAATATTGAGCTAATGCGGGAAGAAGTCACCCAACTACCTGAGGCAGGGACAACTATCCTCGCTAGCGGACCCCTGACCTCAGCAGCCCTTTCAGTTGAACTGGCAAATTTGACTGGCAGTGAACATCTCTATTTTTATGATGCTATTGCGCCGATTGTCGAAGTTGATTCTATCGATTTTACTATCGCCTGGCGCGCTTCACGCTATGATAAGGGAGGGGATGATTATATCAACTGTCCGTTGAATGAAGAGCAATACTTCACTTTTGTTCAAGCACTGGTCGATGCAGATAAAGT
>JAOZOH010000096.1 GCA_029933365.1 Desulfuromusa sp. | reverse complement strand
GATAGCTCTGCTGTGCGCCATAGGTGGATCGGCAGAGATGATGATAGCTTTCAGCTTCTGCGGCATTTAGCGAGATCGAGATTGCATCAATCAGCCCGGTGAGCTCCGGGAGAATGTTGCGGCCATGTACCAAGTTGGCTTGTCCATCGGTGTTGATTCTGACAGTCACTCCCTGATCTTTTAACCAGCGGGACACTTCTTTGATCAGCTCCAGGCGCAGGAGTGGTTCCCCATAACCGCAAAAGACAATTTCCGCATAACGGGTTGGGTCACCAATCACCCGTTTGATTTCTGCAACAGATGGTTCATGGTCAAGTTTTAATTCATGCCCTTTGACCACGAAGTCGCTAAACTTTGCACAGAAAATACAACTATTCGTACAGCGATTGGTAATGTTCAGATAGAGTGAATCACGAATCTGGTAGGCAATTTTGCTGCTCTGGTCAACGTTGCCAAAGCCGAACAGGTCATGACAGTTACGGCTTGTAACTCTGGCGACATCCTCAATGGTGAGCCCTTTAATCTCTGCCATTTTTTCTGCGGTGTAGCGGACGTAAGCCGGTTCGTTCCGTTTACCCCGGAATTTTTGTGGCGAAAGGTAAGGGCAGTCGGTTTCAACCAGCATACGATCAATCGGAATGGCTTTGATGATCTCTCTAACAGCCTCATTTTTTGGATAGGTGATCGTGCCAGTAAAAGAGAGATAAAAGCCAAGTTTGAGGCATTGTTGAGCCATTTCCAGGTCACCACTGAAACAGTGCAACACGCCACCATTTGCAGCAGCGTCTTCTTCTTTGAGTATCTGGACCACTTCATCATGGGCATCACGATCATGAACAATGATTGGTTTACCCACGTCCTTTGCCAAGCGGATCTGTTGGCGGAATGCATTGCGCTGAACCTCCCGAGGGGACCGGTCACGGTAGTAATCAAGACCGATTTCGCCCAGGGCAACTACCTTTGGATGGGCCAACATGGCACGTAACTTTTCTAAAGCGTCAGCATTTATTTCCGTTGCATCATGCGGGTGGACACCGACAGCAGCGAAAATATGTTCATATTTTTCTGCGACAGCAATGCTGTTTGCGGAGCTTTCCAAATCGCAACCGATTGTCAGTATATGGCTGATGCCGTTGGCGGTTGCACGTTCAACTGTTTCATCAAGATCATTCGCAAATTGACTACCATCGAGGTGGGCATGGCTATCAACCAGTAAAGGAAGGTGCTCTTTTTTCACTGTTGTCACTCCAAAAAAGCAGGGCGCATAGTGCGCCCTGATGAAATAATATGTCCATTATGGGAGAGTATTCGGGGGACATGTACTTGATACGTGCCCCCCCCCGAATACGGCTTAATAAATCGAAAGATTGCGGGGTTGCGCCCCAGCCCGTCGCCTTACTCTTTTGTACACCACAAAAGAGTAAGCAGAAAAAGGTGCCCGAACTCCTTGCCCTTCGGGTTCCCTCCATTTCACTCCACTTTGCAGCGAAGAAAAAAACTCGCCTCCGGCTCAAACATTTTTCTTCGAATTCCTGCAACGTTCCGTTTCTTTCCGGCTGAGTCACACGGGAAATGAGCAAAACCGGGACCGTCCACGCATGGGGGCTGTCCAAGGCTTTTGCGACGCGAACCACCGCCGTTTCATAGCCCGTAAACACCTGGGACAGCCCCCGACGGATCTGGGACAGTCCTGCGTTTACTCCGTTATGCCGTCAAAACCCCTATTTATTTTCTATTCTGGGAAATAGTGGAACCGCTTTCTCTATGTGGGTTCCAGGCTTCAACCCGCCCCATTGATCCTGACCATCCAGAGTCAAATTGCTGCTGTCCTGCCCAAGAATCTGCAGAATTGTTTCGCCAGTGGCTGGCATGAACGGGGCAATTATCAGGGCAACAATACGGATCGATTCAAGCAAATTATACATAACAGTTGCCAGTCGTTCACGCTGTTCTGGATCCTTCGCCAGAGACCATGGAGCAGATTCATCGATGTACTTATTATCTGCTGAAATTAATTCCCAAATTGCCATCAGAGCTTTATTGAATGCCAGGTTATTAAGGTGGTCATCAACTTTTTTGATGGTGGCTGCAAACAGGTCGATAAGGGCTTGATCTGTCTCATTTATTTTTCCTGGGGCAGGAAGTTCACCAGCAAAATATTTACCGAGCATGGCGGTTGAGCGGCTGACCAAATTGCCAAGATCATTGGCCAGATCAGAGTTGATGCGATGGATTAAGGCGTTATGAGAAAAATCACCATCAAGACCAAAGGGGACTTCACGCAGTAAGAAATAGCGGATCGGATCAGCGCCATATTTATCGATCAACATATTGGGTTCAACGACATTGCGCAGGCTCTTGCTCATTTTCTGCCCTTCAACCGTCCACCAACCGTGGGCGAAAACTTTTTCTGGCAAGGGGAGACCTGCTGCCATCAGAAATGTTGGCCAGTAGACGGCATGGAAACGCAAAATATCTTTGCCGATCACATGAACTGCGGGCCAGTAGGTTGCAAATTTGCCATCTTTATCTTCCGGGTATCCAAGAGCCGAAATATAGTTGGTCAGGGCGTCAAACCAGACATAAATAACATGTTTTTCATTGCCGGGAGCTGGAATGCCCCAGGAAAAGGAAGTCCGTGAAATTGATAGATCGCGCAAACCTTCGCGGACAAAACTGAGGATTTCATTGCGCCGCGATTTGGGTTGAATGAAATCGGGGTTGTCCTCAATATGCTTGAGCAACTGATCCTGGTATTTACTCATCCGGAAAAAGTAGGATTCTTCCTTCAGTTTTGTTGTCGGACGGCCACAATCGGGACAATTTCCATCAATTAACTGGGTCTCGGTCCAAAAGGTTTCACAGGGGGTACAATACCAATCCTCATATTCACCAAGGTAGATGTCTCCTTTGGCTTCGATCGCTTTAAACTGTTCCTGAACGGTATGTTTATGGCGTTCCTGGGTGGTGCGAATGAAATCAGTATGGGAAATATTCAGTTTTTCCCAGAGAGCCTGAAAGCGCTTAACGACTCGATCAGCCAATTCCAGAGGGGTTTCACTATTGGCTTTTGCTGCAGTTTCTACTTTTTGTCCATGTTCATCAGTGCCGGTCAAAAAGGCAACATCATATCCTCGGGCGCGCTTGTAGCGTGCGATGACATCACAGGCCAGGGTCGTATAGGCATGGCCGATGTGCGGGACATCATTGACATAATAAATAGGTGTGGTGACATAAAAAGTTTTGCTCATCTCAAGCTCCCGTAACAGATTATATTGTAATTTCAGGTTTTATTCTCTGGTGGCTTTGTCTGTCGGTTTGAGCGCCGTCTGGGCCGCCTGCGCCGCCGTTTGCTTTTCTCCTGGCCGGTATCATCTTTGCTCGCACGTTGCCCCTGTTCAGGCACTGCTTTGTCCTTGCTGTCTTGAGTGTTTGGCTGGTTTTGTGATTTATTCGATTTGCTGTGTTTGGTTTTTTCAGATCGTCCTGCTGCGGGTTTTCTGGTCTGTTCTTTTGGTTTGGCTGGCGATTCTGCCGGGCCGTTTTCAGCTTTTCTGATCTCTGTTTTAAGCTCGTTAATATGCATCTGACAGCGCTCTCCACTTTGGCATCGTAAGGTCACTTTTTGTGCCAGGATGTCCAGTGATATGACTTCAGCGGTTCCAGATTCAATTTGGAGTTTTTTACCGCACTTGGGTAAGGTTTTTTTTATCTCATTGTAGGTTTCATATTCATATGCCAAACAACACAACAGACGCCCACACTGACCAGAGATTTTTGTTGGGTTCAGTGCCAGTCCCTGGGCTTTAGCCATTTTTACTGAAACCGGTACAAATTCACGCAGGTGGTTGCTGCAACAGAGTTCTCTGCCACAAATTCCCAATCCACCAACTTGTTTAGCTTCATCTCTGACCCCAATCTGGCGCATTTCTATACGGGTGCGGAAGTGTTGTGCCAGATCGCGAACCAATTCGCGAAAATCAACCCGACCATCAGCGGTAAAATAAAAGATGATTTTTGAACCGTCGAACAAATATTCTGCTCGTACCAGTTTCATCTCCATATTCCTTTGCTTAACCCGCTGTTGGCAAAATTGTAGCGCTTCCTTTTCACGTAGCGAATTACTTTGTGCCATTTGCAGGTCACTTTCTGCAGCCAGGCGCAGAATGGCTTTTAGTTTTGGCGGGGCATTCTCTGGGGAGATGACACGTGGTTTGCTGACGACCGTTCCAAGTGCACGGCCACGCTCTGTTTCAACAATGACTTTATTTCCTGGAGTCAGGTCAAAATCCTGAGCAGCAAAATCGAAAATCTTTCCCGCAGTGTGAAAAGAGATACTGACTATTCTAAGCTGTTCCATGTTGGTGCATATCCTTCTATACTCTGGTGGTGATGGCAGCCATCTGATTCATTTTTTGCGAGTGCATCAGGTGGTGGTTATCCGCATCAACATAACTTCAAGTGCCAGGCGGCAGTTAACGTTGCGTTGTAAATGAAAGCGAGTTGAGTCCAACGCTTTTAGTTTTTGTAGCAGACTGGCAGTTGTTGATAATTTATTTTGACTATGAAGCAGTTCTAAAAGATCCAGATTGACCAGTTCGCTTTCTGGCTGATCATGTTTAAGTAAGAGTAAATCACGGTAGAATGCTGCAAAAATATCTAAAATATCAGTAAGGGTTTCTTTCTCTTTTTCCAGTTCTTCGGCAAAGCTGAAGGTCGGAATAATACTGCCTGACGACAGCGCTGACAAGGATTGAATCAGTTTACAGCGTTTTTCCAGAAAAAGCTCCCGATTAGATCCTAAGGCTTTCTTAAAACTCCCTTCGGAAAGGGCTGCCAAAACGGTCGCTTCAGTTTTACTCAAGTCCAGTTTTTGCATCAGAATCGTTGCCAGCTGCTGTTTTGGTAGATGGGAGAATGGTAGTCGTTGACAGCGTGAGCAGATTGTCGGCAAAAGTTTTTGGGGTTGACTGGTGAGGAGAATGATCAATGTGCCTGGCTGAGGTTCTTCCAGAGTTTTCAGGAGTGCGTTAGCCGCGCCGGCAGTCAGGTATTCAGCACCGTCTATCAAGCAGATTTTATACTTTCCCTCCAAAGGACGTAGGGACAGTTTCTGCTGTAGGGTGCGAACCTGATCTATTTTGAGGGCAGCACCGTCTGCATCGAATTGGTGGATATCTGGATGATTATGGTGTTCAACTTTGAGACAGGCAGAACATGTCCCACAGCTGTTACCGTTTAAGCAGAGCAGTGCACGTGCAAAAGCAAGTGCCATCAATTTTTTGCCTATGCCATCTGGTCCTTCAAAAAGGTAGGCATGAGCAATGCGTAGACTGCTGAGAGCATGTAACAGGATATTTTTTTGTTGTGTGTGCCCAGCTATTGTGTCAAAGGTCATATTGTCTACTGTGTAATATTTCTGTCGATGAGGTTTTCTACCAGAGCATAAGGGTCGTACGAATATTTCATTATAGAGAATCGGTAAGAAATGAAGCAAGGTTTAATAGATGTATAATCCTGCGCAAGTTATTGAACTGCTTTGCCGATTTGGTTATACTCCGCGCACACTGATGCCCTGAACGGAGGTAAAGTGCAAAAGTATCTGGATAAACTGGAGAAAACCATTGGTTATTCCTTTACCGACCGATCTTTGTTGATTCAGGCGTTAACCCACAAATCTTTCAGTAATGAGCAGGCAGCATTTGTTCCCCACAATGAACGTTTAGAATTTCTAGGCGATGCGGTACTGGAGTTAGTCGTCAGTGATTGGGTATTCTGTCGTTATCCCGACATTCCAGAAGGGGGGTTGACCCGTATTCGTGCCGAAGTTGTCAGCGAGAAGGGATTGTCTGAGATCGCTCGACAGTTGCAAATTGGTTCTGGCTTGCGACTTGGAAAAGGGGAGCAAAAAAGCGGCGGTAGTGAAAAATCGAGTTTGCTTGCCGATGCTCTTGAAGCACTGCTTGGTGCTATTTATCGGGATGGTGGTTTTGCGATGGCCAGTCGGGTGATAGATTCGGCTTTTAGCGCTGTGATTGAAGCATCTGCCCTATTGCGTTATGGGAGTGATCATAAAACCTGTTTGCAGGAACGATTACAGGCGCAGTATGGAGCTCTCCCTGAATATTCATTAGTGCAGGTTTCAGGCCCCGATCATGAGCGGATTTTTTCTATGGAAGTTTATTTGTCTGGAAAGTTATTGGGGAGGGGAAGTGGCAGTAGTAAAAAGAGTGCTGAACAGAAAGCAGCTGCGGTCGCTCTGGATCATCAACTAGTGAGAGATTTATAACAGAATGACAGAAGCTAACTTTACCTCTGGGTTTATTGCAATTATTGGTCGACCTAATGTCGGCAAATCAACCTTGCTCAATCGAATTCTAGGGCAAAAAATTGCCATAACTTCGAATAAACCGCAAACAACGCGCAATCGGATCCTTGGCATTCATAACTTCCCCTCAGGGCAGGCGTTGTTTGTTGATACGCCGGGGATTCACAAAGCAAAAGGGAAGTTGAATCGGTTTATGGTCGACCAGGCCATTGGGGCGTGCTCTGATGTTGATTTAATTTTATTCCTGGTTGAAGCAAATGACTCCCCCGGTGGGGGTGATGAATATATCCTTAAACTTTTGGATAAATCATCGGCTCCCGTATTTTTGATTATCAATAAAATTGATCTGGTGAAGCCACCTCACTTGCTTAAGTTGATCCAACAGTATTCTGAGCGATTTAAATTTGCCGAGGTGATTCCCCTTTCAGCCAAAGGGGGAGATGGTGTTCTGCAGATGCTCCAGGCGATTGAGCCACTTCTACCTGAAGGTCCACGCTATTATCCGGAAGATATGCTGACCGATCAACCGGAGCGCTTTATTGTTGCCGAGCTGGTGCGGGAAAAAATCATGCGCCGCACCAGTGAAGAGATCCCTTATGGGGTTGGCGTACAAGTCGAAACTTTTGAAGAAAAGCCGGAGAAAAATCTGGTTGTAATTCAGGCGATGATTCATGTTGAACGGGATAGCCATAAGAAAATTATCGTAGGCAAGGGCGGCCAAATGATTAAAACCATCGGCCAGGAGGCGCGAAAAGATATTGAGCGTTTACTCGGCACTCGGGTTTTTCTGGAGCTGTTTGTGCGGGTGGATAAAGACTGGAGCCAGAATGAACGCATGTTGCGTGAACTTGGCTATAGTAAAAAGTGATGGCGTCGCAAAAAGTCCGACCTCCGGTGTTACAGCAATTTTTCCGGATCTCGACATACTCATGTATGTCTTCACCCCTGAAAAACCACTACGCCTTGGGGGTCGAACTATTTACTTATCCATCTCATGATTATCAATAAAGAAAGATTTTTGTAAATGATTAAAACTGTTGCCATAGTCGGTCGTCCAAATGTTGGAAAATCTACATTATTCAATCGGTTACTAAGAAAACGTAAAGCGATTGTTGAAGATTTTCCCGGGGTGACTCGTGATCGTCATTACGCTGAAGTAAACCGTTTTTTACGCCCCTTTTTGTTGATTGACACCGGTGGTTTTGAACCGGTCAGCGAAGATCGATTGTTGATTCAGATGCGTGAACAATCACAATTAGCTGTTGAAGAAGCAGACATTATTTTTTATCTGATGGATGTGAAAGATGGTTTGACCCCATCGGATGTCGAAATTGCCAAGATGTTACGGCGGATCGACAAACCGGTTTTTTATCTGATCAATAAGGTCGATGGTGAAAAGCAGGAAGCCGATACGGCAGATTTTTATGCTTTGGGGATCGATAAGTTTTATCCTCTTTCTGCAGAACACGGACGCGGCATTAATGATCTTATTGATGATTTAGAAAAATTATTGCCGCCCGCCCCGGAAGATTCTGATCCTGAAAATGAAGTTCGCATGGCAATTGTGGGACGGCCGAATGTCGGGAAATCATCTTTGGTCAACCGCTTATTGGGTTATGAACGGGTTGTTGCTAATCCGGTTTCCGGCACCACACGGGACAGTATTGATACCCCTTTTGTTTATAATCAACAACGTTATGTCCTTATTGATACTGCCGGGATTCGACGCAAAGGGCGAATTAGTCAGACGGTAGAAAAATATAGTGCCGTCACCGCGCTAAAGGCAATGGATCGGGCTCACGTTGTTTTGATGGTTCTGGATGCCGAAGATGGTGTAACCGACCAGGATCTTGCTGTTGCTGGATATGCCTATGAGAAAGGACGAGCACTGATTCTGGTTGTCAATAAGTGGGATTTGCCAGAAAAAGATGATCAGACGATGGGCAACTTTATTGCCGAGGTGCAGCGGCGTTTTAAATATTTACCGTTTGCTCCATTAATGTTTGTTTCTGCATTGACCGGTCAGCGGGTCAGTAAAATTATGGATAAGGTGGAGGAAGTTGCCGCCGAGTTTAATCGGCGTATTCCAACTGCCAAATTAAACCAAGGGCTGGAAGAATTTGTTAGCAAGCATCCGCCGGCGATGGCCGGTGATCAGCGGATCAAGTTTTATTACGCGGCTCAAGCTGCAGTAAGACCACCAACTTTCGTGCTGTTTACTAACCGACCCGATAAAATTCATTTTTCTTATCAGCGGTATCTAGTCAATTGTTTTCGAGAAAAGTTCAATTTTGATCAAGTTCCTTTACGACTGCAGTTCAAGGGGCGCGGGAAAAATCTAAAATAAGGACAGGACTTTAACAATCATGGCGCTAGAAGGATATTTAGAAGATTTAGGGATACGCGATATTCTGCAGATACTCAGTCTGAGTAAAAAATCGGGAACTCTGACACTTAAGGGTCAACAGGGGGAAGGGCAGGTTTGCTTTATGGAAGGGCAGGTTGTTCGTGCCTCTTCCAGTGCTTTTCCGGAAACCCTTGGTCAACTTTTGCGCCGGAATAAAATTGTCAACGGGGATCAGGTTAATGAAGCATTAAGGTATCAACAGAGCCTTAGTCCCCATCAACCGTTGGGTACAATTTTAATTGATAAGTTTCGGATTGCAGCCGCTGAGATTGAACAGGTCGTTGCTGCTCAGATAGAAAATATTGTGTTTAGTTTTTTCTCTTGGAAGGAAGGCTATTTTTCTTTTCGCCTAGAAGAGATCAAATCATTTGGAAGTGCCCTCCTCAACCCCCTGGATTTTATGCTTGAGGGGGGACTTAGCTCACAGCGTCTCGTGGTTAAAGGGCAAAAAATTGCTGAACTGGGTCGCGAGGATGCTGTTGATGATGAATCAATTGATCTTGAGTTGGCTGAGTTGGAAAGTCATCAGCGCCAGTATGGGTTAGAGCTGCTTAGAGGGATGTTGGCAGAACTGGAACATCCAGAGCTCGGTGGCGGTATTCTTCTTTTGATTCTCCGCTATGCAAGCGAAATCATGGATCGGGCTATTGTCTTCGATGTCAGAGGAAGTCAACTGGTTGGTTTGGGGCAGTTTGGGTTGGCTGGGCTCAGTGGTGCTGCCGATGACATCGTGAGGAAAATGCGCTTGCAGGTCGAACCCGGATCATTGTTTGCCCAGGTCTTAAAAGATAAAGTAGCGGTTCGCTCTACGCTACAGAACTCAGCTGCAGAACAAAGTCTGAAAGAATTTTTAAATAGAGTTCCGGGCGAGGTTTTTCTTGCTCCGTTAGTCAGTGATGGAAAAGTCGTTGCCCTTTTGTACGGCGATAATTTTTCCGCTAATCGCCCAATTCCTGCTGCTAACGCTTTTGAAATTTTCCTTTCTCAGGCAGGATTAGCTATGGAACAAGCCTTAGGCGAAAATGATTGAGTTTAAATGACTATTGTGAATCATTTTTTGTTATAATTATCTCAGGTATGCTGCTTCTCGGAGGTTCGCCCTATGCAAAAAAAAATCCTTATAGTCGAAGATGAAGAAAGTTTGCTGAAGTTGGAGAGTATTCTGCTGACGACCAAAGGTTATCTGGTACAGGGGGCAACGACCGGGTTGGCGGCTCTTGAAGCTGTAGCTGCTGAAGCTCCCGATCTCATATTACTTGACATCATGCTTCCAGAGCTGGATGGCTTCGAAGTTTGTGAGCGAATCAAAAAAGACCCGGAAACCCGTCATATCCCGATTATTCTTTTGACGGCGAAGAAGACCCCTGAAGATATATCCCGTGGTGAAGAAGTTGGTGCTGATGAATATATAACCAAGCCGTTTAAATCTGCATTTGTCATGGAAACTATTGAGCATTTATTACCCCGAGATTGATCAAAAGTGATGGCGTCGCAAAAATTTCGTTCCACAAGGCGCAGTGGTTTCCCAATATTTTTTCATATCTATTTAATCATGGAGCTTGTGAAGAATGTTCGCTGCTAAAGTTCTGGTGGTCGATGACTCACCAACTATGAGGCAGTTTATTGTTTTTGCCTTGCAACGACTTCCGGGTTTGCAAATTGATGAAGCTAGTGATGGGGTTGCTGCGCTGAAACAATTATCTTCAGAGAAATATGATTTGTTGTTGACCGATATTAATATGCCGATGATGGATGGTTTAAAATTGGTTGGACTGGTGCGTAATGATGTTGGTTATAAAAAACTGCCAATTATTGTCGTGACGACTGAGGGGTCGAATGTGACACGGGAAAGAGCCCTTGGGATCGGGGCAAATGAATATTTGACGAAGCCTTTGCAGACGGCCAACCTTATAGCGGTTGTGCGTAACCTTCTTGATCCTGAGAGAAGACGCGATTGAGCCTGCTCTTG
>JAOZOH010000257.1 GCA_029933365.1 Desulfuromusa sp. | reverse complement strand
AGCGCTGCCCTCCGGAGGCAGAGGTCACAGGTTCGAATCCTGTCGGGCGTACCAAAAAAAATAGCAGGTTAGCGGATGTCCGTTAACCTTTTTTTGTGCATTAAACAGCGAATGGTTAATAATTAAGTTTCTCGGGCAGAGCGGTAATAGACTGTGAAATCTCTCAGTACTAGAATTATGGTGGTATTTTCGTTTGTGATCATAATGGTCGTGGCGATTATTTCATTGCTTGTCCAGCATTATGTTATTCAGGAAACAACCAAGACCGAGATAAAGAACGCGAGACTTCAGCGTGACCAGGCGGTTAAAATGATCGAGATCGCCTGGGAAAACCATCTTTATCATCGCAAAACATTATTGGCGGAACGGCAGAATTTACTGAGTGACGTGACCGCCATCGCTTTTGGTGTGATTGAAAATGCCAGAGAAAAGTATCTCCATAACGAAATAACCGAAGACGAAGCTAAAAAGCTGGCAATGGACACGATCCGGAATATGAGATTTTCTGCTGGAGCGGGATATTTCTGGATTCAGGATTGCCAAAAACCCATCCCCCATATGCTGATGCATCCGGTGGTTCCGGCATTGGATCAGAAATTATGTAATGCAGACGTATGTTACACGGCGCTCGATGATGGCAGTAATCTTAACGCAAAGTTTGTTGAAGTCTGTGAAAAATCAAAGGATAACCAGGCATTCTTACCATATCGGTGGCCAAAACCAACGATGGATGGGCTTAGTGAAATTCAGCCCAAGCTCTCTTTCGTCAAAATTTATCCAGAATGGGGTTGGCTGATCGGGACGGGGCTCTACATTGATGATATCGAAAGGGAGAGCACCAAAAATCTGGAACTTGTCAAAGAAAAAATTATAAAAAATCTCTCCGCAATCCGTATTTCAGAATCGGGATATATTTATATTTTTGATGAAAAGTTCAATTTTATTGCCCATCCTAAACTGAAGGGATTAAACGGAGAAGACCGTTTAAGGCCTGATACCGGAACATCAATCCTTAAAGACATGGTCCGCAAATATCATAGCGGTGGTGATGATCTTCTCAAGTATATGTGGGATAAACCCGGCGAAAAAGAAGATGAGTATTTTAAAAAAATAGGCATTGTGTCCTATTTTGAACCACTCGGCTGGTATATTTGTGCCAGTGTTTATGAGGATGAATTAGAGGCTCCGGCGCACCAACTGATGACCAAGATCTTATTTGCATCTGTTGTCCTTCTGAGTATCGCTTTGTTCTTGGCCTGGTGGTTGTCAAAGAGTGTTTCCAGACCTATCGTTCAGCTTGCCGCAACAGCCAAGCAAATAGAAAAGGGTGAGATCGACACCATTGAACTGCAGGCCGGTGGGTTGGTCGAAATAGAAACCTTAGTCACCTGTTTGCAGGATATGCTCCTCTCTTTGAACCAGGCAAATGATCGCCTGCGCCAGACGCAGAAGATGGAAGCAATCGGTCAACTGGCTGGGGGGATTGCTCACGACTTCAATAATATGCTGAGCGGTATTATGGGTTGCGCAGGTCTTCTGGAAAGCCGCTTGCCTAAAGACAGCCCCCACCTTAAATATATTTCTATGATCAATGAATCTGCAACACGTGCTGCGGAGCTGGCTTCTCAGCTTCTTTCATTCAGTCGTAAGGAAACTCTGTCTGTCTCTAAGATTGATTTACACGCAGTGATGCACGCTGCTATTGCGATTCTAGAGAATACTATTGATAAGAGAATTACAATCAATGCCTCGTTCGAGGCGGGCAAACATATTGTTGAGGGTGAATATTCACAGCTTCAGAACGTTTTTATCAACCTTGGAATCAATGCTTCTCATGCTATGCCTGAGGGGGGAGAGCTGAGTTTCTACACCAGGGTGACCAAGATAAATAATGACTTGGTTCATGAGAATGAAGCTGCTATTAAACCCGCAACCGATTATATCGAAATTCTTGTCGTCGATACCGGCTGCGGTATGTCTCCAGAAACCTTGACGCATATATTCGAGCCATTTTTTACCACCAAGGGGCTGGGTAAAGGGACCGGGCTGGGACTTGCCAGTGTGTACGGAGTTGTTCAGCAGCATCGAGGAATCATTACGGTAGAGAGTATTGTCGGTGAAGGAAGTCAGTTTAAGATTCTTCTGCCCCTGACCGCCGGAACGGATGTGTTGCATGAACCCGTCGCCTGTAATTCATCAGAACTGATCACAGGCACGGGAACTATTCTGGTTGTCGATGATGAAGAGGTGTTGCGTTTCACCCTTGAACGGATTCTTATCGATTGCGGGTATCGGGTTCTATTGGCGGAGAATGGTAAAGAGGCGATAGCTGTCTATACCGAACAGGCTGATACAATTGATCTGGTTATCTGTGACATGATTATGCCGGAGATGGATGGCTATGAATGCTTCCTCCAACTGAAGGAGATTGACCCGGAGATTAAGTTCATTATTGCCTCAGGATTTACCAAAGAGAATAGCATTGAAGGACTGAAGAACAGAGGTTTGAATGGATTTATCAAAAAACCATTCAGAAGCCCGGTATTAAGCAAGATGGTTGCTGAAATAATCCGGTCGACCTCCTGATGTCAGCAGCATGAGGTCGACTGGGGAAAGTAAAAGGTTAGTGGCGTTCCGCTAACCTTTTTTTTGCTATTTTTATCGCCCCATGTCATGCCACCAGAAGTTGTTGAATGGTGGCTGTCATCAGCTTTTCACTTTGCTGCTGAGACTGATTGAGTTTGGCTTCGAGTTGGTCGCACAGGGTCATGAA
>JAOZOH010000256.1 GCA_029933365.1 Desulfuromusa sp. | reverse complement strand
TGGCTCTCCTGATTTTGTTTCCCGCCGGGCTGAGATGAAGGTTGGATTTCCATGAGATGTATATGTATTAACATTCTGGAGGGCCGTGTTGATGGTGTTTAGAATGTTTCGGATATTCCTCATGATTTTTTTCCCAGTATGTGTCTCCATGACCAGTACCGCTATGGCTGCCGTTGTCCTTAACAAAATACCAAGTACATCAGTTGCTGCCCTTGGTGATGTAATTACTTTTTCTATTACTGCAACTAATCCTGATGGTGATTCACTGACCAGTATTGAGATTACGGATAATTTTCCTGTTGGAATGACTTATGTCAACCATGTTGTGACCGATGGGACCGTATCGATTTCCGGGCAGACTCTCGTTTGGAAAATTCCGACGATTGCAGTTTCCGAAAGTTCTCAATTGACCGTAGCGGTTTTATTGTCTCAACAAGGATCGTTGACCAATACAGCAACATCACTTGGCGCGACTGACAGCAGTGCTACTGTTATGGTTCTGGCCAGTGCCGTTACCCATTTTCGGATGGATGAACCCGCGGGCTCATGGAGTGGTGCCGATGGTGAAGTTGTTGATAGTGGCGGAACTTCATTGCATGGGCGAAGGTTGACAAGCTCATCGCCAACAACGACGAATATTGTCGATCCAAACCCGAGTATCGTTACGCAGCACCCCTCTGTTATCGGGAGTTTTTGTAATGCTGCAATGTATGATGGTAATGCCGTTGTGCAGGTTGCAGACAGTCCTTTGCTTGATTATACAACGCAGTTATCAGCCTCTGCCTGGATTTACCCTACGGCCTACCCCCCCAGTGGCCTTTATTCAATTTTGTCGAACGACGTCAATTATGAATTTCACATCAATGGTTCCGGTCATTTGTTCTGGTGGTGGCAGGCATCGACATTGACTTCGGCAGCAACGATTCCTCTGAATCAGTGGACTCATGTTGCCATTACTCTTGATTCTTCTGCTGCGGTCAGACGACAGAGGATTTATATCAATGGTGTTCTTGACGGTCACACTAATAATTGGCGAGGGACTCTGGCAACAAATGACTGTAATTTTCATATCGGTGGGGATGTTCACACCAATACCTGCAATATCATTCCTGCACGGAACTTCCATGGCATGATTGATGAGGTCAAACTGTACCGTTTTGAATTGAGTCCCGAGGAAGTTGTGGCTGATATGCGTCTTGGTCGTTCATGCTCCGGGACTTTTGATCATATTCGGATTGAGCACGATGGCGTGGCTTCTATCTGTGCTCCTGAGCGTGTCACAATCAAAGCGTGTATGGATTCCGACTGTACCGCCCTGTATCCGGGAGACGTTACGGTTAACCTCTCCCCTGCCGGATGGGTTGGTGGTGGAACTTTCAGCTTCAGTGGTGGAATTGGAGTCAGATCACTGGCTCGAAGTACCCCTGAAGAGGTCGTTCTTGGAACAACAAGCGTTTCCCCAAACCCAGGATATTCTACCCGGTGTTTCAACGGAACAGATGAAACCTGTTATCTCGATTTTGTGACGGCATCATGTACTTTTGATGCGGTGGAGGTCGGTGCCGACCCGCAAACACCAATTTTTACAAAACTCTCAGGAGCTTCATTTGATATTGATATCCTTGCTTTGCTTAACCCGACAACGATTAATACTGAGTATGACGGTACTGTTGCCATTGATCTGGTCGATTCAACCGGAGCCGCCTGTCCAACCGGTTCGGGATTAATTGCCGCAACTGATATTACTTATGTTGCCGCAGATGATGGACGTAAAATGGTCTCTTTTTCGTATCCCAATGCTGCCCGCAATGTCAGAGTGAGGGCGACTGTTTCAGGGGTTGCTCCGGCTTGCTCAACAGATAACTTTGCAATCAGACCACAATCTTTCAATCTGTCATCTTCTGATGCCAGTAACAATACCCTTGCCGGGACTCCAGTTGTCGTTGCCGGAGCTCCTTTTGCCCTCTCTGCGGCAGCTCTTCCCGGATATGACGGTACTCCCTTTATCGACAATAGCCTACTTGTCGGAAGTCCAGTCGCTGGAACCTTATCTGGAAATTTCCCACCGGCACTCCCTTTATCTGGTGTTTCTGCTGGGGTAAACCTGACTTATGATGAAGTCGGACATTTTGGCCTGGATCAGTATGCAGTTTACGATGACAGTTTTACCTCGGTTGATCAGCCTGGTGACTGTATCGTCGGATTTTCAAACACGCTGTCAGGTGGACGGTACGGTTGCTCCTTCGGTAGTCAGGTGATCCCACTTGTTATCGACCATAGCGGTTTCGGACGATTTATTCCCGCCAGGTTTGCTATGAGTGGCAATTTTCCAATATTTGATAAATCATGCAGTAACAGTTTTACCTATATGGGGCAGGATTTTGGTTATCTGATTGATCCTGAATTGACGGTTACCGCTCTGAATCAGGCCGGAACGGTTACCTTGAACTATGGCGGAAATTACTGGAAGCTGAATTCGACTTTGAGTGAGCGCAGCTATATCAATAATGTTGCAACAGCAGCAAACTTGACACTTTCAACCGATGGTAACACCGTCTGGAGTGGAACCGGTGACAGTGATGGCAGCGGAACAGTCCAGCTTATCGGAGATCGGTTGGCCTATACAAAGCCGGGTTCTCCTGAGACCCCTTTCGACACGGATGCTGATCTGGTTTTCAGTTCTGCAGATCTCACAGATTCCGATGGTGTATGCTATGATCCCGAACGTGATGGTGATTGTAATACGTATTCAATTCCCTCTATTGGTGATGGTGA
>JAOZOH010000255.1 GCA_029933365.1 Desulfuromusa sp. | reverse complement strand
TAAATATGCTGATATTGTCATTCGATCGGCATATGTGCCATTATCGTGATTGGAGATGATAAGTCAGTGAATATAATGGAGGGAGTTAAGAAGGGAGTTAAGAAGGGGGAGAGACAGTCTCTTCGTTGATATTTACTTATGCCGTTTTAAATAATCACGGCCAAAGGGAATCCCGAGTTTTCTCAATTTGTGTCTAAACGTATCCGGGTGGATATCGAGAAGCTCTGCTGCCCCACCCGGACCGTAAATACGCCCCTGGGTGTGATCCAGTACCTGCTTGAAATGTATAGTCATGATTTCATCAAGACGAAGGATTTTTTCATGTTCGCCAACCAGAACGGACTTGTCCTCTTTATGAAGAGCAAGACTAACGTGCTGAAAGGTGAGTGGATATCCCGGTTCTCTGGATTGGCTCAGGATCAGTTCGCGTTCGACGATGTTCTCCAGTTCCCGGACATTGCCTGGCCAGTGATAATCTTTGAGTCTTTCCAAGGTGCCGTGAGAAAGTTTTAGATTGCTGTCCAGTTTTAATTCCTTGGCTTTTCCCACAAGAAAATGATGAACGAGTGCGGGGATATCGTCGATTCTCCGTCTCAGTGGCGGGACAATAATGGGAAACACATTTAATCGAAACCAGAGATCCTCACGAAAATCTCCGGTTTGGACCCTCTCTTCCAAGTTTTGATTGGTAGCACTAATTATTCGCACATCCACCGGGATAGACCGTGTGCCGCCGACCCGGTCGATCTCCTTGTGCTGAAGAACCCGTAACAGGCGTACTTGGGCATGCGGCGGCAACTCTCCAATCTCATCCAGAAAGATAGATCCTCCATTTGCCTGTTCGAATCGACCTTCTTTTTTACCGATGGCGCCGGTGAAAGCGCCTTTTTCATGACCGAACAATTCACTATCAACGAGATTATCCGGAATAGCACCGCAATTTACCTTAATAAATGGTCCATTTTTTCGATGTGACTCATAATGGATGGCGTTAGCGATCACGTCCTTACCAACCCCGGTTTCTCCCATGAGCAACACCGGGCTGTCTGACTTGGTTACCATGTCAACCATTTCCATCACAGACTTTAAACCGAAGTTTCTGCCGATGATTTCTATGCCTCCGGATTGTTCAGGTTCCGGGCGGAACTCATTTTTCAAGACAGACAGTGTCTCATTTACATTGGAAAGCTCCCGACGCATGAGAGCATTTGTTGTTGCCCAAGAAAAAGGTCCACGAACCAAAGATAGCAAGCGTGCATGATCTTTCGTATATTGATCAGCACCTTTGGCTTGAACATTGAGCATCCCGAGGTTTTGTCCGTCCAGAGATAGCTGCATGACCATATGAGAAATAACAAAATCTGTTTCTTCGCCAACTCTATTGAGAACTAAAATTTCAGGTTTTGTGTTCGAGTCAGCAAGAAAGTAATCTTTGAGTTCTTCACCAATAATGGGCTCAATGGTTTCTGTAGCAAACCTGGGGTCAGTGTTGATGGTTGCAATGTTTTTTACAATGCCTAAAGATAGATCAACAGTGTCCAGGTAAAATCCATCAACAGGAAAAATTTCTTTCAAGTATTGAAAGCATTGCTGCATACTATCTTCAATGTCGATAGTGCCACAGATACTTTGTGCGACCTGTCTGTAAAAAATGTCGTCGTTTATGTTCATTAATTGTACGATCGCCTACTAGAGATTATTCCGCAAGTTTTTGGCCCAATTCCAGCAACTGTCCCCTGAGCCAGATGTGTGCAGGTGCTTTTTCATAGAGAGGGTGCCAGATTAAGTTGAGATTGAATTTTGTGAAATCTTCAGGAAGTTCGATAGCTTTCAAGTCTAACGAGGCCACCAGTATTGTTGCTATTCTGCGGGGCAGGATCATTATGTAATCAGTCATGGCAACGATCTTAGCTGCAGGAAAATATGTAACGGCGCGGTGGGCAAATTTAGGTTTGATATCATTGTCGTGAAACCATTGGAAGACCATGGAGATTGTCGCGGAAGAACTATCGTTTATCTGATTTACAAGCTCTGGATAGTAGATTTGCTCTAGCTCTGCGAGCTGCTTTGGAGATACTCGATCAGAAACTTTTCGGTTGTCTTTTCTGGCAATAACGACAAAGCTTCCTTCAATAAGAGGCTGGCTACGCAGGCGCTTTGGAACATCGTATAATTCTTCAATGCCTACTGCAAAATGCGTATGCCCGCTGGAAAGCTCTTCCTCCGGGATTTTGTCACCTAAAATTTCCACATCGATACTGACCTGTGGGGCGGACTTTTCCAGGGTCTGCAACAGGTCTGGAAGTATCACCCACTCAAAATGTTCTACAGACAAAATTGAAAACCGTCTCTTGCTCTTGGTTGGGTCAAAGGGCTGAGGGAAAAACAGACTCTGCTGGATCTGGTTGATAGATTCCCTGACAGGCAGTTCCATGGCCAGAGCCCGTGGAGTCGGCATCAGGCCTTTTTCCGTTTTGACCAGAATCTTGTCATCCAGTAAGGTGCGTAGTCTGTTCAGGGCATGGCTCATGGCTGGTTGGCTTAGAAAGACCTTTTCTGCCGCCCTTGTCACGTTGCGCTCAGTCATCAGGGCGTCAAAAATCACCAGTAGGTTCAGATCGAAATTTCTCAGATTAATTTTTGCCATATTGGAATTATTCCCGTGTGAATGTTGGCATAATTGAGGTCTTTACAGCTTTTCATCCCTTATCGATGAGGACACCAACTAGCATATAACACGAGCATAGTAATACAGCCTAATATTAGTTTCAATACCATCAGAC
>JAOZOH010000254.1 GCA_029933365.1 Desulfuromusa sp. | reverse complement strand
ATACTAAAG
This sequence comes from Desulfuromusa sp., assembly GCA_029933365.1. The sequence continues at coordinate 2,775 of JAOZOH010000254.1, read as the reverse complement.
TCAAGATTTACGGGCTTTTACCACTTTCACAACGATGTGCAATCTGCTACTATCCCATCTGTCCGGGTGTTGAAAAACGTTTTCGAGGCTGCGAGTACAAGGTGAAATTGTCGAAAAAGCACAGTTCACATTGAATAAATATGCATTCTCAATGCAGCAATCGCAACGCAAATAGTTTTCAACAGCCTGCTATATGAAGCCTGTGGTGACACGATTATTCAGCCGGCTTACAGAGGAGACAATATGAGTTGGGCCGAGGTAAAACAATTTCTGGAACGTTTTCGCACTGATCAGATCTTGCAGCAGTTACAAGACTGGAACGTCGGTGATCTGAGTACCAACCCATGGTTTTTGGGAGGGTTTGCTGCTTTCATACTCATTACCTATTTTATTGGTTGGCGTGCCATAGCGGGTTTTCTCGCTGGTATCGGGGGCTTTGCTCTGGTTCTTTCCTTAGCAATCGGCAAGGGAACCGGGGTAGAAGGTATTGCAAGCGGTGGACTTTGGATTCTTATTGGTGGTGGTGCTGTCGCTGTTTTTCTATTTATTTATCTCCTGTTTATCAAGTCGGAATAGTCATCAGCCCTGCAAAATTATTTCTTCCTTTTAAATTGATTCTTCTCACTGGAGATATTCATGAAAAAACGTGACATATCGCTCCTTGTTGGAGCTGTAGCTATTATCGTATTTCTCTCAATGGCTCCGGAAGAGACAACTCAACCGGTACCAAAAGATGAGATTCATCAAAAATTTTACACTATTGTCAAAACTGATGGGAAAAAAGCCGCTGAGAAATTCTGTGGAGATTGTCACAATGCGGAAGGAGTCCCTTTTTCCGAAGATCATCCCCCTAAATTTCGCTGTCTCTTTTGTCATAAGATTAGATTATAAAAAATACTTTTCCAGTAAAAAAGACCATGCCGGTTTCCGCGTGGTCTTTTTTATTTTACAGAACTGACCCTTAGATGCCCCGAACCTCGACTCGTTCAACAAACGGCTTCGCCTTTTCTGCCAGAACATAAAGCTGATCAGGCTGGTATGGGTCTAATGTTTTCCACTCTTCAATCATCGCATGCAACGGAACATATTGCTGCAACACCCACAGTGATGCCCCCTGTAACAACATCCCCATCTCATTAATCTCTGCCTCAGTCACCAGATGGGGAATACAGGTGGTTCGAAATTCAACTTCGACTGCTGCCTGTTTGAGAATTTCCACTGTTTCAGCTAATGCTTCTGTCTTAACTGGTTGAGTGTGCAATTCATTGTAACGCTTCAAACTGGTTTTGATATCAATAGCAAAATAATCAACCAGTTGCTGCTCCAGTAAACTATTGATAACGGCAGGAGCCAGACCATTACTATCAAGCTTAACCTGCAACCCCTTCTCTTTCAACAACGATAGAAACGCCGGCAGACCAGTATCGATGGTGGGTTCTCCGCCCGACACTACAACCCCATCAATAAAACCGTCACGCTTTTTCAGGTCTGCCAGCAACTCATCCAGTGGATAGTCGGGATAACTGTCAGGATCAAGAACCAGTCCGGCATTATGGCAAAAAGGACAGGTCAAATTACACCCCCCGGTAAATACCAACGAAGCGACCCGACCGGGAAAGTCGAGTAAACTGGTTCCTTGAAAACCTTTTATTTTGATCGTTTTCAGTGTTTCTGCTCCTTGGTGGTGACGACATACTCAGAACGATCCTTAAACTCCTCTTTTTTACCGCGGTTCCACTGCTGAACAGGGCGGAAGAAGCCACAAACACGGGAATAAACCTCTGTCTTTCCTTCACACTTTGTTGCCATAAAACCTCCTCACTTCTCAGTTAAATGTTAACAACTACGCTGCCTGTCCCTCCTGAAGGTGGGGGCAGGAAAAATGTTCGCCGGGAATATAGCCATGCACCGGACAGATGGTAAATGTCGGGCTAAGAGTAAAATAGGGGAGATGGAAGTTCTCTGAAATTCGCTTCACCAGTAACCGCGCACTGCGCCAGTCTTCCAGTCGCTCACCGAGGAAACCGTGAAAAACGGTTCCGCCAGTGTACAATGTCTGCATTTCATCCTGATGAGTCAGAGCTTCATAAATATCTTCGGTGATACCGACCGGCAACTGACTGGAATTTGTGTAGTACGGTTCATCTTCCCCGGCACAGACAATATCAGGATAATTCTGTCGATCGCGGTTGGCCAGACGGAAGCTGGTTCCTTCTGCCGGTGTCGCTTCAAGGTTGTAAAGGTGACCGCTCTCTTCCTGAAACGCTTCAAGCTGTTTGCGCATATACTCCAATGTCGCTGTGGAAAACGTCTGCCCTTCTTCACTCTCAATTCCGCTGCCATACAAATTGAGACATGCCTCGTGCATCCCGATCAGACCAATAGTCGAAAAGTGGTTATCCCAAAAGTGGCCACTGCGCTCACGAATCGCCGACAGATAAAATTTACTGTAGGGATAGAGACCATCGGCGGTAAAACGTTCCAACTGCTTCCGTTTGATTTCCAGAGACTGGAACGCCAGCTTCATCAATTGACTGATGTGAGCAAAAAATTCTGCTTTATCGTTAGAGAGATATGCTGCACGCGGCAGATTAATCGTCACAACACCGATAGATCCTGTCATCGGATTGGAACCAAACAAACCACCACCGCGACGCCGTAGTTCACGGTTATCAAGCCGTAGACGACAACACATAGAGCGAGCATCCTCGGGGTCCATATCGGAATTGACAAAGTTACTGAAATACGGAATACCGTATTTTGCCGTCATTTCCC
>JAOZOH010000253.1 GCA_029933365.1 Desulfuromusa sp. | reverse complement strand
CTATATTATTGTATTAGGGTGGTTTTCTTGAGGTAGAAGTTCTTAGTTGCCCTTTGTACTCTTTCTTTTCTCGACACGAACATTATCGAAATTGGTAGTCCGCACTTTTTTGGCAGAAGCCATCTTCTTTCTCTTGACGCTATAGTCTTTAAAGGAAAAGTATTTTAACTGAGTCACTTCGCTCTTTAATTTAGCTATTGATTCCCGTTTTGCTCGAGCAAAACCCGCATTAATAGACTCGCTGGGGAGTGGAATAAAGTAACTATCCACCATCTCGACGGCGCTCTTTACACCAGAAGGCACCGCTTGAGAGTCCAGCCCAACAATTTCAAGGTGTTTTTCCATAGTTAAGGGGCTGATAGCTTTAGAAAGTGCTGTTTTCGCAGAGATAATCTCCAATTTGACCTTTTCGAAGGTCGCCTTTGACGCCTCACCGGCATTGGCTCCCAAATGAGCATTCACGACTCTTCGAAGCTCGGGGTATTTCTCTGTGTACATAAATCTATTCCTTAAATAAAAGTGTGCATGATTTTGTCAGATGTGAATGAATAAGATACCACCTAATGGCAGCAAGACTCCTTGCCACAACAACTGGTATGTGGAGCACCGTTAATCATCTCTTCGATCTTCGCATCCATGGCTTGCCCCAGCTCGCTTATAACGCTGGTGAATTGGTTAGCGACCAAACTTTTGTCGCAGGCGGGACAAGTGGGATAGGGCTTTTTGAACCAACTGAGGGTTTCGTAGATCGATTCATTACAGTATGGGCAAGCGAGGTTTATTTTGGGTTCTAAGGGCACGGGATTGTTTTTCCTGATCGTTAATGGCACGGCGATTTGTCAGCTGCGACTGACACCGTTTCTCATCATAACAGATGGTGGTGGGTAGCAATAGCCCTGATTTGCCATGATGTGCAAAAAGGAGAGTGGTTTGTTTTTCGGAAACAATCATCAGGATTGTAGTCCCCTGGACCAGTTCCTTGCCAGATTCGTTGGTTATCCGGACAGGATATTTGTGCTAATGGCGGGTTTACCGCTTGAGATTTAGTGCTATGGCAAAAGGTCGGGCGCCAAAGGTTGGGTCTTCGCGATTGAGTAGTGCTGCCCCTTAATCAGCTTATTCAACGCATCAATTCTCACTTGCGGATGGGGATGAGAGGCCAGCGGATAAGGAAGCTTGCTGCCAGCATCTTCCGTAAATCGGGAAAAGAAATCGGTTGCCCCTCCAGCATGTCCGTAGCGGCGGGTAAGAAGATCGAGACCAAACTGGTCTGCTGCCGATTCCTGATCCTGAGAATATCTTGCTTGAAATGTCAGAAGTGTCTTTGATACCAGACTGCTGGCCGCACTTTCCTCTCCAAACAACAGGGTGGCAGCAACGGCAACTCCCAGCCCGCGACCCAGGCTACGCAGATGATCCCGGTGGGTAAAATGACCCAGCTCATGAGCAAGAACCATCGCCAGTTCGTTTTCCGATTTGACCTGGTTCAGTAATCCTGCATAGACGAGAATATTTCCACCAGGGAGAGCGATAGTATTGACAATATCTGATTCGTCTAAAAAGACATGGAAATTGTACTGGTGTAAGGGGGAATCTTCCGGCAGGCTATCGAGTAATGATTGTAATCGTTGCTCCAATGCCTGATTCTCATCGGCAGGGAACTCATCAAGAGCCAGGCGCCCGATCCAGTTTTCGATTTTGATCGGGGTTTTTGATACTGCCCAATCAGTCGTAACTCCAAGGATGAGGAATACAAGACCGACCAGAACAATCAATCCGCCGATCAGCCAGAACAGCTCAATCAGTGGGTGGGTTTTTGAGACATTAACATTGTCGTTCAACTGTTTCGGGGTGAATTGCATAACTCTATAGTTTCAAAAAACGATGGCCGTGCCATAGGCAATTGCTTCAACGCTGCCGACACTTTTCTTTTTATTAGCATTTCTACCGATGGTCGACGTTTCCAGGCGCATATTGATAATCATGTTAGCGCCCTGCTTTTTTGCACTTTCTTTCATGCGCAGAATGGCTTCCCTGCGGGCTCGATCGACCAGCGACTCATACGATTTCAACCGACCGCCGAAAATATTACGCAAAATAGCCAGTAAGCGCTTGAAGTAGTCGATGGAAACAACCACACTTCCCGTGACCAAAGCTGATTCTCTGACCTTGCCGGGAGGGAAACTTCCCTCTGCGGTCACAACGGCCATTTTAAACAATTCTTTTTCCCGCGTTATGATGGATCGATAGTGGCGTTTTTCTGCCCAACTCCCAGCAATGTAGCCAAGAACAAGTAGCATGAGAAAAACAACCAGATCAAAATTTTGTAAGAGGATCTCCATAATAATCTCCTACTCAACTCGGACAGCGGTGCCATAGGCAAACAGTTCAGCAGCTCCCTGGGCCACGGATGACGTGGCAAAACGGATATTAACCACAGCATTAGCCCCCATCTGTTGAGCCTGGTCTTCCATCCGTCGCATCGCTTCTCCACGGGAGTCCTGAAGCAGTTCAGTGTAACCTTTCAATTCACCACCAACCAGATTTTTCAGCCCGGCCATGAAATCACGTCCGATATGCTTTGCTCGAACCGTACTGCCTTGAACGATGCCGAAGTGTTCGACAATCTTTTTGCCAGGAACAGTGTTTACGTTGGTCATAATCATGAGATCAAATCCTTTTTATTGGAGAGAAATTGGTATATTATTAAAAGAATAATACTTGGCTTTCATTAATGTCAACAGTGTTAATATATTGTTATCAAACTGAATACGAATTTTTGTGGAGTGGATGATGAAAACGATT
>JAOZOH010000095.1 GCA_029933365.1 Desulfuromusa sp. | reverse complement strand
TCGGCAGACCAATTTCGTTCTTCAGTGCTTTAACCAGCTTTTCAGCGGCAAACGGCTTAAGTAACCCTGCCATATCCTTGATTGCCAGAATATGGGCACCCATCTGCTCCAGTTCTTTAGCCATATTGACATAGTATTCAAGGGGATATTTATCCCGTTTCGGATCAAGAATATCGCCGGTATAACAGATAGCGGCCTCACAGATCGTGCCACTCTTGCGCACCGCGTCCATCGCGACCTGCATCCCCTTGGTCCAGTTCAGAGAATCAAATACGCGAAAAACATCGATCCCGCTTTCAGCAGATTTTTTGACAAATTCCTGCACGACATTATCGGGATAGTTGGTGTAGCCGACCGCATTGGAGCCACGCAGCAACATCTGAAAGAGAATGTTCGGAATCTTCGTCCGCAGACGATCAAGTCGCTCCCACGGATCCTCACGCAGAAAGCGCATCGAAACATCGTAGGTTGCACCGCCCCACATCTCTAACGAGAAGAGTCCGCCACCCAAATGGGCAGTCGCTTCGGCGATACGATCCAGATCAAAAGTACGGATCCGAGTTGCCATCAGCGATTGATGGGCATCACGCATGGTTGTGTCGGTTATCAGCAGCTGCTTGTGTTTGCGGGCCCAGTCAGCCAAACCTTCGGGCCCTTTTTCGCGCAAAATATCACGAGTCCCCCGGGGATGTTGCTGTCCATAGGGAATCTCGGGAAGATCGGGCTCACGAAGATTGGAAAATTTGAGAGCCTTCTCTGGAGCGATCCCCGGATAACCATTGACAGCAGTGTGACCGATGAAATTTAGAATCTTGTTGGCACGGTCTTTCTTAATCCGTAGATCAAATACCTCTGGGTGCTTTTCAAGGAACGACGTATCGCAGTTTCCTTCCAGAAAGACCGGATGGGTCATTACTTTTTCGAGAAAACCGATATTGGTGTTAACACCACGAATCCGAAATTCCTGCAGTGCTCGATGCATAGTCCTCGAAGCATCGGCAAAAGTTAAACCCCAAGTAGATATCTTGACCAAAAGAGAATCGTAATGGGGGGTGATATGTGCACCAGCATAACCAGCAGCCGCATCAAGGCGAACACCAAAACCGGCAGCAGTTCGATACGCTTTGATTGTCCCGAAATCGGGGGCAAAGTTATTAGTTGGATCTTCGGTCGTGATCCTCGACTGGATAGCATAACCGCGCAGCTCAATATCCTTCTGGCTTTTGATCCCGATTTCGGGATCAGAGAGCTTGTATCCTTCAGCGATGCGAATCTGTGCCTGCACCAGATTTCGCATAGTCACCAACTCAGTCACGGTATGCTCAACCTGAATACGTGGATTAACTTCAATAAAATAGAAATTCTGCTCCTTATCCAACAAAAATTCGACCGTTCCAGCATTAATATAATCGACCGCTTTTGCAATTTTCAGCGCCAGACCACAAAGTTCTTCACGTTTCTTTTTTGACAGCTCCAAGGAGGGTGCGATCTCAATTACCTTTTGATGGCGGCGCTGAATAGAGCAATCTCGCTCATAAAAGTGAACCAGATTTCCATGCTTATCACCAAGGATCTGGACTTCAATATGTTTAGGGTTTTGAATATATTTTTCCAGAAAAACCGTTGCATCGCCAAAGGCTGCTTGCGCCTCAGATGCGGCACTTTTTAATCCTTCGAGCAATTCTTTCTGATTTTGAGCCACTCGCATCCCCCGACCACCACCACCGGAACTCGCCTTAACAATAATCGGATATCCGGCAGACTTGGCAAAGAGCAATGCCTCCTCATCTGTCTCAACAGGGTTTTCTGTGCCCGGAACAATCGGCACCCCTGCATCAATAGCGACCTGACGACCAGAAATTTTGTCCCCCAGCTGCCGTTGAATCTCCGGGGTTGGGCCGATAAAAGCTATCCCGGCACGCTCACAGGTTTCAGCAAAATCAGCATTTTCCGATAAAAAACCATAACCTGGGTGGATGGCATCAACATCTTTTTTACGCGCCAGGTCAATAATTTCATCAATCCCTAAATAAGCATCAATCGGCCCCTTCCCTTGACCAATCAGATAAGCTTCATCAGCTTTGTAACGATGCAGGGACAAACGATCCTCTTCTGAATAGATCGCAACGGTTGCGATCCCCAGTTCGGTACAAGCGCGAAATATCCGGATAGCAATTTCGCCACGATTCGCCGCCATGATTTTTTTAAATTTTGTTATAGCCACAATTTTATCCTCTCAAGGAAAAGGGGGATTATCAAATTTGATATTTTTTGAGATGGCTAAAAATATTTACTTAAAATGAATTATAGTCGAAATATCAGTTATTTATGGGGAGATGATGCTCAATAAAAACAATAAAATAAACTTTTTGTCAAGTTAGAATAGTGTTCTATTTTTATCACAAAGAGTATCCATATCTTCACACAAAGAGCGTGGAAGGAAGAAAAATAAGAAAATCAACAGCCTACAATGGAATAATAATTAACAGATATGTATTTTAAATTTTCTTGAATAGACAGAAATCTATTCCCATGATATCTTATCGTCAATCTAATGACGTTTTTTTAACAGGAGATCAATATGCCACAAAGATCACAAATTCTCCTCGTTGATGATGAACTGGAAAGCTGTAAAGCCCTCGCTCTCCTGCTCGGTCAATCTGGCTATAGAGTGAAAACATGTCATTCCGGGGAACAAGCTCTATCTTTAATCAAAAAGCAGCTGTTTGATCTAATTATTAGTGATCTGTTTCTCCCCGGTATCAGCGGTATCGATATTCTCAAACAGGTTAAAGAAGAGTCTCCTGATACCTGTGTCATCCTGATTACTGGAAACGCCTCAACAGAGACAGCGGTTGAAGCGATGCGAGAAGGAGCCCTCGACTACATCACCAAACCCTTCAATATTGAACGTCTGAAAATTCAAGTGACCAAAGCACTGGAAAAAAATCGGCTGGTTCTAGAGAACAAATACTTATGGCAGCAACTGCATGGCCGTTACCGTTTTGATAATATCATCGGTACCAGTCAGGTGATGCAACAGGTCTTCAGGCGCATGAAAAAAATCACCGGAACCGACTCAACCATCCTGATCCTTGGCGCCTCCGGTACCGGCAAAGAACTGGTAGCCAGAGCAATCCACTACAATAGCCCACGCAAGGACAAACCTTTTATTGCTATCAACTGTGGAGCAATCCCGGCAGACCTGCTTGAATCTGAGCTGTTCGGTCATATCAAAGGAGCCTTTACCAGTGCCTTCACCGACAAACCTGGCAAACTCGAAGCCGCCAATGGCGGTACAATTTTACTGGATGAAGTCGGTGACATGCCACCACAGCTGCAGATGAAACTACTGCGAGTGTTACAAGAGCATGAATTTGAACGGGTCGGTTCGAGCCGCAAAATACACCTTGATATCCGCCTCATCTCGGCCACCAATGTCGATTTACCAGAGAGGATCAAGACAGGACAGTTCCGTGAAGATCTCTACTATCGTTTAAACGTGATTCCCATTCACCTTCCGGCACTGAAAGATCGGCGCGGCGATATCCCACAATTAGCACGGTTTTTTGTGGAAAAAATTTGCAAAGAGATGAACCGCCCACTGGTCAGTATCGGTGCTGATGCCATACAGGCAATGGAAGCTTACAGTTGGCCTGGCAATGTCCGGGAGATGGAAAATATCATTGAACGAACTATCGCGCTGACAGACAGCATGGTTATAGGTTGTGAGGATTTACCCTCTGATATTGGTAAAAAACAACCAATCTCAATGTTGACTGCCCCCCAAGTTACCAGTCATGGGATCGAAATGAATCAGGTCATTGCAGATATTGAAAGGGAGATGATTCAGCAAGCGATGGTCTTAGGGAAGGGGGTTAAAGCGCGAGCTGCCGACCTGTTAAAGATCAACCGCACGACTTTGGTAGAAAAGATTAAGCGACTTGGGATAGAGGTTTAAACTTATGCGGGGAACACGTAAGAATGGTTTAAGGGTAGATACCAGCAAAACCGGGACTGTCCCCGCATGGGGGCTGTCCCAGGCATTTGCGACGCGAGCCACTGTATTTTCATAGTCCGTAAACATCTGGGACAGCCCCCGATGGACCTGGGGACAGTCCCGCGTTTACTACAACATTGCTTAAACTAGCGGCATTCGGGACACGTAACGAAGTACACGTTCCCCGAATAAGCATTATTTGATCTTTTTCTCCATTTTTTTACGCTCGTTAGCATCCAGATAGCGTTTTCGCAACCGGGTTGACTTGGGGGTAATTTCCACCAGTTCATCGTTAGCAATATATTCCAGAGCCTGCTCCAGTGACAAAGTTCGAGGTGTTATTATCTTTACTGCTTCATCAGTTCCAGAAGCACGAACATTGGTGAGCTTCTTGCCGCGACAGGAGTTAACAACCAGATCATTCTCTTTGGCATGCTGACCAATGATCATCCCCTCGTAGACTTTAACATTCGGGCCAACGAATAAAATGCCGCGATCCTGCAGATTAAACAAAGAATAAGCCACAGTTTCCCCCGCTTCCATGGCAATCAACACACCATTTTTCCGTCCCTCAATAACACCCTTATAAGGGGCGTATTCGTGGAAGCAATGATTCATCACCCCGGTGCCACGCGTGTCGGTCATAAATTCGGTACGAAACCCGATCAAACCACGCGCCGGGATCAAAAACTCGATCCGGTTCGTCCCTTCCATAGTCTGCATTGAGGTCATTTCTGCCTTGCGAATACCAAGTTTTTCAATCACTGTTCCTTGATGTTCCTCAGGAACATCGATTGAGAGATACTCGATTGGCTCACAACGAACTCCATCAATCTCACGGAAGATAACTTCTGGTTTGGACACCGACAACTCAAAACCTTCGCGGCGCATATTTTCAATTAAGATTGAAAGATGCAGCTCCCCACGCCCGGAAACCTTAAAGGTATCGGTACTGTCAGTATCTTCAACTCGTAGCGAAACATTGGTGCGCAACTCTTTCATCAACCTTTCACGAATATTTCGCGAAGTGACCCATTTTCCTTCCAGTCCGGCAAAAGGGGAATTATTGACGATAAAATTCATCGACAGAGTGGGCTCATCAATAGCGACATAGGGCAAAGCAACCGGATTTTCGGCATCAGCCAGGGTTTCACTGATCCCCAGGTTTTCGAATCCGGCAATAGTAATAATGTCCCCGGCATAAGCTTCTTGCAGTTCCACCTGTTGCAGACCCTGGTATCCAAGTAACTTAGTGATTCGTCCAATTTTTATTTTTCCCTCATGGTCAATCCTGGCTACACTTTCACCGGCCTTAATTGTCCCATTAGCTATTTTCCCGGTTGCAGTCCGACCGATAAATTTATTGTAATCAATATTGGTCACCAACATCTGAAAAGGCGCCGATGGGTCTCCTAAGGGGGGATCGACCCGCTCAGCAATCATTTCAAACAACGGCTCCAAATTATCAGATTCATCTTCCAAATTTTTCTTGGCGATGCCAAATTTAGCGCTAGCATAAACTATTGGGAAATCAAGCTGATCTTCATTTGCATCCAATTCGCAGAACAGATCAAAAACCATATCCACAACTTCTTCCGGGCGCGCTCCAGGACGATCAATTTTATTGATAACGACAATTGGCTTGATCCCCAGATCAAGAGATTTCTTCAATACAAATCGAGTTTGTGGCATAGGTCCATCAAAAGCATCGACCAGCAATAAAACTGAGTCGACCATTTTCAAAATCCGCTCAACTTCACCACCAAAATCGGCGTGCCCCGGAGTATCGACAATATTGATTTTTAACCCACCATGTTGTACCGACAGGTTTTTGGAAAGGATGGTGATCCCCCGCTCCTTCTCCAGATCGTTACTGTCCATCACCCGTTCAGTGATTTCCTGGTGTTCACGGAACACCCCCGATTGTACCAACATGGCATCAACGAGAGTGGTCTTTCCGTGGTCAACGTGAGCGATAATTGCAATATTTCTTATCTTTTCAGACATCGTAAGTCCTTTATTAATATGATTTTTTCCAAAAGAGCGGGATTATGGCAGAAAGCTCTCAGAATGCCAAGGAAATAAGAAGATAAATTCACAACTTGACACCACAAACCCAATTTCTTATCTTTCGTAAACGCGATCTAAGCTAAGAAAAACAGGTGCAAAAAATTCGTCTCACACAAAGCCACAAAAACACACAAAAAATGAGAATATTTAGAATTTCTTGGCGGCTTTGTGGCTTGAGTGAGCGTCAGCGAACGGGCGTGAGGCGACCTTGATTTTATAGACGAAAGACGAGGTCACATGCCCCAGCCAAACATTATCCTGACCGGCTTTATGGGAACCGGAAAGACCACTCTGGGTCGACTTCTGGCTAAACGGATCGGTTACAAATTTATCGATACCGATGCACAGATCGAAAAGCAAATCGGCCAGACCATCGCCGATCTTTTCCAGACCCAAGGAGAAACGGCATTCCGCAAGCTTGAAGCGAAACTGGTCAAAGAGCTGGCACAGCAAGAAGGGTTAGTGATAGCAACCGGTGGCGGGCTGGTACTTGATCCAACCAATGTTGCAACATTGAGTAAAACTGGACAAATCATCTGTCTGACGGCATCACCTGAGGAAATTTTAGCCAGAGTATCAAAGCAACAGGATGTTCGTCCCTTGTTACAAGAAAAAGATCCCCGAGCAAAAATTATCGAATTGTTGCAACAACGAGAAACCATTTATCAGCAGTTTCCACAACTATCAGCATCGAAACAAACACTTGAACAATTAGTTGATAGACTACTTGAACTTATTGATTCAAGCTATTAACCTAAAAGGCTAAAGTCTACAGTCTAACCCCGCTGCTTCACCATCATTGAACCCCGACATTACGAATCCCTTCCGGTCGCCAGGCCGGAGAAATAACATGACTCCCCTTCCCTTTAACCGACAATAAATTACCCGACATCACCGTAAACTCACCATGCCGATCATTCACCCGATCCAAGGATTCTGTAAGTTGTTCCTGGAGGCGTTCTTCCAGCAATAATGATAGCTGGCGATCCCGATATTGTAAATTCGACAGCCGCACCCCCAGCAAACGAATTGGTTGCGTCAATAATAATCTATCGAAAATACACAGCGCCGCATGGTAAATCTCTTCGCTGCGACTGATCGGTGCAGGCTGAATCTGTTGCCGACTGAAAGTAGAAAAATCGGTATGACGAATGGTCAACGTCACGGTTCTGCCACTGACACCATAACGACGCGCTCGGCGACCAACCATTTCTGTCAGCTGCAGCAAAAACCGGGCAATATCCTCCCGCGAACTGATATCTTTCCGCAGGGTCATACTGTGCCCAACTGTTTTGACATCTGCTTCCTGATCAGGAGAAAGCACCGCACTTGGATCAATCCCCCGCCCCATGAAGGCTAACCGTTCACCCACGACCCCGAACTGCTGTTTAAGTTTTGTAACTGAAAAGCGACCCAACTCACCACAGGTAAAGATGCCCAAAAGATTCAATTTCTGCGTCGTTTTACGGCCGATACCGCAAATATCTTCAATCGGTAAATCTTCCAGCAGGTCACGAACCTCATTAGGTTGAACCAAAGTCAAGCCATCTGGCTTATGCATGTCAGAAGCTAATTTTGCCAGCAGCTTATTGGGAGCAATCCCGACAGAACAGGTGATCCCAAAACGAGCCTTGATCCGTGATTTAATCAGATAAGCAATCCGCGCCACACTCCCGAAATAATGCAATGAACCGGAAACATCCAGAAACGCCTCATCAACTGAAAAAATCTCTACCAGCGGGGTATAGTCTTGAAAAATCAGCATAATCTGGCTGGAGACATCGGTATAAAGGCGATTATTTGCTTTAACCAGTTGAAGTTGAGGACATTTCTGCCGAGCCTCATAAAGAGTCATCCCGGTTTTTACCCCAAACTCACGAGCTTCATAGGATGAAGTTAGAATAATCGTCCGCTGTTGACTGCCAACCACGGCAACCGGGCGGCCGCGCAAAGCAGGATTGGATTGTTGTTCCACCGCGGCAAAGAAAGCGTTCATATCGATATGCATAATGGTTCGAGTCATATCAGAGCTTCAATCTGCTTCAAACACCAATGAGCTTCCGTCGGGCTGTACACCAGTTCATAAAGAGCCCCTTCATCGGTCACATGGAAATAGATAAGGGTGACATCTCCACGCCGCTCTCGCCAGCTATTAGTCACCTGCTGGATCCGATGCTGTTTCCGCTGCAGATCAAACCAGACGGGTTGGATCCGCCCACCCGGACCATGGATCACCCCAACCCGGATATCATCAACGACTTCTCGCATAATCAAGGGACCAACGAACGAAAAATAGCCGTGACCTTGCCAAGGATACTAATTTCACCATCGTTAGCAGAAAGAATAATCGGTTGCAGACGGAAGTTTTCCGGCTGCAACCGGATATGTCCCTCTTCCTGATAAAAACGTTTCAAGGTTGCCTCACCATCCACCATTGCCACGACAATATCACCGTTAGCAGCGGTTGATTGTGGATTCACTACCGCCAGATCGCCATCTGCAATCTGTGCCTCAATCATTGAATCGCCCCGTATCCGTAAAACAAAAGAGCTGGGATCTTTTGTCAATGCGGCATCAACACTCAGAAAATCTTCAACATGTTCTAAAGCTTCACTTAACGGTCCGGCAGCAACAGAACCAACAATCGGCAACGACAAAGAGGAAGAACGACCCAAGACAACGATCCCCCGCGAACTTCCCGCAGCACGGCTAATATAACCCTTCTTTTCCAAAGCCCCCAGATGACGCAAAACCCCAAGGTTTCCACGAATCTCAAGGTGTCCAGCTATCTCCTGTAAAGTTGGAGCATAACCATACTGGTCAAGATAATGGACAATAAAATTATAAACCTGCTGTTGGCGGGATGTAAGTTTTGACATGGCAGCTCCACAAAATAGTTACTATAAAGTAACTATCACTCAAGGAGGAAACTGTCAAGGTGAGAATTCAGGAATTAATTAAGTAATTGATGGCTAAGCTAAAATTTCGATTTACAAGGCGTAGTAGTTTTTCCGGGGCGAAGGCCTACATGGGGTAGGTCAAGATCCAGAAAAAATGCTGCAACGCTGTAGATCGGACTTTTTTGCGACGCCATCATTATTGATGAACAACTGTTGCAGGATGAGGAATCACTTTGGCAAGAGGTTTATTTTCTGCCGGGGCATATTCTGGTACCAGCTGCTGGAGTCTCTCTTTGACTTCAGGCAGATCCAAAGCCTTGGCTGCCGCGAGAAGATCTTCAATCATCGCCACCAACTCCATATGTGCCGGCGTAACCGATTGAGCAATGCAAATCTTATTGTGCGGGGTTGGCAGGACCCCCTCATCATCCAACAAAAGCTCTTCGTACAATTTTTCTCCCGGACGCAAACCCGTATAGACAATTTCAATGTCGTCATGTGGTTGCAATCCGGAAAGTCGAATCAGTTCCTCCGCGAGTGACTGTATCTTCACCGCATTCCCCATATCAAACAAGTAAATCTCGCCACCGCTCCCCATACTGCCAGCTTGGAGGACAAGTTGGGTTGCTTCGGGAATCGTCATGAAAAAACGGGTGACCTCGGGATGGGTCACCGTGACCGGTCCACCTTTTGCGATCTGCTCCTTAAAGGTTGGAATCACACTGCCATTACTGCCCAGGACATTTCCAAACCGGGTCGTGACAAAACGGGTATTACTCTTTTTATTCAGGGATTGGACATACAATTCAGCCACACGTTTCGTGGTTCCCATCACATTGGTAGGGCGTACTGCCTTGTCTGTGGACACCATGACAAATTTTTCTACTCCAACATAATCAGCTGCATCAGCCAGCAAACGCGTCCCCTGAACATTGTTATTTACAGCTTCAGCCGGATTCATTTCCATCATCGGCACATGCTTATAAGCCGCTGCGTGGAACACCACCTGTGGCATCTGCTCATCAAAAATAACACTGACACGCGAGCGATTCCGCACATCACCGATAATTGGGACAATCGACAACTGCGGAAATTTCTGGGTTAGCTCTTGTTCAATCAAAAACAATGGAGTTTCGGCATTTTCAAATAGAATCAATTTCTGCGGATTAAAACGGGCGACCTGGCGACAGATTTCGCTACCAATACTCCCACCAGCACCAGTCACAAGGACTCTTTTGCCCTGGAGATAATGGTTAATCTGCACCTCATCCAGAAAAATCGGTTCGCGTCCCAGCAAGTCATTCAGATCAACATCACGAATCTGTTGAATTGAAACCCGTCCATCAATCAACTCACCGACCCCTGGCAAAATTCTAAACCGCACATTGGATTCCCGACACCGCTCAACAATCTCCCGGATTTCTTTGCCCGAAGCAGAAGGAATCGCAATAATAATTTCATCCACACCGCGTTCATTGACAATTCTGTTCAGATCAACTTGTGAGCCAAGCACATTCAATCCCTGAAATGTTCCCTTTCTCTTAACCGGGTCATCATCAATAAAACCAACCACATCAAGGTCCAGTTGCAGATTTGAACGAACCTCCCGCGCAATCAACTGACCCGCATCCCCGGCACCAACAATTAACGCACGCGTCTGCCGTAATTCTGTCCCTTGCCGCAAAGGGAGATAATGTTCACGAAAAGCGCGTGTCGCGAAACGGATACCAGAAATCGCCAGAAAACAAAAGATACCATCCAGAATTAAGACCGAACGGGGAATTTGATCCAGGCGGTAAACAAGCACTGCATAGACAACAAAAATGAGTGAACCCAAAAAGCTTGCTTTAACAATCTGCACCAGATCCGGCATCGAAACATAGCGCCACCAG
>JAOZOH010000252.1 GCA_029933365.1 Desulfuromusa sp. | reverse complement strand
CCAGTAAAAATGGTGCGGTACGTAGTTATGCTGAACGAAACGCAATTAATTATCCAATCCAGGGGAGTGCCGCTGATATCATTAAGGTTGCGATGGTGAATATTGATCGCCGCCTCGGTGCAGAAAAATTGGAGGCAAGAATGTTGCTGCAGGTCCATGATGAACTGGTTTTTGAAGTTCCGAAGGGAGAGCTTGAGCAGGTTCGTGAGCTTATCAGAGTTGAGATGGAAACAGCTGTTCCCCTTGATCTTCCATTGAAAGTGGATATTGGAACCGGAGATAATTGGGCAGTAGCACATTAGATTGATATAAATTTGTTGAAAGAGAAGGAACCTCTCATGAATTTTACCCGTTTTAAACATAGTACGTCTTGTCCTGAATTGGCTGAACTCCCCCCCCTGGGGATGGATTCTGCAGCTCTAGAGAGCGGTTTTCGCCACTATTATATGAACAGTTTAGGGCGTGACCGTAGCTGTCGCTTGACCCACTATGCCTACGAGGCTTTGGCGTTGCTGATTCGTGACCGTTTGATGGAGCGTTGGAAAAACACCCGCTATGCCTATGAAGAGAGTGGTTGCAAGCGAACCCATTATCTATCTCTGGAATTTCTGATGGGTCGGGCTCTCGGGAATGCGGTGTTGAACCTTGACCTTAAAGATGAACTCACTAAAGCGTTGTCAAATGTCTGTCTGGAAATGGAGGAGTTGGCTGATATCGAACCGGATGCCGGTTTGGGGAATGGTGGTCTGGGACGTCTAGCAGCCTGTTTTCTGGATAGTTGTGCAACTTTGCAATTGCCGGTGCAGGGTTATGGTATCCGCTATGAATATGGGATGTTCAGACAACATTTTGCCGATGGTTATCAGGTCGAAGAACCGGATCACTGGTTGGGAACTGATAATTGTTGGGAGATTAAACGGCCTGAATACTGCCAGCGGATCAAGTTTGGTGGCCACAGTGAATCTTCTACTGATGTGACAGGAAGAATCCGGATGCGTTGGGTTGATACCCGAGATGTTATCGCGATCCCTTACGATGTCCCGATTCCCGGTTATCGGAATGGTACCGTCAATACTCTGCGTCTGTGGAAGGCGGAAGCGACGGAGGAGTTTGATCTGGAAGAATTTAACAGTGGCGATTATACCGGATCAGTGGCAAACAAAAATGATGCAGAAAAAATCACCATGGTTCTCTATCCCAATGATAGCAGTGAAAATGGGAAGGAGTTGCGCTTGCAGCAACAGTATTTTCTCGCTTCAGCTAGTTTGCAGGATGTTCTGACCCGGTGGCTCATTACTGAACAAGCTGATCTGAGCCAATTTGCAGAAAAGAACTGTTTTCAATTGAACGACACTCACCCGAGTTGTGCGGTTGCTGAATTGATGCGTCTGCTCATGGATGAGCAAGGTTTAGGCTGGGATCAAGCTTGGGAAATTACCCGGGCGACGATGGCTTATACAAATCATACTCTGTTGCCAGAAGCATTGGAAAAATGGCCGGTACGGATGTTCCAGCAGTTATTGCCACGTCTGCTGGAAATTATTTATGAAATTAATGCCCGTTTTTTGAAGCAAGTGGCTGAGCGTTGGCCCGGAGATATTGCCCGGCAGCGACGCATGTCACTGATTGAAGAAGGTCCTGAACCACAAGTGAGGATGGCTTATCTGGCAATTGTTGGCAGCTTTTCGGTCAACGGAGTGGCGGAATTGCATTCGCGGCTATTACAGGAAGGGTTATTTCGTGATTTTTACGAACTCTGGCCAGAGAAATTTAATAATAAGACCAACGGGGTGACTCAGAGGCGCTGGCTTGCTTATTCAAATCCAAAATTGAGTGATTTGATCAGTGCAAAAATTGGTGACCATTGGATCACTGATTTGAGTGAGTTAAGCCGTTTGAACCCTTTAGTGGAAGATCCTACTTTCTGTCAGCAATGGCAGCAGGTGAAACAGCACAACAAACAACGTCTGGCAGATATGGTCAAGAGAGATTGCGGCATTGAGTTTCCCATCGATTCCCTGTTTGACGTTCAGGTTAAAAGAATCCATGAATACAAACGTCAATTGCTGAACATTTTACATGTTATCCACCTGTATGATCGGATTAAGCGGGGTGATGCGGACGGTTGGACGCCCCGTTGTGTACTGTTCGGGGGCAAGGCGGCGCCAGGGTATGCTATGGCAAAGCGGATTATTAAGTTGATTAATAACGTGGCCACTCTGGTCAATAATGATCCGGCAATTGGTGATCAGTTGAAGGTTGCTTTTTTGCCCAACTTTTGTGTCTCTGCGATGGAGGTGATCTGCTCCGGTGCAGATTTGTCAGAACAAATCTCTACCGCTGGAAAGGAAGCATCGGGAACCGGAAATATGAAGTTCATGTTGAATGGAGCATTGACGATTGGTACTCTGGACGGTGCAAATATTGAAATCCGTGAGGAGGTTGGTGCCGAGAACTTCTTTCTCTTCGGCTTGACGGCAGAAGAGGCTGAAGAACAGCGTAAAAATTATGACCCACAGGAGATCATTGCCACTAACGATGATTTGAACCGGGTGATGCAATTATTGAGAAGCGGGCATTTTAATCAATTTGAGCCGGGAATATTTGATCTGCTGATTCAGGCAATAGAAAATCCGCATGATCCATGGTTGGTTGCCGCTGATTTTGTCAGTTATCTTGACGCTCAGGAACGGGTGGCAGCGGCCTATCAGGATCAGCAACTGTGGATTCGGATGAGTATTCTTAATACGGCTGCCGCAGGGAAATTTTCTGCTGACCGGACCATGCAGGAATACAATGAGCAAATTTGGAAATTACCACA
>JAOZOH010000094.1 GCA_029933365.1 Desulfuromusa sp. | reverse complement strand
AATCGTTTCATGGTTCCTCCTCTTGGGGTGATTGATAGAATGATGTTTTACGCAACAATTAAGAAAAATAAAAATCCGCCACTGATTTGCTAGCCAGGTATTGGCGGAAACATTTCTTTCTTAAATTCGTAGCGATCCATTTCTCCATTTAGTACAAGCAACGAGAATAGATGTAAATCAACAACACATTATTTTTCATAATGAGAAAAAAAACAACTGTTTTATCGTTATTGATTTCTTAGAAAGTATAGAGAAGATGCTTGTGGTGCATAATTATTAAGGCCATTTATTTGTTGCTGAAATATCTGCGGATTTGGCATATCCTTAGTCGAGCCCTTATATTGACTTTCTATGGCAATAACCGTATCGTGCATATGCACAAAATATGATGATATATATTATAAAAGGACAAATATCATGTCTACAGATGTTTTTCGCGCTGAGACGGATAAGGGTGTTGTCGATTTTATCAGCACTCTTGGTAAATCAATGGCAATGCATGGTTTCATTATTCATAATGAAGAGAAGATGGAAATGGTGCATCATTTCGGTTATCAGGGTGTTGCGCTGGCTGAAGGATTTGATCTACACATGGTGCAAGTTTGTGCTCCTAAAAAAGCTGCACAATCATTGTCTGAAAACCTGGAACGGGCAGTTTTCCTTCCCCAATTCATTGTTGTTTTCAGCAAAAATAATAAAACTCAAGTACGCATGCTACGTTTCGGTCGGAGGCTCGTTGCAGAGCTGGTTGATGACGCCGATTTTCCCGAGATCAATGAGGCTGTGTGTAACAGTTTAATCTCTGCTATCAACGCAGCCCTTTAACTGGAATTTTTTTATGTCACCTAGACCGAGAAAACCGAGAAGATGTTGCCCTACCAGACGACCCAATGATCATATGTTTAAACCTGCAGGAACCCCTCTAGCAAAATTGGACGTGGTTGAGCTTGATGCTGATGAGTTAGAAGCGGTCTCACTTTGTGATCGGGATGCCATGACTCAAGCAGAAGCAGGGGTGGAAATGGGTATTTCACGTGGTACAATCCAAAGATTGGTGACCAGCGGGCGGAAAAAAATTGTTGATGCCCTCTTGTCGGGGCATGCTTTGGTTATAAAACCCCACGAATAGCAGCAGAGGACGCACTGTGAAAATCGAAATCATGACCACAGGTGGAACCATCGACAAGATTTATTTTGATGCTAAAAGCAGTTTCGAAATTGGTGAACCCCAGATTGGTGAGGTTTTGCGTGATGCGAATTTAACAATCGATTATCAAATTACGCCATTGTTGCGCAAAGATAGCCTTGATTTAAATGCTGCAGACCGTGAATTGATAAAGAGTGCAGTGAGCGAAAGTTTGGTTGATAAAATTGTCATTACGCACGGAACAGACACAATGGTAGAGACGGCTAAGTTTTTCCGCGACGTCAGCGGAAAAACTATCGTTCTGACTGGGGCTATGCAGCCAGCTAGATTCCGGTTTACCGATGCTATCTACAATATTGCCAGTGCTATCACAGCTGTTCAATTATTACCCGCAGGTGTGTGGATTGCTATGAATGGACAGATTTTTGATCCAGAAAGGTCGCGAAAAAATATTGAGATGAACCGATTTGAGGCCATTGAATCTTAATGCCGCATACAAATAAGGACATTGCTGCCCGGTTGCTTTTTTGCGGCTTTTTTCATTTCAGTACAAATATCAATAACCTCAAGTGCTGTTGCCACTTTGCGTTGCGATAAATCAATACCACCCATACTGAGGCTGACCAATGGGTGTTGTTTCTCTTCCCCTTCGCGGTTGATTGCAGTCACATAACCCCTTTCTTTATCCTCCGTACTGTAAAAATCTCCAATTTCCAAATTAATGCGGCGGATAATCTCATCAGTAACGGCAATACATTTTGCTGTTGGAACGATAAAGACAAAATCATCCCCCCCGATATGTCCCAGAAACGCATCATCACAACTGGCAGTCTGCAAAGCAACTTTAATGGCATTTGCAGTAAAGATAATGACATCATCCCCCCGGGCAAAGCCGTAGGTATCGTTGTAAATTTTGAAGTAATCCAGATCTGCATAAACAATACACACGGCTTCCTTCTGTGTGATAACCCGCTGAATTGCATTAAAAATACTATTATTTCCCGGCAGACCTGTATTGGGATTTGCATCAAGGGCGAGTTGGTTCAGGCGCTTTAGCTCCTGAGTTGCAGCACTGAGTTTCAGTTGGTTTTTGATACGGACAGTGACTGTCGGTGCGTTGAAGGGTTTGGCAATGAAATCAACCGCACCAACTTCAAACCCTTTTTCTTCAGCAGTGACAGAATTTTGAGCGGTAATGAAAATGACGGGAATTTCTTCAGTTTGTTTATCAGCTTTCAGTTGTCGACAAATTTCATACCCATCGATGTCGGGAAATCGAGTGTCGAGAAGAATCATATCAACTTGATTTTTCTTCAGCTGTTTGAAGACTTCCGCACCATTCTTAGCTACAACGACGTGGTAATCATCCTTTAAAGTCCCGATCAGAGTTGCCAGGTTGAAAATTTTGGTATCCGCAACGAGGATCCGTTTTTTTTCTGTCACTCTCATAAACTTCTCCTGAAGTGGAAAAGAGTTTTGCTCGGGACATACTAAGAAAGTCTTTCATTAACAGTGATATACTGCAACTGCTTCCTTCTGTCAAATATGAGTCAGAGTTACCTGTTTGCTTATGCAATCCTGTGGTTTTATCTGAGATATTTCTGGCTAACTACAACGTGTTTTTTCTGAAAAGTGGAAACCTCATAAATTGTTGTTATAATGATTATGTCTCAGTATGGGGCGTATGTAAGGCAAATAAAAGTGTGGGAATTACTGTTGAAATGAGTGGCTTCTAAAAGGAGGAAGATATGTTGACTGAAAAGTTTACGTTTACCAGCTGGGCTGGCTTGTTTTACCGGCGACTGAGGGTCCTCTGTTTATCTCTTATTATTGGTACATGTATGTTTCCTGTTTCTGTTCATGCCTTCGATATTCTTTTAGGTACAGAAGCCCCCGGATCATTTTCTTATTTTACCGGTCGGATGATCTGTCGCATGATTAACACTCAAGGCGAGAATATTCACTGTCAGCAGGTATCAGCACCTGATGGAGTTCATAATCTAACCAACCTACAGGGTGGCTCTCTTGACCTGAGTTTAATCGACTCACGTGTGCTGTTTGATGCTCTCAACAAAACCGGTAATTTTAAATTTATGGATATCAGCTATGATAACTTACGTGCTGTTGCGCCGCTGTATGAAATTCCCATTACATTGATTGTTCGAAATGATGCCGGGATTGATTCATTGCAAGATCTGAAAGGAAAGCGAATTAATGCTGGAAACCCACAATCGCTTCAGTACCTGTCGGTGGAAGCAATTCTGCAGGCAAAAAAATGGTCGAGAAAAGATTTTAGCCTTGTCGGTGCTCTTCCCCCGATAAAATCTCAGGATACAAAAGCATTTTGTTATGGAACCATGCAGGCGATGGTCTATGTCGGCCAGCATCCCGACTTTTCTTTACGCCGGCTGCTTAAAACTTGTAATGGCGAGCTGATGGATATGGCTGATAGTGATATTGATAAAATGATTGAGGAACATCCGGAATTCTGGAAAATTGAGCTTGCTGGCGGTATTTATCCTTCTCATCCAGAGAAGGTCACTACGTTTGGTACGCGTGCCATGCTGGTTGCTTCTAGCGATCTTGATCAGGAAAGCGTTTATAAAATCATTAAAGTCATTGATGAAAATAAAGAACAATTGGCGTCTGCCCATCCTGCGTTATCTCTATTTTCTGTGGATACCGCGCGAAAGGGTGCTTCTGGAATAAAACTTCATCCGGGAGCCGTTAAGTATTTTGCTGAGCATTAAGAGGGGAGAGGGAGTCTAAGTCAACACCCCTTTTTGACAGAGGTGTTGACTTAGTCTTTTACAATATCTGACTTAAAAATAGCTTGGTACGTTCATGCTGAGGATTATCAAAGAACACGTCCGGGCTGTTCTGTTCAACGATCTCACCGTCATCCATAAACATGACCCGATCAGCGACACTTTTAGCAAAACCCATCTCGTGGGTGACGACCAGCATGGTCATCCCTTCTTCGGCCAGACCAATCATAACATCAAGAACTTCTTTGATCATCTCTGGGTCAAGCGCTGAGGTTGGTTCATCAAACAGCATGACTTCTGGATTCATACAGAGACTACGAGCAATAGCGACCCGTTGTTGTTGTCCACCTGAAAGCTGTCCAGGGAACTTCTGCGCCTGTTCGGCAATCTGTACCTTTTCCAGGTACATCATGGCAAGCTCTTCAGCTTCTTTCTTGGGGGTTTTACGCACCCAGATCGGACCGAGAGTGAGATTATCTACAATGGTAAGGTGAGGAAACAGGTTGAAGTGCTGGAATACCATGCCGACTTCAGCACGCACCTTTTCGATATTCTTAAGATCGTTGGTTAATTCAGTTCCATTGACGATGATCTGACCACGCTGGTGTTCTTCCAATCGGTTGATACAGCGGATTAAGGTCGATTTTCCGGAGCCTGAAGGGCCGCAGATAACAATCTTTTCCTGCGGTTGCACCCGCAGGTTGATATCGCTGAGAACGTGGAAATCTCCATACCATTTATGCATCCCAATAATTTCGATGATCGGCTTGGCTGCAGCTTCAGGACTAACACTTTTAGGGGAATCGTTCATGACAATCTCACTTGTTGTGGACATGGTTCAATGTCCGGTATGTAGCTCTTTTTCCAACCTGCGGCTGTAACTTGACATGGCATAACAGAAAACAAAATAAAGTAGCGCCAGAAAAATATAAGCTTCTTTTGAATAACCGGCCCAGTCGGGATTGGAAAGGGTCACCATGGTTGTTTTTAGTACATCGAATAGGGCGATGATGACAACCAGGGAGGTATCTTTAAAGACTGAAAGCAAGATACCGACCGACGGTGGGATAACAATTTTTAGTGCCTGAGGCAAAATAATCAACCGCATGGTCTGACTATAGTTTAACCCAAGGGAGTCTGCTGCTTCATATTGCCCTCTGGGCATGGCTTGCAGGCCACCACGAACGACTTCGGCAATATAGGCGGCAGTAAATAGAATAATAGCGACCAGGGCACGCAGTACTTTGTCGATAGTCACCCCCTCCGGGAGAAACAGGGGAAACATAATTGATGACATGAACAGCAAGCTGATCAACGGAACCCCACGGATCATTTCAATATAGACAACGCATAGGGTTTTGATTGCCGGCATCTTTGAACGCCGCCCGAGAGCCAGTAATATTCCCAGTGGATAGGCGACAACCATGCCGAAGAAAGAGAGAACCAGGGTGAGTGGTAACCCGCTCCATTGAGACGTCTCAACAACCGGCATGCCAAAGATCCCACCATACATCAGGGTTCCCATAATGATCAGGTTGATCAGCCAGAGCCAGGCAAGAGAATTTTTCCAGCGGGAGCGTTCTTTGGAGTAGATCACTAGTCCCAGCAATAATGCCATGGCGAGGATCGGTCGCCATTCCTGACCTTCGGGGTAAAAACCTAAAATAATGAATCTGAAGTTGTGGGGGACAACCGACCAGCAAGCGCCATCAATATTGCGGCACGCTTCGGCTGAACTGTTCCACAGGCTGTCGATAAATGCCCACTGAAAGACTGGAGGCAGCGTTAATGCGAGCATCCCCAACATAATAAAAGTCAGCAGTGAATTGTACCAGGTACTGAACAGGTTGTTTCTCAACCAACCAATGACACCAACATTGCTGATGGGTGGTTTTAATCGTGCTCTTCTGGCCGTGGTTGTTTCGCTCATGTCTTATCTCTCCACCAGGGCCATATGTTTATTGTACCAGTTCATGAAAACAGAGGTTGACAGACTGAAGAACAGGTAAACCACCATGATCATGGCTACCCCTTCAATGGCCTGTCCTGTCTGGTTGATAGTGGTGTTGGCCACAGCAACAAAATCGGCATAACCAATAGCAACAGCCAGGGAACTATTTTTCGTCAAGTTGAGCATCTGGCTGGTCAGTGGTGGAATAATCACTCGCAATGCCTGGGGAAAAATAACCAGATGGAGAACCTGTCCTGGGCGCAGAGCGATAGCTTTGGCTGCTTCAATTTGCCCCCGATTGATAGATTGGATCCCTGCCCGGACAATCTCAGCAACAAAGGCCGATGTGTAGAGAACAAGACCTAGCAACAGGGCAATGAACTCCGGGCTTAACGTCAGCCCACCCGTGAAGTTGAAACCGCGTAGTTCCGGTGTGTTCATTGCGGTTGGAGCACCATAAAGAGCCCAGATCAGTAAGGGGAGAAATATTGCCAGGGCGACAGTGATCCGGCCCGCAGGAAATGCTTGTCCTGTCAGTTCTTGTCGTTGGTATCCCCAGCGGTTCAAAAACCAGCCGCCGATCAATACAGCAAGAAACATCCAACCCATCGCTGCGTGAGCACTGTGAGCTTCTGGAATCGCGAAAATAAATCCCCGATTACAGAGAAAAATGCCCTTGATTGGATTTAGTGCCTGGCGTGGTGCAGGAAAAGACTCATAAAAAATGGCATACCAGAAAAACAGTTGTAGCAGGATTGGGATATTCTGCATAACTTCAATAAATACAGCGGCTACTTTTGAAAGGAGCCAATTGCTGGAGAGCCGTGCTATCCCGACAAAACTGCCAAGAATTGTTGTTAGAACAATGCCGATAAAAGCCACTTGCAGGGTGTTGAGCACCCCAACCAACAGAGCTCTGGCATAGCTATCAGCAGCTGAATAGCGGATCAGCGATTCACCAATCTCAAAAGAGGCTTCTTTGCCGAGAAAACCAAATCCGGTAGCAATTGATTGGCGAGCCAAGTTAGCCTGAGTGTTGGAAAACAGATAGTAACTGATACCACTGACAACAAAGAGGGCAATAATTTGCACCCCGATCGCCCGCTTTCCTGCATCACGCCAGAAAGGGACTGCTGCCTCGACTGTGTCTGCTGCTGTAAATTTATCTTGCGGCTTCAAATTATCGTTCCTGAGAAAGGAAAAAAGGCGCCGCCGAGACAGTCAAGTTTCGGCGGCGGCAAATCAAATTACAATAAATAATTATTTGAATGGAGGAGAGTACATCAGACCACCATTGGTCCAAAGAGCATTAAGACCACGCTCAAGACCCAGGCTTGTGTTGACGCCTACATTGCGCTCAAAAACTTCACCATAGTTACCAATCTGCTTAATGATGTTATAGGCCCATTTTTCGTCCAGACCGAGAGACTTGCCATTCCCTGCGGAGACTCCGAGGAAACGTTGGATAACCGGGCTTTTACTCTTGAGCATTTTATCAACATTTTTGGAAGTAATGCCAAGTTCTTCAGCATTGATCATTGCCAGAACCGTGAAGTCGACGATATCTCTGAACTGGTCGTCACCATGACGTACGGCAGGTGCCAAAGGCTCTTTGGAAATGATTTCAGGAAGAATGATGTAGCCTTTAGGATCGGCAGCGATGGCACGGGTAGCTGCTAATTGGGAAGCATCAGAGGTCAATACGTCACAACGGCCGGCGAAAAATGTTTTAGCCAGCTCTGCGGTTGATTCAATGACAACAGGTTTCCAGGACATATTGTTGGTGCGGAAATAGTCAGCAGCATTCTGCTCAGTGGTGGTTCCAGGAAGAACACAGACGGTTGCTCCATCAAGTTCTTTAGCGCTTTTAACCCCAAGTTTTTTTGAGATCAGGAACCCTTGACCATCGTAGTAGTTGACCGAGACAAAATTGAGCCCAAGCTGGGTCTCACGACTCAAAGTCTGGGTCGCATTACGGGTCAGGACGTCAATCTCACCTGATTGCAGGGCGGTAAAACGTTGCTGTGCTGACAGCGGGGTGAATTTGACTTTGCTGGCATCACCAAAGATTGCCACTGCAATAGCACGAGCGGTATCTACATCGAGACCTGCCCAGTTACCTTTTGCATCAGGCATTCCAAAGCCGAAGACCGAGCCGTTGACACCAGCTTGAATGAATCCTTTGCTTTTAACCGCATCAAGGTCTTTACCCGCATGGGCAAAGGAGACCAGCATCAAGCAGAGACTGAGAATCAGAACCAGAGTTTTCGTAAGTTTCATGCGTTAATCCTCCTGTTAGAGTGTTGAACTACGAAAAAAAATCAAAGCAGAATTGCAAGTACAATCTTAGCACAAAAAAATACACTATTTTGGCATTTTTTGATACTGGAGATGTAACCACGTTCTATTCTTCATTAATATATATGTTAACCCGGTATTTCTGTCAAATACTTAAAGTTGTCAGGTGTGAAAGTTCCTCGAGTAAATGTTCTTCATTGCGAACGGATTTGCTTCCTTGCCGTTCTAACTGTTGAATTCTCTCCCAAGCTTTGCCGCCGGTATAGTCTTGTTCCTGCTGCTGCGCCAGCAGGTAAACCGGTGTCCCTTGTTTAATCGCTGTTTCGGCCAGATCGAGGCAGGGGAAGTTGCCTGCACCCCACCATTGAGTTGTGATAACCAGGATACTTGTTGGTTCGATTAACTTCGCGGTCGTGGCCAAAGTTTTTGCCGAAAATGGGCTGAATGGCATTTCTTGTACAACTGGCATGTTCAGCGCTGTAGCGACAGCTTCATCCGAATCTCCCTGGTTGAGAGGTCCGGTGGTTACTTCCGCTTTGGCCAGATGGAGGCGGCGCAACAGATTTTTCCCACTTCCACCGCCACAAATCAGGTGAACTTTAAGATGCTTCAGCTGGTGAGTTGAATTGTTGATCAACGGGACGATTTGCGGGGTACCAGTGAAAGGATTGCTGTCAACCCTGACATCAACGCGGAAAATCCGTTGCAGATTTGCAGCAGTCATCACTTTTTCAGGTGAGCCGATAGCGGCAATCTTGCCATGCTCGGTCAATAACAGGATGCGCTGTGAAATAGCAGAGGCCAGGTCGAGATCGTGACTGATCTGGACGATAGTTATTTGCTGTTCCTGATTTAATCGCACTAATAATTCTGTCAGTTCCAGTCGATGATCGATATCCAAGTGACTGGTTGCTTCATCCAGAAATAATACTGAGCTGTTTTGCACCAACGCTCGCGCCAGCAAAACGCGCTGCAGCTCTCCACCACTCAATTGCGTGATGGGGCGCTCTGCCAGGGGAAGAAGGTCGGTCATGACCAACGCTTGTTCAATCGCTTGCAGGTCGGTTTTATCCTGAAAAGTGAGGAGGTTTTTCCGGTGTGGATAGCGACCCATAGCAACCAGTTCTCGCACCTTGTAGGGAAAAGATATGGTCGATGATTGGGGCACGACCGCAACCTGGCGGGCCATCTCTCTGGCGGGAATCTGTCCGACCGGAATTTTCTCCCAAAGAATCTCACCGGATTGTGCTTTGAGGCTGCCGCGCAGTAAGCGTAATAAAGTCGATTTGCCACACCCATTCGGGCCGATGATCGAAAGGATTTCTCCTCGGTTGATGTTGAAATTAAGATTGCTGAATATCTCCGTCGCTGCAAAAGAGAAGGAAAGATTATTGATCTGAATCATACTCCCCCTCCTTTACGCCGCAACAGATAGAGGAAAAAAGGGGCCCCAAGTAACGCAGTGACAACACCGACTGGAATTTCTGCAGGAGCGTAGAGACTCCGAGCGATGGCGTCGGCAATGATGAGGAAAGTACTTCCAAGCAATGCAGAAAAAGGGAGTAGCAGACGATGTCCCGGTCCCCAGAGTAAACGACAGATGTGTGGAATCACCAGACCGACAAAGCCGACCAGCCCGGCCAAGGCAACAGCACAGGCGGTCAGGGCTCCGGCCAGAGTAAACAGAATCAGACGGGTTCTGCCGACGTGCAGCCCCAGATCTGCTGCGGTTTCCTCTCCCTGAGTGAGCAGATCCAGATTGAGAGATTGTGACCAGAGCAACAGAAAGCCAATGACAACCCACAGCCAGCCCCAGGAAAGCCAATCCGGGTCAGCCAGTGAAAGATTACCCGCCAGCCAGAAAATTGCCTGTCGGGTTGCATCGGCTGGAGCTTGCCAAAGGAGGAACAATAACAGTGCTGCAGCCAAACTACCGACCATCACCCCGGCTAAAATCAGAGTATGGGAGGAACAGGTGTGGGCTTGTGCGACTAGATAAACCAGCAGCAGGGCACTGAGCGCTCCGACAAAAGCGGCCAGTGGAATGATGATGGGGGATTGAAAGCCGCAGGTCAACGCGGTGACAGCACCCAGCGCAGCCCCCCCAGAGACCCCAAGGAGATAAGGATCGGCCAGTGGATTTCGTAACACCGCCTGGAAGGTGACCCCTGATAAGCTCAGAGCCGCCCCCACCAGCCCGGCAAGTAACGCGCGCGGGAGCCGAATTTGCCAGATAATGACCTCCTCAATTTCATTTCCCGAGCCGTGGAACAGAATAGTAAACAGTTCGTTCCAGGAAAGGTCAAGGCTCCCTGCAGAGAGTGAAATCAATATGGCCAATAGCGGCGACAACAACAGAAGTAATTTCCACTGCCAGCGTTTATGTCCTGTTTTTGATTTATTCATCAAGTGAGATGCCTGGATGGAGTGCTTTTGCCAGAGCTTCAATGCCAAGAATCATCCTTGGCCCCGGGCGGTGGATCCAGTCAGCTTCAATCTGGATAATCCGCTGATTGCGAACCGCCTGCAATTGTGGCCAATGGTCGAAAAAATATTTTGGCATCGGCTGCCCCGGATAAGTTGAAACGATGATAGTTTTCGGGTCGGCAGCTAATAATGCCTCAGTGTTCCAGGTTGGATAGCGAGAGGGTCCTTTGGGGACCACATTCTCTCCTCCGGAGATACCGATAATATCAGCAATAAACGTATCCGGTCCGGCAAC